>NZ_CP117031.1 GCF_028551255.1 Vibrio tubiashii | reverse complement strand
TGGGATTAATGCTTTTTTACATCCATGATGACCTCATATGTTCTGGTGTATAATTAACTTGATGATGAAACCCCAAAAAAGAGCGTTCGATGCGAAACAGATATGATACTGAAAACGGCGATATCGACTTCGGTAAGTGGCACACTTCATAAAGCAGACCTATTAGCACTTCATGTATCAAGCATGGCCCTGTCAGTATGAGAGTTACGTCTGTCCCTTGACCGTGAGTGATTGAGTCAAACCGATATCTGTCTAATCGAGCAAGATACCCATCAACGTTCTTCTTTGTCGATTCGGTGGAAAAGAGCAGATTGTTACTCTCAAGGTATTTATATCGACGGCTCATTTCACGCAACACTATACGGGTGGTTCGGCTGCCCTTGTGCGCGATCAGAACATTATTATTCACCTCATAGTATCGATTGATCGTCGCAATTTTCATGATGTCGCGATGCACGCACACAGGGGGCTGAGAAAACAGCGCTTCGACCCGCTTTACAGCTTGATTTTTTAGAGCGTCAATAAATTCGTCGTTCCCTACTTGTTCTTCAATTTTAGCGACGCACACATTTCGTTTCGCGGAGCGTTGCTTGAGCTTTCGAATCTCTCGTAATAGGTATTCAGATTTCAAAACATCGACGATGTTTTCGTTTCCCGCCCCATGACGTAGAGTGAGCCCTCTATACACCAACTGATGAGATGGTAAAGTATCAACATCAACATACATTCCACCATCTCTGTACAGCAGACTTAATCTCAATATATCCGAAGCACACGCTGCGTTGTGTCTAAGCGTTAACTCATTAAAGTACATACGTCTAAGACGCTCGTCATAGAAGATGTCATCAAATGATCTTATATCAATAATGTTAACAATTTTTCTTAATGCCTCGATTTTAAGCCTCGCCAGTTTTAGCGCAGGATTTAAATCAATACCAATCGTACTGGCAATATGGATAAGGGCTTCATCAAATGATTGCCCTATAGAAACAAGAGTATCGATTTTTTGATAAAACTGGTTTTGATATTCAACAATCACGTCTGCGGGCGTTGTATCATTAATGCAATAACAAGCATTAAATATTTTCTTTAGATGGTTAAACAGTAGAAAATGACCATCAACATATATGTTGATTTGATATCTATCTTTGAAGCAATCTTGCCAAATTTCAATATACTCTAATGCACGTGAATTTAATGTTCCAATCCAAATAAAGAATATACGTTCTACTTCAGTTATCTCACTCTTTATTATTGTTTGCTTTTCATTTATGGAATCAATAATTTCAATAATTTTACTTTCGTTATCAACATCTGCATAATCGTCTATTGAATTAACAATTTTATTAAAAGAAATATTATTGTAGATGTTCATAACTCTATTGTTCTTGTTGTTTACAACGATTTATAAACTGCCTCAAATTGCACAAATCAACAATAACCACATTAAATATATTGCTATTGTGTGATTTGCTCAATAAATACTATGAAATATATTGATTGTACTGTTTATAGTTTATTACTTATTTATATATGCATTGGTTTGTCATGAAGATTCAAGTTCTAATAAGTCTTTTTTTGACTAAACAATCATTAGCCTCAGCCTGTAGAGAACGGTCAGGGACCATGCGGAAATGGGTCCTTCGCAGAGACGTCTAAACCAGTAAACGCCATCATATCTAATGCGAAAGTATTATGATTGGCGGTTGATGAGCGTTAAAGGGGGGCCCAATGAATTACGGATACGGGTGGGGATCGAGGGTAAAGTCGACTGAGCCTTCAGGCAATCAATTGTTACAAGCACATTCGGAGTGAATAGTATCATTCACTCCGGGCCGTGGTTTCTTCCAGGCACGGTGAGTACCCGCGAGTATTTAGGGAATAAGGCAGTATGAGCGTTGTGATGCGAAAGCCATGACAAAGCTTCAGCACTTGACGCTAGTGGCTGCGAACAACAGGCTGAAATTCTGTAATTGTTAGCTGCTTCTTTTCTGCGTCAAGCCTCGACATGTTCGAGACTTGACATGAACAGTCAACGGCTGCTCGCGAATACTGTTGCAGAGCGGCTTTCGTCATCCCAAGCGCTTCACCAATGTTGGGATCATAAAAATCAATTTTCCCGCGTTTTCTTACGTACATTGCAGTCGCATGCGAACCACTCGACACGTAGTAATAGTGGTCCTCTTTCAGGTTGGCGTATGCATTGCTAAATGGGTAACGACTCGTATCGATTCTTCCTGTTGGTTTACAGGTACCAGTTAGAGCAAGCGTCAGTTGGTCTTGCAGTCGATGCGAGCGTTCTATGTCCGCTTTTAGACTCGCAATGATTTTACGTTCTTTTTCCGGAGTAATGAATGCCTCAGTGCGGGCACTGTCTAGCGTGCCTACCCAGTTATTGCCCGCAACACGGTACTTGGTCCATTCAATGGCTAACCCTGCGCAAACACCAAACCAAAAAGCCGGGCTGATCCCATTGGCTCCCATGGTACCCCATAAGAGGGAATGCTGGCCAAGGTAGTTGATTTGAGCTCGGCTTTTCTCCGCTGCTTTAACGAATTCTATCTTATACAAATACAACGCCTTTTCGAGCATTGCTTTCTTGTTTTGGTTCATACCTTTACCGTCTTATCACAAGGCCAATTTAGCAACATTGGTCTCAACACTGAGAGGGTTAATACTTACGAGTGTTATCACGTAAAGAGCGATACTGCGACTCTAGGAATGCATCGCTGCTCGATATCTTCACCCCATACGCCTCCGAGTATTCTCTGATGTAAGCGCCCGATTGCTTACTCAATTCATTAATATAATGAGTGCCCCGATCAAATGTATTTTGCGACACCAGCATCCCATTTTTGTCGAGTAGCTTGAGGAAGAGGTTTGGATGATTGACCAATCCAGAACCCATGACGATCGCCGCAATAACCGGCGTATAAATCACCGAGTTTTGAAACCACTGTGCAAACGATTTATTGTCATTCAAGATGCTACTTTCTCCGGCATTTTGCTTTGACCATACCTCTTGGGCTTGCTTCAAGATCTTATTGACTTGATGAGACTGAACCACTTTATCAACCAGCCCAATTACTCGCTCTAATAAACCCGACAGAACGCTCACTAAGACCCCCACGCCACTGCCTAAGGTCGAAGTTTCGGCGGCCATCTTACCACCAGCAATACTGGCTTTAGCGACCCCTCCCGCGAGTCCTGCAAGTGAATGCCTGGCCAAAGCCTTCGAGATACAGGCAGGGTGCCCATTAAGCAATTCCACGCCAACACCTTTGTACATTTGCGTCATAAAATCTTTCGCTTTGTACGTTGCGGTTTTGACTCCTTCGTACATATCCGCTGCATTTTGTACATAGCTCCACCCTGAAACTGCCGTGGTAATGTTATCGGCGAATTCCGCAGCAAGCCAAACACCCAGCTCAGCCGCCCAAGTCGCGGTAACAAACCCAGGGTACTGCTTACGCAGCCTATCGATCATTCCACGAAAAAAATGAGCCAACTTATCTTTAATCTTATCCAGGAAGGCGGAGATTTTTTTGCCAACTCGACCAACAGCTTGAATTGCTTTCGACCCCGCCTTGGTCTTCCCGACGAGGCTGAGACAACCATTTTTAATGTCATCCAGTGGCGTCAAATTACCTATGTAGTTGCCCACTAACCCTGAATCAAAGGACAAAGCCTGCTCGATCTCTGTATTTGCTAATGCAAATACGACGGAATGCCGAGCTTCGTCTAACAGTTTAGCTTGCGGACCAAACGCATTATTTCGTGTATTGCCATACAAGAGATCTTTGACGTCTCTTTTTACTTCAAGAAACGCATCCACGACACTCTTCTTGATTTGGTGTCCACCCATAAAAGCTCCTAGTAACTATCTCCTATCAACAGATAGGTTCCGATGAGGATTCGATGCCAAATAAAATTCTTCCCAGACAACCGCGATGTTTCGTCTGCGACGCAGTCGTAGGGTTTATGACAATTGCAAAGGTCGAGATAGAACGCGTCTCTGATGATTGACACCATCAACCAACAAAACTATCAATGAGCAATATTTGAGTCACTGAACGTGATTGTACCTTCACGTATGATTTCAAAAAGTGTCATTTCAGTCTTATGTCATCAGGATTTAGGCCAATGCAATTGCTTGCTTTCTCATGCACTAACCCTGAACAAGTCACGCGGTTTGTACACTATTTCGAGTCAATGAAACTTTGTATTCTGTTTGGCATATGGAGGAGAAAATCATGAATACATCAAACGTCAGATGGGGTATCGCTGGATTGGGCAATATTGCGCAGCGATTCGCGGTCGCCTTGACCAAACACTGTGACCATGGCGAGCTCTACGCCGTTGCGGCTCGTAGCATCGACCGAGCCGACACTTTTCGCACAACATTCGGCGCTGAGAAAGGCTACGGTTCTTACCAAGAATTGGCCGAAGATCCCGATGTCGATGCCATCTATATTGCTACGGTACACCCCTACCATCGAGCGCTGACTGAGCTGTTTCTTCGCCATGGAAAGCATGTGTTGGTTGAGAAGCCCGCGTTTACCAACTTGGCAGACTGGCTGGCGATGAAAACACTCGCTCATGCGCAAGGGCTGTTACTGTTGGAAGCCATGAAAACCGTCACATTCCCTGCCTATCTTGAGCTTAAACGCTACCTAAAGGAACACGCGCTCCAAGTGACTAAGATTGATGTCGCGTTTGGTAACCACCACAACTATGATCCTGACCTATTTATCTTTAACTCTGCGCTTGCAGGCGGGGCAACTCTAGATGTTGGGGTTTACGGTCTTTGGTTGTATTTTGATCTCTGCGATTGTTTGGGAGTTGAACCAGCCGAGCCACTCTTCACTGCCGTCGCAGAACTCAATGAATGTCAGGTCGATACGCGATCTCAATTTCAACTTCAAGGTGCTATTCAAGGAACGATCCACACATCGATCGTTGAAGACCTCCCTCGTTCAGCCACCTTATGTGGTGACGATTTTACTGTGGTTATTGCCGAAAAGTGGTGGAATCCAACCCATATTGAGATCCACCGACTCGGTAAGGTAACGTCACTGTTCTCTCCACCAGAGGGCAATGGGTTTGAGTTTGAAATCGATCACTTCTCTGAGTTAGTCTTACAATCAAAACTAGACTCTGAACTTATCCCGCAGCGTATAACAGAGCAGGTCTTGACCACCGTAGAACGAGCACTAACCCACGCAGGTTTTGCCCATCTAACGCGATGCAATGAGCAAGAAAACAAGCATGAAAAACCTCAAACGTAAACTCGAGTTATACGAGCAATTGTTTCGAACTTTCGGCCCAGGAGAGTCGCTCTGTCAGATCTCACAACTGGCTTCTTTGTGGCAAGTGAGTGATCGCTACGTCTTCACTTTACTCAAATCGTTCGAGGCGTCGAACTGGATCTCGTGGCAAGCAAGCTCTGGTCGCCATAAAAAGGCGGCGTTAACCTGCCTAATCGAACCCATCGAAGCATGCCATCAACTTGCCCAGCCTCTAGCAGAGCTGGGCCAAATTGAAACATTATTTAATACTCTCAGCTTTGGGGGTCGACAAGCTGGACATGAGCTTCAGGTATTCCTGAATGAAACTCATCGCCGTCTTAAACGCGTGGTCTTGATCCCCTTTCACCGTCGCATAGAGCCCTTACATCCTCACCGAGTCTTACGTCGAACAGAGCGTTTCTTAGTGACCCAAATCTACCAACGCCTTACACGCGTCGTTGATGGTGAGCTTATTGGGGATTTAGCCTTTCACTGGCAAGCAAATACAAGTGGGACACAATGGTATTTTCAACTGCGACACGAGGTACAATTTCATGATGGTCGAAACCTCTCAGCCAGTGATGTAGTTCGCTGTCTTGAGGCGCTTGTGAACAGTGACGCTTGGTCTAGCAGCTATCAGCACATTGCGTCGATCAGAGCCCCCACAGACAGCACCGTTCAGATCACATTAAACCAAGCGGATTGGCACTTACCCCGGCTATTAGCCCGTGCGGAAGCCTCCGTGTTTAGAGTCTATTCTTCCGGCGCGTTCACTGGCTCTGGGGCATTCTCCCTTGATGTATTTTCATCCAATATGCTTCGATTGCGCCGAAACACCTCATACACCTATCAGGTATCAATTTTAGATCGTATAGAGCTTTGGTTTTACCCGGAATGGGCACCCCAAAAGGCCTGTACGCATAACCAGATACGCATGCAACTGCCCGAAACAACCATCAAACATGCGCTGCCTGACTGCGCTACGTTCATGCTTATCCAATCAGGGGCTCAAACTACAACCGACCCGCATTTGGTGGTGGAAGACACCACCGAATCGAAGCAATTAGGCCAGCAGATTGCAGCCCCTAACGATCCTATCATCACGATACCTTATGGACACTATCGAGCGACGCCTTGTTCAACGGTGTGCAGTATTATTGAAGAAAATGATCCGTACAGTGCCTGGCTCATTTTCTTAATGCGATACCCTTTCCGTTGTTCAATGCTGTCGACCGAGACACTATCGCAACTCCATCATCACCTCCGGGCCATACGCCAAGAGTCGGATTTTTCACGCTCACAAGTTTTGCTATCGCGCTTGATTGACGGGTTATGTGAACAAGGTGTGATCACAATCCTCAAACAAGAGCCTTTTGTACTCGAACTGTCTGAACGCTTACAAGGCTGCCAAATTAATGGATACGGTTGGTGTGAGCTCAATACCCTTTGGCCAAAGGACATTCGAGGGTAGAGCCCGCTTCTCATGATGCACTAAGTACTTATCAACACTCCGACCTTTGCAAAGCAACAAACATTAATATTCATTAATACAGTGACACCTCAGCGGCTTACCTGTGAGATAGCGTACACGTTTATCTGAACTGGAGAAGCCAAATGCTCGTGCCCAGCGATCGAATCCAACAACTACTGGACAACGCAGGTGTCAATATCGATGGCCCCAACGAGTGGGACATCAAACTCAATGACAAAACGTTACTTCACTCGCTAAAATCATTGAATTCACTCACTTTAGGCGAAGCATTTGTTCACAACCAGTGGGATTGCGATGCCCTTGATGAGCTCACTTGCCGGATCGCCAAAAGCGAACTTTATCCCTACCTTTACGCCCACTCATCACCGCTCTGGCGAAAGTTGACATCGCTGTTGGCAAAGCGACAGAGTGTCAAACGCAGTCAACAAGATATCCAGTTTCATTACGACTTAGCCGATCCCTTTTATAAACAATTGCTCGACCCCTTGATGATCTACTCATGCGCCTATTGGCAAGACGCCACCACACTACAAGACGCCCAAGTGAAGAAACTGGACCTGATTTGCCGCAAACTGGATTTAAAACCAAACATGACGGTGTTGGATATTGGATGCGGTTGGGGCGGATTATTGCGTTACGCTACGGAACACTACGGGGTAACGGGACTCGGCGTGACCTTGTCTCAAGCTCAATATCAATGGGCGCGAAAAAACCTTAACCACCTGCCCATTGATTTCGTCCTATCCGACTATCGTGATATTCCTGGGATCCAACAGTTCGACCGTGTCGTCTCAGTAGGGATGCTCGAGCACGTAGGACCGGCTAATTACTCTCACTACTTCAATATCATTAAAGAACGTCTCAGAGAGGACGGTCTTGCTCTGATACATACCATTGGCAACAACCAAACCGGTGATACGGACCCTTGGATACATAAGTACATTTTTCCTAACGGTTACATCCCTGCACTCTCGCAGTTAGCGGTTGCCTTTGAGCAAAGTGGTTTGGTCCTTGAAGACCTGCACAACATTGGGCCACACTATGATCCGACGCTCATCGCTTGGTGGCAGCAGATTGAGTCGTATTGGCCCCAAGAAGCCTCCGCACAAGAACGTCAGCAGAAACGGATTTGGCAGTTTTATCTCCTTACCTGTGCGGGGTTGTTCCGCGCTCGTGCCCTCCAAGTTTGGCAATGCTTTTTTACCCACTCGGGACATCCTCAACCTAGCACCACGCGTTCAACATGAGGGTTCACTCACACAAACGGCAGCGAATTTGAGGCGGCGAGCTTGACTTTGAAGCTTACGCGACAGACAGCATTGATCCCCCGCTCGCGCACGATCGGTATGATTGCCGCAAGCGGCACCACGCTATTTCTGAGCGCAATTGCGCGTGTAAACCCACCAACATCCTACAACCGAAAAAGAGAAATGAAATGAAGACAATCATCCAGACCGAACTCGCTCCCACAGCGATCGGCCCATACTCTCAAGGCATGGCATTTGAAAATCTTATCTTTACGTCTGGTCAACTGCCGCTTGAGGCGACAACGATGGCATTAGTTGAAGGTGGAATTAAAGCGCAAGCTCGAATGTCATTGGAAAACCTGAAAACCGTCTTAGAGCAAGGTGGGGGCTCACTAGACACCGTGATCAAGACCACTTGCTTCCTCTCTAGCATGGAGAACTTTATTGCGTTCAATGAAGTGTACACGGAAATATTTGGCACCGAGAACGCACCAGCACGCTCTTGTATTGAAACGTCTGGTCTACCAAAAGAAGCGTTAGTCGAAGTCGAAGCGATCGCTTACATCGAGTAATCACGTCGCCGTGCTCCAGCGTGGCCTCTGGCCAATGACCTTTGATATCCAGTTTCATTGGCCAGAGGTATGATCTCGCTGGCTCACTGATTTGACTTAAAGGCTGTCATTGAAGGGAAGTGGGGCGAGGCATGACGTCCGTTGCCAACGTTCAAGCACTTCAAACAGGCCCCCCTGATTGCTATCAATCATACGCGTCAATAAACGCTTGAAGGGCTCGCAGATCGGTCACCTCCAACCCTCTAGGCCCTTTTTGGATAAAACCTTTGTCGAGTAGATCATTGACCGCTCTTCGATACACTCGGCTCGATGTACCAAAACGTTCTGCTTCTTGATTCACTTTATCGAATCCCCCTAACCCGGTGTTGGTTTGAGTTTGCACCAACAAGTCGTACGCAATATTGTAGGTAATCGAGTGTAAAAGGCGGTGGGTATAAATGCCCATAGAATCTTGGTAATCTTCGGCCAAAGCGGACGCAAAAAAGAACATCATCTCTGGTTTCTTATGCAACGCCTCGGCAAGGTTTTGGATGCAAATGACATCAACCTGCATGTGTTCATCCGCCACCACGTTCCATTGACAAGCGGTTTGGGTGAAAAACTCCATCTCCCCAAAAATATGATAGTCACAACGCACTTCCCCCAACTGAAAGCGTCGCCCATTCGCCGCCGAAATACTCATTGACACTCGCCCTGCGGGGACCACATAGAGGTGCTGCAGTTGCTCCCCTTGCTTCAGGATTTCATCATTGATATCAAAATACCGAGAGCTGACTTGGTGTTGATAGATGAGATCTTTAAACTCGGAACGCTTTTGTCTTAGATAGTCCTTAAAACGTCCGCTTGGGTACGGGGCGATTTTCATAGTAACGGTCTCTGAATGCTTGGCCTGCTGTCGAAGTTACTCACGATTGTAGCGGATTGAGCTCAATAAAAAAGCGATGGTCTTCCATCGCTTTTTAACAAGGTGATTCTCACTGTTATTGAGTCATTAAGGCTTCTAACGCAGCGAATGAGGCAAGTCGTTCACCGCTCATCATGACGTCCGCCTCATCAACATACTGCCCAACCCCCTCTTTTACATCTTGTTCGTACAAGACAACATTATTGAGGATAGACGCAACGTGAAGCCCTCTTAAGCGTCCGACTGTAAACAGCGCAGATGTCTCCATGTCTGCTCCCAATATGCCTTTGCTATTCCAGTATCGACAAATCGCCTGCTCATCATCAGTATAGAAACTATCGTGAGAACGCACCGCGCCCATATGATATGGAATGGGATGCTGCTGTAAGAATTGCTCGAGCTCTTTAAGCAGAGAGAAACTTGCGTAAGCTGGAAACGACGGTTTCACATAAGCGGCAGATCCGCCCTCATCTCGAACCGCCGCTTCCGCGACAATCAATTCACCAAGCCCAATGTGTGTTTGCATCGCACCTGCAGAGCCAACTCTTACAATATGAGTTACCCCACAAAGCTTTAGCTCTTCGATCGCAATGATCATTGAGGGAGCACCGATGCCTGTACTACAGACGGAAACCGCTCGATCTTTATACGTCCCCGTGAAGACGCGATACTCTCGATTGTCGGAGACAAGCTCAGCATCAGTGAGCAAACGCGCAATGCGATTGGCTCTATCAGGCTCGCCACAAACAATAACCAGAGGCGCAATTTGCGTTTCATCTACACCAATATGAGGTTGCTTTACCATCTTAACTCCTAAGAAGCCGTCGCGTGAGTCAAGGGGGTAGCGCTATTTCGTTTCGCGGTGCGAGCCCACTCACGGGTGCCGTTTGCGGCAATAAACATCAAGATAGCGTATTGAACGGACATGGCATAAACGCCCTGAGTTGCATAGATACCCACACTGATAATGTTGATCACAATCCACAGTATCCAGTTTTCAACATACTTACGTGTCATCAGTATTTGAGCAACCACGGACAGCACTGTCATTGTCGCGTCCCAGAATGGAAATGCATCAGGTTCGAGGACCGGTTCTGCGAGACCCGCCCCGAATACATTGAGTCCATCAACGGCAATATTGGCTAACGCAAAGAAAAATGGGTCGATGTACAGTGTTAACAGTGCAATTGAAATCGCACAAGCCGCCGCAGTTGCCACTAACTTATTTCGGCTCAACCAACGGACTGCCAAGGTTTCACCTTGCTCGTTAGGGCGTGTCCACGCATACCAACCGTAAAGGTTGGCACAAAAGAAAAACAGTTGAAGAAGCAATAGTCCGTATAACTGAATTTGGAAAAATATTACCGCAAACAAGGTTACATTCAGTAATCCAAACAGGTAGTTGATCGTTTTCTCTTGGCTTGCAAACCATATACACAGCAAACCAAACACAGTACCGAAGGCTTCAATCCAGCTCATGGCGTAGCCACCCCCAATTGGGATCTCGACGAGCGTGTTATTGATATCAAGTAGAGTGAATAAGTCCATCAAAAGGCCCTTTATTGTTTTTTCGTTGCTTCTATCCTATTGCGCCTAATAAAACAAAAAGGAGGACATTTGTCCCCCTTAAATTGTGCACGATCATAAATCAGAACAATAACTACCCGAAGCAAACTATTAAAACGCTGAAATGCATATGGGTTTACACCGTCACATTGAAGTATGAGTGGCCGGGCTTAAAGCACAACAGAATTTTGGACACTTCTGTGTCAGTGATTGCACTAACTTAGTTTTTAACGGATTACCTGTCGTACTACAAAGCCTTTAAAGTTCATTCCCCCCCACTAGGAGGTCTCGTGTACATAAACTGGAGCTTCCATAGTACGATGAGTCATAGCAGTACAACTGCCATCTTTTCGATTGATGGCCTTGGACTGTTGGCTTGTACCGCAGTGTCAACTCACAAGTGAGCGTCTATTTGGCTGAAGGTGGGGTCGTATGGATTAGGAACTCGATCGCCCGTCCAATCACCACATGTTGAGACGTAATCACATAACCGGAGCGAGAAGAATAGGCTGCGAGTGGTTCAATACATCAAACGACTCTTCATGATCAAACGTTATCGTTACTTCAGTACTTTGCCTAACCGCTACATCGCCAAAGTTCACAAGGGCACGTGTTTACTACGCGCACTCATCGACGTAATGCTTATATTACTAATATAAAATCTAATTTTGTGAGGTTACTAATTTCTCGACAGGCATTTACGCTGCCTATAGGATTAATCTCAATCATCATTTAGACCCAGTGCAGTAACCTATGTGGAACCAAAAATTTAAGCAAACTCTTGTCTTACTCTCTCTGTCGTCTCTTCCTTTTACGACAATCTCAGCGCCTAATGAATCAGCACTTTGGTTTACCCAAACCGATATCGCTCTAGATTCTCGTTATCAAACGGTTCTGCTTGATAACGGGTTGCGCGTTATCACCGTTGAAAACAGCACGCCCAAACAGGGGCTATCGATTCGTATGTTTGTGGACGCAGGCTCATTTCAAGAGAAAGGTAAAGAGCCAGGACTTGCACACTTTTTAGAGCATATGGCATTTAATGGCTCAACTCATGTTCCAGAAGGCGAAATGATTTCAATGCTTGAAAGGCACGGTTTAGCTTTTGGCGCAGACACTAATGCCACCACAAGTATGACCAACACTAATTACCGACTCGATTTACCTAAGGCAGATATTGAAAGCATTAATACGGCATTATTTTTATTACGAGAGACGGCTTCTGAGTTAACGTTGGATCAAGGCGCAATAGATAGGGAGCGTAAGGTCATTAAGTCTGAAGTTCGTGAGCGTCAATCGGTAGGGCTGGACCGTTTCCTTGACTCTTCAGATTATATTTATGCAGGAGCAAATCTACCCAATAAAATTGGCCTTGGGACAATCAAAGGGATGGATCAAGTCACCCAAAAGGACCTAAGAAGTTTTTATCAAACTTATTACGCGCCAAGGAATACAACTCTGGTTTTGGCTGGCGATGTGAGTCATGACGTTATGCTTGAACGCGTTAAACATTTCTTTTCTGACTGGCGTAATAAAGAGTTTCAGCCCGCTGTTGACCCAGAGTTTAACGTCGTGTTGCCGAGTAAAGTTGAAGCGAAAGTGTTTACAGATCCAAATGTAGAGACGCGAATAGAATTTAACTTTCTCGCGAAGGAGTCTCCTGAAGCCAACAGTAAGGCACTCAATCTAGAGTACTGGACTCACTTACTGAGCACTAGGGCTTTGATTAATCGTATTGACACATTAGCGTACGAAAGTGGCGGTCGAATTCTGTCACCGAGTATGTCATCGGAGATAAGCTTAGAATCTGTTCGTGTAAGTCAAATCGGCGTGACAACAGCGGATAGAGATTGGGAATTTGGCCTCTCAACACTAGAGCAAAAATTACGTCAAGCGGTTGAGTTCGGTTTTACCGAAGATGAGATCAAGAAGCAGCTTACAGCGTTAGAAAATGAACTACAGCTTAGTGTTGAAACGGCTGGGGATTCGTCAAGTGCCACTCTTGCTAACAGAGTCATGAATGCCGTTGATAGTGGTTACGTTATCGCATCACCACAAACCGACCTATCCATATTCTATGAACTACGAGACCAATTGACCGTTAAATCAATCAATGAGGCCTTTCGGAAAAGGTGGGCATCTCAACCACCTCGCCTCTATTTAACCGAGCGTAGCAATGCCCCAGGCCTTGAGAAGACGTTGCTTGAAACATACGCGGAAAGCCAACAAACTAAGGTAACGCCCTATGTGGAGAAGGCTGCCACTGAATTCGCTTACCAGAACTTTGGTAAGCCAGGTAAAGCTAAGCTAATTGGCACGTCCAAATATGGACATATTCTTCGCTATCGTTTTGATAATGGTGTCATGTTGAATATTAAACAGACCGATTTTGAGAAGAGCGTTGTATACATCTCTGCCCGTGTTGGTAAAGGGCTGATGTCATTAACTCAAGAGCAATCTGCTCTGATTAATCTGTACAACGTCGGCATGTCTACTGGTGGGCTTAAAGCTCATGATATTAATGATTTGAAGCGCATATTTGCAGGCACGACCATGGGCCTTGAATCCACGGTAGAGACTAACGCATTTGTTTTGAAACAGGCAGTGAAAAATGAAGATGCGCTTAATCAACTTAGGGTATTTGCCGCCTTAATGATTGACGGTGGCTATCGTGAACAAGGCAAGTCTTTCACGCTACAAATGTTAAGTAATTACTTAGAAACCTACCAGGAAAGCCCAGAAGAAGTTCAGGCTGTTAATATTAGGTCCAAACTGCATGGTGGTGACTTGCGATGGGTCGAACCTTCCATGAAAGAGCTAGATGCATTCTCTATGTCTGACTTGAAACCGATAATGGATAATGCCATTTCGAATGGCCCAGTAGAGATCGGTATTGTTGGTGATATTTCTCCTCAAGAGGCGATTGACTACGTGGCCCAAACTTTTGGTGCATTAGATATTAAGGCAAACGCAACAATAGAGCGTTATCAGGTAGAGTTTCCAGCAATTAAAAAGGAAGATGTTACTTGGTATCACAAAGGTGAAAAAACAACAGCACTTGCAAGTAGCTACTGGGATCTGCCTGATGCTCGTAATACGAAACAAAGCTTACACTTTTTGTTGTTGGAGAACGTCATTCAGCAACGCGTAACAAGAGAAATCAGAGAGGCTATCGGTGCCGCTTATAGTCCTTGGTCTGGGCGCACGCAATCTTACAATTTTAAAAACTTCGGTTATCTAACAATCAATAGCAATACGACCATCGCTCAAGTTGATAAGGTTTTTTTAGCTTATAAGAATGTGCTGAAGTCGTTGCAAAGTGAGCTGATCACAGACGATGAACTTAAGCGAGCAGCGACGCCAATTATGGACGCTGTAGATCAGCAGGTAGAAAGCAATAGTTATTGGTTCGACTTAACTTCAACAGCGCAAACTTACCCGGATATAATTGAAGCCGATGGGATCACTGCGCAAGAATTAGCTGCAGCAACAAAAGAAGATATTTTGGCAGCAGCTAAGCTCATTGATGTCGACAATGTACTTCAAGTAAGAGTGCTTCCAGAAAAATATATTGACCAGTAAAACAAGCTCTGGCTGGGCAAAAGCAACGCTGTTGGGGTGCGTTTAATCCAATTTGATGAGTGTTACTTTTGTATATTGAGTTAACTGCTCAAGGATGAGCTTCAATGACGACAACAAAGGCCCGACCTATTCAGGCCTTTGTTGTTTTCTGTTCTGACGCATGCATGTTTAAAAGCACAGGTGATCCAATGTGTCCTACCCGTTTTCTTATGCTGATATCCCGCCCATTGCAATAGTGCTTATCCTAAAGCAACTCACTAAACCTAAATTCATAGTGGCTGCTCACCGCCACATGCAAGCCTTTAGACGCGTCTAGGGGCTTTTTCATTTCATATGATTGGTATATTTTTGAACTCACTTTTACTCTCACGATGCCTCTGTCGTGAATATACAAGCTTGGTCATGCTGTGAGATAAGAACAAATAAGTCATATAGCGCTTTGGATTAACGAGTCGAATCAGTTGAAACAAAGAAAGGAACAGTTTTAAGTTATGATTAGCTAGGCATGCCTGTCAGAGGATAACGCCTTGTCATATATGGCGTCGTTGCTCTTCAAGCTCATTGGCTCAACAACGCCAATGGCAACGAGCAAACTAAACATAAGTAACTTAAATTACACTTATAGATAATTTCTTGTACCGCCACCATAAAAGTGAGTTATAGTGAACTTATATTTAAAGACCAACCTAACCGTGATAAAAGTACATTAAAAGGCACTTATGAAAAAAGGTAAGATGGTAAAAGCGCAACCTATGCCTGATTTGAATACCGAATTCAGTATGGAAACGCTGGGGAGCGCCATTCGCTCAAAACGCACCGATAGAGGCTGGCGTATTGACGATCTCGCTGCAAAAGCCAATTTATCTCGTCGAACAGTGATGAAGGTAGAAAAAGGCGATACCAGTGTCACCTTTGCCAATGTACTTATCCTCATGGATATCTTAGGCCTATCGTTACGCCTTATCGACTTAAACCTATTTGTTCGTCCACATAGCCACTCCCCCTCCCAAGATGAAAACAGCGTGAGCAGCAATGAGGATGGTTGGTATGAGTAAGTTACAACGGTTAGATGTGTTCATCGGTACGAATACCAAAATTGGCCGTTTGATCCTTCCTGTCGGAACCGAAGCAGAGTTCTCCTTCATCTATGAAGAGGAATGGAAACACACTGGTTTCCCGATTTCGCCACATATCCTTTTCGATGATCAGGCTTCACCGCGCAGTATCGAGAACTATCTCAGAAATCTCCTTCCTGAAGGAGAAGCCTTTGAGGAGATGATACAAAACACGACGATCTCCAAAAGCAATACGTTCGGTCTGATCCGTAAGCTTGGTGCGGAAACATCAGGCGCATTATCTTTTCGAGTTCCAGGCTCAGCACCTCAGGAAACCAGTTTTAGATCGGTACCTGATGATGAACTAATAGAACGCCTCGAGCGAAATCTAGCGCCATTAGTGTATTGGGACGGTAAAGTGCGCCTTTCGGTTGCTGGAGTTCAAAACAAGTTAAACTTACTTAAGCGCGGTGAAAAATGGGGATTTGGTGAAGGCAAATTGAGTTCGAACCACATTCTGAAGTTTGAAAGCGGTAAAGCACCGTGTATTGCTGTGAATGAGTTCTTTTGTATGACATTGGCCAAGCTCGCAGGCTTGGATGTCGCTAATGTTGAGTTAACTCGCATTGGGAAGACTAGAACACTGATCATCGAGCGGTTCGATCGTGCCTATATCGACGCGCGTAATGTCGTTCAACGAAAACACGTGATTGATGGCTGTCAGGCGACTGACTTACCTCCAGGGTACAAATACGAGCGTCAGAATGGGGATGAAGGCGATGGCGTGTATATGCGTGATGGCGTTTCTTTTCCACGCCTACTCAACGTCAAGACCATAGACACGGTCATCACTAACCTAAAGCTTACCCAATGGATGCTCTTTAATCTAGCCACTCTAAACTACGATGCTCATGGTAAAAATATTAGCTTTTTCGTGCTCCCTAAAGGCCTTGAACTGGCCCCTTTTTATGATCTCGTCAACATAGAAGCTATTGCTCAAGAGGGCGCAAAACGCAACTCACGAAGCGGTAAATTGTCGACTCATGAGGGGCGTGCCGCCAGTATCCCTCAATGTCTTGCAATGTCGATTGGCGATTGGCAAAGCGAAGACTTTCAAAATCCGCCGAAAGGTAACTTCCAATGCCCTATCACCAGCTATGATTTAGCTGAGTTCGGTGCTCTGCTCGGCTATTCAGGCACCAAAATGGCTTCCATCATGGTAGAAACCGTTGGCGCCATAAACAATGCCCTAGAGGAAACGGTTCGACTGACCCAAGCTCAAGGAATCGATGATGGAGAGCGTGAACACATAGAACTGTGTGTCTCACTCATCCAAACACAATGTGAATACTTGCTAGCGCAAGCCGACAAGGTGCCAGAAATGAGCGAGCTTCTTTAATGGTAAATACAGGGGCGACCATAAATCTAGATATCTAGTGAAATCTGAGCGTAATGATAAAGGTTGAGCCGACACCAAGCTCTGATCTTAAACGAATCGCTCCTCCGATGTTATCGACGATAGCTGCGGCGAACGAAAGGCCAAGTCCATAGCCACTAATGTTACTGCGGCTGCTATCAACTCGATACAAACGCTCAAACACCAGATCATGATATTTGGGTTCGATACCGATACCCGTATCGGTCACTTGGATCACCGCTTCCCCATTCAGACTTTGCTCTGCTTGGATGGTTACCTTGCCTTTTGGATTGGTGTACTTAATGGCATTGTCGACTAAGTTGACCAGCACTTGGATAAGTTTATCTGGGTCTGACACTATGTTGAGCTCATCACTCACTATAGCCTCTAGGGCAATCTCCTTTTCTTCGGCTACATCTTCATACCAGCTAACGACATTATGAATCACTTCTGACAGATTGGTCGGTGCATAATTGGGCAGTTGCTTTCCAAGGATTTCATCATTGAGCTTCATCAGTGTGGTCAGCATATTGCTTGCGAGCATAGCTTGTTCGGCGCAGTCAGAAAGCGCATCACTCATTGCTTGTGGGTCATCATCGTTCATTAACGCCGATTGGGCAGCGAGTGTGATACGTGACAAAGGCGTGCGAACATCATGAGCAATAGCATCAACAGTCGTGTTTAACGTTGTCGTAACGTGCTGCAGTCTGGCTACAGTGTTGTGGACGCTCGTATTGATCACATCCAAGCCTTGCGGAGACTTTTCGGGAAGCTCTGGGATGTCCAACTTGCCGTGCTTGAGTTTGTCTAAGAGCGAACCAAGCGTCACCAAGGGAGACATTGCGTCAACAATGACTTTACGTGTGAATAGAGTCGTCACAATAATCAGGACAATTAGTGCTGCAAAGGTAATAGCGGATTGGTTAACAGCGACAAAGTAGCGAGACTGGTTATCTAACACGAGCCAGAATGAGTAATCTTCACCGGATATTTGGCGTGTCATATAAGGGTTCACAAAAAACGCCTCTATCCAAAACTTATCATCAATTACATAGTGAGAAAACGGTCGTTCTGTTGAAATGCCTGTTCGGCCAGCGACAAATTCAAGGCTTTCCAGCTCAGTGTTTTTAACCATGTAGGCAGCAATATTGTTACTGAGTAAACGTTGTGGGTTCGCTTCTAGAACATGGTGTAAACGTTGCGCCGAATCGTAGGTTAAAATTCTCTGATATTCAGTCGCCATTGAATTAAGAAGCTTTTTTTCGACCCGATACAAATCGAGAAAGAACAGCGCGCTGACAGCGATTTCAACCACCATAAAGCAGAGCAACAGTATCGCCATGAAGCGCATCAAAAGGTTGGTTTGCGCTCTATTTAACGCTTGCTTTACATTATGACTTGAGGACATAGCCCACTCCTCTCAACGTGTGGATAAGAGGGCTCGCAAAGCCCTTGTCTACCTTACTTCTTAGTCGGCATACCAGAACATCAACGACGTTGGTTTGAGGATCAAAATGATGGCCCCAAACATGCTCTAGTATGGCGGTTTTGGATATGACAGTTTCTTTATTCTCAAGCAGAAGTTTCATCAGCATGAACTCACGTTGATTAATAGCAATCGACTGCCCATCCCGCTCTAAAGTGTGCTTGAGTAGGTCGAGAGTTAAAGGGCCGTAGCTGAGCGCTAATAATTGTGTTGCTGCTGGTTTACCACGACGAGTCAAGGTATGACAACGCGCGAGGAGCTCAGGAAAGGCAAAGGGCTTAACCAGATAGTCGTCGGCCCCCGATTCCAACCCTTTCACTCGCTCTTCAACGGAGTGTTTGGCGCTCAGAATGATAACGGGCACGGTATGGCCTTGTCCTCTGAGTTCGGTCAATACTTCAAATCCATCCTTGAGCGGCAGCATGATATCGAGAATGACCACATCGAAGTCTGCTGTTTGTGCCTCATGCAGCCCATCGATACCATTGGTTGCATGCGTGACAGTCATCGCTTCTTGCTGGAATCCATTCACCAAAAACTTAGCGATATGCATATCATCTTCGATCAAAAGTAGTTTCATCTATTGTCCATCGCTCTATTTGTACTGCGCTCGAAATATACTCTATCAACATCCTTGCCTGAATATAACCAACATTACAGCTTTGTAATGTTTGGGAAAGCCTTGTGTAATTGAGCATTCGTTAAGATGGTCTCCATCAACTACATGATGTCTTAACGGAGTAAAACATGAAAACAATCAAAATCGCATCAATCGCCGCAACGCTCGGTTTCGCAGCGTTATCGTTCAACACTTCAGCTGCGGATAACAAGACCGTTTCAGTGACACAAATTTCGTCTCAGTTTGCTTTTAAGTTGGCACAAGAGGCTGTCAATCAATGCAGCGCAGAGGGCTACAAAGTGTCTGCAACTGTCGTTGATCTATCGGGTAACGTTGTAGCTCAGCTACGTGCTGATGGCGCGGGTATCCATACTCTAGACAGCTCACGTAAGAAAGCATTTACCGTGACAAGTATGAAGCAACCATCAGGCAACTTAATGAAGACAATCGCTGAGAAACCAATCCTACAGCCTTTGCAGTATATGAATGAAAACCTACTGTTCCTGGCTGGCGGTGTACCTGTGGAATTAAACAAAGCGATGATTGGGGCCGTGGGCGTTGGGGGCGCACCAGGTGGTCATCTGGATGTGGCTTGTGCGGACGCGGCGTTGAAAAAACTTCTGTAATCTATGGTTGTATTCGAGCACTTCATCGCCACTGGTGGAGTGTTCGTTTTTAATGTCAGATTCGCTCTATTCTCCTGCTCAATTTCTAGTGCCACCACCGCAAAACGTTTCCCGATATTCGCTTTTTATTTCCCGATATTGCTATTGTTAACATAATGCTTAAATGAGAATGCCTCCCATTAATAAGTCATCTATGCATCTAACGGACAAGATGAGCGTCACTCAAGTACTCATTTCATTATTTAAAAGGCAAGAAAAGCACATCACTTATACCAGTATTAGTGCTGTGCGTGTTCGCAGAACTCACCGCTTGGATTAGCTTATACGTCGCATTGCGCAATGGCCAGAGAACCCTAAGTCTGTATTTCAACTTAGCCCTTATGACCATCGCAGTCTGTGCACGCTACTTTTTCTATGCGATGTCGGTCTGGCAGGCGCATCTTGCTGCTTATCAAATTATTCAGAAGCTCGTTCATGCTCTGTCTGAAATGCCAACTGCTCCCCTGATGCAATACCATCGTGGCGATTTAGAAAAACGACACGTAAGATCGTAAACGAAAGAAACCGTTTGAATTTCCAAACACCGAACTTCGTGAGCCATCTAAATTGGCGAGCAGCCCACCAGAAGACAGTATAGATTTATAATTCTCTAGAGTAGTTGTGTGAAAAACTGACACGCTCATTTTACCAACGAAGTCTTCAAAATCATCGACTTTCAAATTGCGAACTAACATATTACTCTCATCAGCTAACGCTGATTAGACGACAAATTGTCGTCTTTCATCCTTCAATGTTGCTGCCTTTTCATATTTTCTCAACTGAGAATCAATAAGTTATTCCACATGTAGGGAAACTAAGTTGCAAGATGTCGCCTAATAACGGGAACGCAAAGTTATCAACTCAATCGGATAAATTTGGTTAGGCCAATAGATCCACAATCGCTTTACCGACGCCGTACGCACTGGTTGGGTTCTGACCTGTGACAACTCGATCATCGACAATCACAAGTTCTTGCCAAGGCTGCACTTTAGAATAACGCGCCGCACCGCGTGCCAAAGACTCTTCCAATAGGAAAGGAATGTCATTAATAGTGCCAAAATCGATCTCTTCTTCGCGCGTGAAACCTGTCACTGACTTAGACGCAAGTAGCTTTTCGCCATTGCTCAGCGTAACTGGCAGCAGAGCACCTGGACCATGGCACACGGCCGCTACAATGCCGCCATCCTCATAATGCTTAGCCGAAATTTTTGCAAAGTCTTCGTTGCTCGCCAAGTCAGAAAGAAGACCAAAGCCACCTGGGTAGAAGATAGCGTCATAGCTGTCACCGTTGACCTGTGACACTGGAATTGTGTTGTTGATACGGTTTTGGAAATCGTCATCCGCTAAGACTTTTGCATTGACTGCGTCACCTTCGATATCCGTTCCATATAGCGGAGCTTGGCCGCCTTTGATTGAAGCTATGTCGTAATCAAAGCCTGCCCCCAGTAGCTCGCTAAGTGCATGAGTAAGCTCCGGTGCGTAAGTACCGTTGGCTTGATCCGTTTCGCCTAGCGTCGCATGGTTAGTCACAATAATGAGTACTTTCTTCATGATGATTTCCTTTATGGCTTATGTGTATTTGTTGAACACCTTTATATTAATAACCAAACAAATGAGTGATAATCCACTAAATTGAGAAAACATTATTGCTATATAGCAAAGGTGAGCATGGAGAGTTTTGAAGGCATCAACGAGTTTGTTTCGGTTGCAGAGAGCGGAGGGTTTTCAGCAGCAGCAAAACAGTTAGGTTGCAGTACGAGCCACGTTAGCCGGCAAGTGACAAGGTTAGAGGAGCGATTAGGCGTCGCCTTGTTAGCGCGTTCGACAAGAATGGTGAGCTTAACGGAATCAGGGCAAGCGTATTACCAGCAGTGTAAGGAGCTAGTCATTGGGTTGCAGCAAGCCAACGAGCAACTTACGACACAACAAACGCAATTGAGTGGCACGCTAAGAGTGAGCGCAGCTGGCGCGTTTTCTGAAAACTACGTGGCCCCAGCGTTGATGCAGTTTGCCAAACAACACCCCAATTTAACGATAGAAATCAACTTCAATACCAGTATGGTTAATTTTATTGAAGATGGTTTTGATTTCGCTATTCGTTATGGACGACTGAGCGATTCGGGGCTGGTGGCGAGAAAGTTAGTAGACAGGCCAATGGCCGCGGCGGCTAGTCAAAGTTACATTGATCATTATGGGTTGCCAGCGCACCCCGAGCAGCTAAAGCGTCACAGTTGCATTGTTGCCAATAAAGATGTTTGGCAATTTCAAAAAGAAGGTAAACCATTAGATGGTGTGAAAGTACAAGGCAGATGGAAGAGCAATAATGCCTATTCCGTTGTACAAGCGTGTGAAGAAGGGTTAGGCGTGGCGTACCTACCGAAAAGCAGCTTTAACGATGCAATTTCATCAGGACGCTTAGTGCCAATTCTGGAAACCTATTGGGGAAGTGGAAACAGCAGTTGGATTGTTTACCAAAACCGGCATTTTTTACCATTGAGAGCACGGCTAGCGATCGACTTTTTACTCGACCACTTTGCTAAATGGCAGGAATGAAAAACTGATAATAAACAAAGATTATCCAGCTTAGAATGGGGCAAAAACCATTTACGTGAGTTTGAAGATTAACTAGCAGTGAATTACTAAAATATGGAAAATCGGTAATGTTTGATAGCACAGTTCAAATCCACTGGAACCATAGTTAGTTCAACAACAATGCTTAAGTATATCTGTTCACGAAGGCAGCTCCGGAACTAACGAAACTCACAAACATTGTGGCACCGACATATCAGAGGTTTTGTCGATGCTTTTCCCCAGTTGTGATTACTTAGCTAATTGCTGTTCGACTAAGCGCATACCGGTACCCAAAATATCGTCATTCAAGCCGTAGTGCGGGTTATGTAGCGCAGTTCCACCACACTCTCCAATACCATTACCAACGAGAATGTAACACCCTTGAATGACAAAGGGGCGCAAACGTGTTGACCATACCGGCAGAATGTCAGACAAGAACTACTGACGCGTTGACGGACAGAAATGAGTTAGAACCTCAATTTAATTCGATAATTATCGCATTGCCCTAAATATAGAAAACCAGCGATATCCCTTCAATTTCTTTCTTGTAAGACTATTCAGTATCACCTTTATTTCACAATATCTCTTGAAAACTTTAGTACATTGTACGTAAACTAGTACAGCGTACTAATATACGTACAATGTACGACTCTAGGGGGACGACTTGGTAAAAACAAACATTAGAAACTCACTCTCTCAGAAGCGCATACTTCAAGTTGCGGTGAAGTATGCCGACAAACACGGAATTGACAGTCTCAACATGCGTGAGTTGGCAAAGCTACTGAATACAGGGCCGATGTCTATCTATCACTATTTTTCGAACAAAGAAGAGTTACTCGATGAAATGGTGGAGTGGGTTGCAGCTAAGATACCTAAACCAAACCCTAGAGATCCCTGGAGGAAGGCTATCACTGACATTGCTATTGCAGCGCACCATATTTTGATGAAGCATGCGTGGGTGAATAGTATCTGGTCAACGCAAAAGCTAGGGCCAAATAAACTTATGTTCATGGAGTCGATCCTAAGGGTGCTCAGAGAAGGTGGCTTTTCAGTGCCTCTAGCGTGTGATGCCTATCATGCCATCGTCATTCATATTGAAGGCTTCACACTTCACGCTGTCGGGTTCCCAGTTAAAGCCAAAGATGCTCAGTCCGTTGCCTCTGCTTTTCTTGAATCTGTTGAAGAGCCTGAGTTGATTCCCTATTTTATTGAGCACGTACAGCACCATGTTGGTCAACAAAGCTGTGGCGATCAGTTTGGGGCGACACTCGATATGCTTCTTGATGGGTTTGAAGCGCGATTCAATCACTCATAGAACTCACTTTATCGCCAGTTCCACATCAAAGATTGATTAACAACTAACAATAAGTTCACTATATGAAAATACTACTATTGGGTGCGAATGGAAGAACAGGTCGGGAAATACTTGATCGTGCTTTGCTGGCTGGAGATTCAGTCACAGCGTTAGTTCGCTCCGAAGATAAACTGGCCGATATCGCCCATTCGCAGCTAAGTGTTCACGTGGGAGACGTTTGTGACTCAAATGATCTAAAAAAAATCATCGTAGGACATGACTTCGTTATTTCTACCTTAGGGCCACGACTCCCCACCAAAGCGGCCTGTACCGTCTACTCTGAGTCTGCTAAAGCTATAGTAGACGCTATGCAGGACTGCGGAGTGAATCGACTTTTAGTAACTTCTACTGCGTTGCTTTTTCCCACAAACAAATGGCTTGATCGAATCTTGCGCTTTGTTGCTAGGCATAATGTTCGGAATGCAAACCTTATGGAAGAGACGATCCGATCTTCTGGCCTTGAATGGACCATTGCACGAGTGGGTTTTCTAAATGACAAAGCCTCGATAGATTACCGACAAGCAGAAGGTTCATTACCTGAGGGAGGAAGAGCGATATCCCGAGCAGCATTGGCTAATTTTCTCTTATCTGAAGCAAAGCAATCTGTTCATGTTCATAACGTAGTCGGTATCTCTAATAAATAGATCAGGCAAGATAGTCCTTTCAGCGTGTCTATTCGCAGTACCATACATATTGCATAGGCCAAATGATGGTCTTAAAATCACAACGCACGCTTCTTCCTGAAAGCCCCAAAATGCCACCTCTGAAACGGTGGTATTTTATTTGGGATATAAAAAAGTATGGCAAGCTCAGTGACAAGATGTAACACCGAGTAATTACGTTGACACGCGAAGGAGCACAAACGTCATGTTGTAGAGGCAATTCGGATAACCTCAGCTACTGTAAGCCTCAAATCGCCGACAAAGTCATGGCGAATTGGATTCATCCAATACTTACAGAGCCTTAAATTTTTCGACCATACCCTTATCAATCTCCTTGATTAGATTAGGTGACAAGCCTAGGTGTTTGGCCTCATGACTAAACGAGCGTGTTGTTTCAAATATTTCCTCTGCCATCACCATGATCGCTTTCTTTGAAGACAACCCCGACTGAGCGGCTAGCTGGTCCATTGCGCTCTTTGGCGTCCGACCATTACCGCCAAATGCCGTCATATGCTCTTTGTAAGGGTTGGGGCTGTAAACGATGTCGTAGAACGGCGATAGCGTCCAATTATCGGCGTCACTGGCCAGAAAACTGAAGTTCTTACTGTGATCATCTTGGTTAACCGTTAGGTAGTTAAACATACAGCGCTTAATGAGCTTCTGAGACTCTGTGATGCTACACATGATGCGCGTAGCTTTAACTAAATCCACATAGTCCAAAGAAGGCTCTCGAAACGGCGCATCTAACAACCCACACGCAGAAATCATATGGATTCGCCCCCCCTGCTCTGTGCAATCAAATCGCTCCTGCTCTAGCCAAAACCGTCCATGACCCGCATCGATTAAATGGAAGTCAGGAACCTCTATGCCGACATTGCGGGCCATCTGCATGTAGCAATATTCGACGAGTGATTCAGAGTGCTTCAAGTCAAATTTTTCAGATGTCAGCTTTACGATAAGCTTTGTTCCCAGTGCGTCATCCAATGTTGAATATTGCCCATTCGCTAGACGCGTGACGTTCATTTTGGGTCTCGCGCCGCCCGACCCACCCGTATTCATCAAATGCTCAAGCAAAGCAGACTCTGTGCCTTCAAATTCTTCAATTGCGGCTCGCCCAAGGGTAATGATATCAATCGACTCCTTGGACTCATCCAATAAGTCCAATTCAGGCTCATAGCTCAACGCCCCCATGCATCTGTCACCGAGGTAAGCCAAACGCTCTAAGGCTGTCACTTCCTTTGGGTTATGACCGTTCTGTCTAAATACACGATCCATAAGATAAAGGCCCCAACCATCAGGGAGACTGTCCCCAAACACCCCATGAATGCCGTAATGCGGCTCTTTTGGTGCAACTTGCAGGCTTGTATCTGGCTTTAAGTTAAACGGAGCCAGAGAGGTGGAGTGCCCGCTTAAATACGCCTCATCAAATTGAAAGAAGCTTTGCTTACTGTTTTCAACAAGCTTGCCAACGAGTACCTTCTCACCTGTGCTAAGCGTTCGTTTTACGGTTAGGGCTGCCTTAAGCATGGCGAAGTACATCCTCAATTGATTTAAATTCCGGCTTAGACGACTTTGTCAGTTCTTTTACTTTTTTCAAGTCACCGACAGTCTCATACAGCATGAGGAACTGGCGCAATGAGATGTTGCCAGTTGACTCAAACTTTCTGATCGTCGCGTAAGGCACGCCAGAGAGGTCAGCCATTTTCTGAACACTGAGTTTATCGTTTTTCCGAGCAGACTTGATAAACTCTTTGAGTTCCATCTGCACATCATAAGCGGTATAAAGAGATAACATACACGCCTCTTAAATTGCTACTATAGTATTAATTTTATCACAAAAAACGGATTAATTGCTATTATTATGGCAATTTAAAGAGACGACCAATGGTTTCTTCATTGACACCTTTACAAGAATCGTCGCTGCGTCAGGCTAATATTGATACTATAGTAACAAATATATGAGAAATAGAGCCAGGTTTGTTATCATAGTAGCAGAAAATAAAACTGACGTTCTTCAGATATGGGCGTTCCCTGCACAAGAAGCAATCAATAACCAACCACAGACAAGATGATTGGGAGACGTCACGTTGGTCATCCGTCGGTGTGGCGCAGTTCAAGGGGCAAACAAGAGTGTGAATCAGTCACCGACTGCGACATAGAGCAGAGCTGTTGCAAATTCCTGCCGATTATCGAGGCGCCCTACCGAGCTCATGTTACTAGGGCTTCATGCATCTGCTCGTTGTTTCACCAGGGCATACCTTGCTTGACATTTTGGTCAACCAAAGAGCGGTAGTGGCATTAGATTGGATGGGGGAAAACAGGCTATCCATGCGCATCAAACGTCTACTCTAACGCCGCTTGGAACAAAAACGAGCTGGCGCAGAACTGGCACACGCATTCGGAGCGATTAGTTGTTCACAACGACTGCCAAAACGCTTTAACTATCAACCCCAAATTCGAAGTAGGTGCGCGATTTCTGGCTGACTCTAGCCATCGGGACAATATTTCTCCAAAAAAAACGGCGAGGCTTCGTGCCTCGCCGTTTGTGAATGCTGACCTTCTTTACGACAGTTTGAACGTTGCCACCTTGTCAGTCAGTTCTTGTGCTTGCCGTTTCAGCTTGATTGATTCTTGAGAGCTGTCTTGGGTATTAATAACAAGCTCATCAGCGACATCTTTGATAGAGACAATGTTTTGCGTGATCTCACCAGTGACGTGTGTCTGCTCTTCAGCTGCTGTCGCAATTTGCGTTGCCATATCACTGATCAACGAAACCGCTTCATGAATTTCGCCCAACGCCTTCGTTGCTTGGTCAGCATCTGAGACCGACGTGGTGGCCAAGTTAGAACTGCTATCCATTAAGCTTACCGCGCGCGTTGTAGTTTGTTGGAGCGTATCAATCGTTGCCTTGATCTCTTCGGTAGAGGCATGAGTGCGCTGTGATAGGACGCGAACTTCATCCGCCACCACGGCAAAACCGCGACCTTGCTCACCCGCACGTGCAGCTTCAATGGCCGCGTTGAGAGCCAGCAGGTTCGTTTGCTCTGCAATGCCTTGAATGGTTGAGAGGACCATTGAAATCTCTTGCGCGTGGCGATCCAACTCGCTAATAACGGAGCTCGCTTCTGAAAGCTCAGTGGCTAGGTTGTTAATGGATCCCTTAGTATGTTGAACTAAAGACTGTCCATCGTTCGTGCTCACCGTTGACCCCTGAGCTGCGTGGGCAGTTTGCTCTGCGTGAGAGGCGATTTCTCGCGTAGCACTTGCTAACTCCGTCACCGCGGTTGCGACCATCGTGATCTCTTGCTGTTGTTGATGGATCTCTGACACCGCGCTGTTCGAACGCTGCGTGTTGTTGTCGGACTGTTCATTGATGAGGTGCGCTTGCTCACGAATATGACCGATCAATTGTTGCAGGCTGCCCACAAAGATATTGAAATTGTGCGCCAAATGACCTACCTCGTCACCACTTTCCACTTCAATACGCTGAGTCAGGTCACCACTACCATTGGCTATCTGTTCTAATGCTTGAGACACGTTATTTAACGGTCTAAATAGGATGCTACACAATAGGTTGAACAGAAGAGTACACACCACCACAACAATAGCAGTTGCTAACACTTGCCCCCATACCGCATCAAACAAAGGCGCGACCAAGGAACCGTAGTTGATAATGGTCACTGTTGTGAGTGCTGTCCCATCAATTTGCTGAGCATACAGAACATACTCTTCCCCACCGATTAAAATCGACTCATCGTGACCACTACGTGCAGCGTTTTGAATCGTGTTAAAATCCAAACCTAGCTGACTAACGGATTGGTTGAGAAGCTTAGTATCCTTATGAGTAAAGATATTACCTTTCTCATTGGCAATGAACATGTAACCGTCACCCGGAAGGATCACTTTGTCCATGCTGTTTAGAATATCAGTGATCTCAACATCCGCCCCCAGTACCACTTGTTGACCATGTAGCGTGAGCGCCTTACCCAGTGAGACCACGTTGGCGCCAGTCGCGGCGGCAACGGTTGGGTTATCCATAAAGACTTTGCTAGGGTCTGCGACAGCATTGATGTACCAGCCCCACTGACGCGGATCATCATTCCCCGGTGGGAGCACAACACCATTCGCATTGTCTTGACTGCCATCTGGGTAGGCTAAGAATACATTGTCAAACGCCGCCGAGTGACGGACCTGTTGGAGATGCGTAACAATGGCGGCCTTATCGACATCTTGAGAAAGTGAAGTCAAGGCTCGCTCTTTTGATAGTAACCAGTCCGTTACGTATTGATTGTAAGAGGCTGTTGTACTCTCAAGGCGCTGTTCAACCTCTGCATCCATACGACTTAGGGAAGCGTTAAATGAAAGCGCTTCGACCAATAATCCCCCGATGATAATGGCCGCACTCGCTGATATCGCGAGTTTGTTTTTAAGTGATAGTTTCTTAAACATTGAAAACCTTATTATTGTGTCGTGTTCAGTTCTAAATGGAGCAAACGATAAAGTGGCGCAGATACAATTTCTCATCGTGAGTTAAATCATAATCGAAGTCTAGTTATTCAAAGTTGCAGAACTCAAATATTCACCACGACGTCACTAAATGCAGTCCAATTCATAGAATATATATGTTGTGCTATCGTAAAACCACCAATGGCCTTCACTCTACCTCCATGACAATTTTATCGATACGAGGCGTTGACTAAGTCTGCGCATGATCACTCATATGGTTAACCATTTTCATCCAGTTATATGCTCTGATACACGCAGCTGTATCTCCTTCTCGTTCTCAAATTTTTTCTTTAAAAATTATTTAATTAGCTAGCGAAACCCCTATCTGTGTATTTTACTTAAGAAAGTGCAACCAAGATTCACGGATGAAAAGATGGCTAACAAAAATAACGTCAAAATCAATAATAAAAATACACAAATAAAGAACAAGCAAAGTGATGAGAGAAAACAAAAGAAACTCAGACTGCATTCGCATCTCAAGGTTAACATTCCCCTTTTTCAATCTCTGATGTTGATCTTGCCATCACTGGCTAAGCGCGTAGACGCTTCTGAGGGTTCAGACAATCTTAGCGATGAAAAAGAACTAGCAACGACAAGCAGTATCACAAACAAAAACATCGTTGATCACCATGCAAAGACCACCTCTTTTGAGGCGACTCATCAAAGTAATCCAACAAATGAAAACCACACAAGCGCTCATTCAGATGTAAATCAGGCTCTCCATGAGACAAGCACTCATTTAGTCCCTTCCCATCACTTATCGACGCTTTCTCATCCACAAGTTCACTATATTCCGTCGGTCTCTATACCAACCATTTCAGCGGGAAGTAACGGTCAGCCAACTCATTCAAACACGCCCCCTACGCCAACTTTACCGGTTACCTTTATTCCAGAAGTAATAAAGGGGACATACGGAGAACTGCATGTCGATGTAAATGGACAATACACATTTGTATTAAACCCCAAATCGCCTCAATACATTCTGTTGAATCAGCACCAACAAGGGACTGATCATTTTGTGTTACATCTATCCAACGGCTCGAGCATCATTGTTCAAATACCGGTTACAGGTCAGCAAGACACGCCAAGTATTTCCGGAGACTTAACCGGCGTCGTCACCGAAGATCACAACATTGATTCACAAGGTTTGTTGCACGCAAATGGCAAAATTGATGTCATAGACCCAGATCAAGGCGAGAGTTCAGTGAAGCCTGATGTCATCCCTGGGACCTATGGGGTATTAACCATTGATGCTGACGGTCACTGGCAATATCAAGTTAATAACTCTCTTTCGAATGTTCAAGCGTTAACCGGGGCCACTTCACTGCATGAAAGTTTCACGATTTACACTAAAGACGGCACACCGCAAACAATCGATATGACGATCGGTGGCAACGATGACAATGCGGTCATTACCGGAGTAGACGCAGGCTCGGTCATAGAAGATCTAACAACACAAGTACAAGGCCAGCTTGCGGTAGCAGACCCAGACCTTGGAGAAGACCATTTTCAAGCTTCTCAGGTTAACAGCCATCTGGGCACATTTACCATCGCCAAAGACGGATCATGGACTTACGTTTTAGATAACACGAACCCAACCGTGCAAGCCTTGGGTAAAGGCTCGACGGCTACTGATACGATTGCCGTTCATTCGGCAGATGGTACGCCGCATCAAATCACAGTCACCATTAACGGCACCAATGACCGCCCTACTATCTCAGGTACCTCAAGTGGCGCAATCATCGAACAGGGCTTAAACACGGCAGGAAAACCAGATGCAACAGGCTCTCTAACAGCAACCGATTTAGATAAGTCCGACACCATTACGTGGGCAATCAACCAACCTCAAGGCCAATGGGGAACACTGTCTATCGATCCCCATGGTCATTGGCACTATCAGCTCGATAATTCAACCGGTAGTGCGGCGGATAAGCTCGCGGCTGGCGAGCATCAATCAGAATCCTTTTGGATCACCGCCACCGATTCAGCTGGAGCGACAGTCCCTCATAAAATTGTTATCGATGTGCAAGGTAGCAACGACAAACCAATCGTCAGTGCGTGGACTCAGCTCCCTGCGGGAATAGAAGATCAACCTGTAACCATAAAAGCTTCTGATTTACTAACGCACGCAAGCGATGTTGATAGTAGCGATGTGTTGCATGTGACGAATCTGCAAGCCACTCACGGACATCTGGTCGACAACAAAGACGGCACTTATACCTTCACGCCAGACAAAGATTTCAATGGTGAAATTCGACTCACCTATGATGTAGTTGACGGCCACGGTGGTAGCGTCAGTACTCAGGCTAAGTTCGATCTTACCGCCGCTCCCGATAACGCGATGATTACCGACGCACAAACCAATGCAGACTTAAGGGGAGTGACTGAAGATAGTGGGTATATAGACACCCACTATCAATTGCATTACGACGGCAAATTAAACATCCAAGATCCTGATGCGGGAGAGGCTCAGTTTGACCCGAATATTGGTCCGCAAACCTATCAAGGTATTGGCTACGACACCAAGCTCGGTGGGCACATACTGCTCATGCGCGACGGTCACTATACCTATACGCTCGACAACCGCAATATACAGAACTTAGCGCAAGGGGAAGTTAAACACGATTCAGCCGTTATACGCTCAGCAGATGGCACAACGCATACGATAGAGCTTACGGTTCATGGTACCAACGATGCCCCAACCATCAATGCACAGTCGCACTCTGTGACTGAAGGTGGAAGCGTGCTAAATGGACAAATGGTTGGCCACGATATTGATACAGGCGCAACACTCACGTATTCCATAGCTAACCCCGTTGATGGACTGACTTTTAATGTGGATGGTAGTTACAGTTTCGATCCATCGAATGCAAGCTATAACCACCTTCCTCAAGGTAAGTCTCATACTCTAACCATTCCTGTCACCGTTACGGATGAACATGGTGCAACCTCGACACAAAATCTAGAGATTGTCGTCACTGGCACCAATGACGCCGCCAAGGTATCAGGTGTCGATACGGGCAGCGTGCACGAAAACCAAGCTGGTCAGGATATGTCACCTGACTATGCGCAACCTGGTATGTCTAAAATCAGTCATGATGGACTTATGACAAGCGGTCAGTTATCCATTATCGACCCTGATTCTGGTGAAGCAGGATTTAATACTCAGGGCGGACTTTACTCTTATCATGGTCAGTATGGACACCTGTTACTTCGCGAGGACGGTCACTGGGACTATAAAGTTGCCGCAGGTCAGACTGACTGGCTAAGACAGGGCGCGAGCACCACCGTGGGAACAACCATAGACAAGTTAGGCGCGGGGGAAACGCTGACTGACACCATTACCATTCAAACCAAAGATGGCACCAGTCACGACATAATAATCACCATTCACGGTGACAACGATGCGCCTTATGTTTCTGGCGAAGTACAACTAAACTCTGGCAAAGAAGACCTGCCACAGATCATCACTCAGGCAGAGCTACTCGCTAACAGTATTGATGTTGATCACAACGATATCGGTCAATTAAATGTGGCTAACCTCTACGCAAATCATGGTTCTATTCTGGACAACAAAGACGGAACTTATACTTTCACCCCAGATAGAGACTACAACGGAAAAGTACACTTCACCTACGATGTGAAAGACGCGCATGGAGGTACCACCCACACTGGCGCAAGTACCACCCTCGTAGCGACCCCAGATAAAGCCATTATCTCTGAAGTAACCACAGGAAGTGTTATTGAGGATGGACCACATGCAACGCACAACAACGGCACCACGACTGAATTAGCTAACGGCCAACTTCAAGTCATCGACCCAGACAGCGGCGAAGATAAGTTCCAATACAGTCAATTTGGTGAGACTCGTCTTCACGATCCATTTGGTGGCATGCTTCGAATTGATAGCGCGGGTAATTGGGGATATAGCGTCGACAACGCGGCGCTTCAACATCTAGCGCAAGGGCAAGTTGAAACGGTTACCTATCGAGTACACAGCTTCGATGGTACTGCCTACGACTTAAATATTGATGTCGTCGGAACCAACGACACACCGACAGTTACCAAGGTAGTTCTAAGCAACGGCACGGAAGATACACACTATCAAATGCAGGCGAGTCAGTTCGGATTCACCGACGTCGATACAGGCGATACGCTGCACTCTATCGCGATCACTGATCTACCACCAGCGACTCAAGGTAAGTTTGTACTCGATGGACACGACATCACCGCAGGTCAGAGCATCACAGCCGCCGATATCACTAAGCTTCAGTTTGTCCCTACCCCAAACTTTAACGGTGATGTTCAATTCAAATTCACGGTGAATGATGGACATGTCGATTCACAAGAAGCAACCAACACTCTGCATATTGACGCCGTTAGCGATGCTGCGCAGTTCACTGGCCGCGATACGGGAGATGTTCATGAAGGACATACCTATACAGCGCCAGACGGTTCTATGTCTGGCGGCTACGTCGATGATCGTTCACCAGATCACATGCATGGAAACATCGGTAAAATATGGAACGATGAAATACACACTGATGGCCACTTGAACATCGTTGATCCAGACTCTGGTGAAAGCCATGCTCAAACGGGCACTTACCAAGGTACACACGGACATGTGATTCTCCAGAGTAACGGAGATTGGAGCTACTACGCTTCCATAGGTCAAGACGCGACGGGTAGAAAAATTGATCATCTGGGTCAAGGGGAATCAATAACAGATACCGTCACCATCAAATCGGCTGATGGTACCACTCACGACATTCATATCACCATTCATGGCGACAATGACCGCCCGTACTGCTCTTCAGAAGTTCAGCTCAACAGCGGAAAAGAAGATCTCGCACAAACCATCACCACAACTGAGTTGCTTGCAAATACTGTCGATGTGGATACTAACGATGCCGGGCACCTCTCTATCGCAAATCTGCATGCGGATCACGGCACTCTCGTCGACAACAAAGATGGTACATTTACCTTCACTCCAGACTATAATTTCAACGGTAAAGTGCATTTCACTTATGACGTCAAAGATGCTCATGGTGGCGTTACTCACACTGGCGCGTCTACCACGCTGTTACCGAGCAATGATGCTGCCACACTGCAGCCGACACTCGCCTCCAACTTTGTCACTGAAGAGCATCTAAAATCGGGGACAAGCACCAATGAGTTATGGTCAGGTTGGAAAAACCTCGATATTCAGGATATTGACTCGCCATCGGAAGCAAAAGTTACTCAAATAGAGGTCAATGGCGTTAAGCATACGGTACCAGCAAACTTCGCGATGAATCTTGCAGGTGTCCACGGTACCTTCAACTTCACTCATTCAACCGATGGCCACAACAAATGGAGCTACAGTGCGGATAATAGTCACGCTGAAGTTCAATCACTGAGTCATGGCGATTCACTGACTGATACGATCACTCTAATCACCGCAGATGGCACACGAATCCCGCTGACAGCCAAAATCTTAGGTACCGATGATCATGTGATCATCGATACGCCTGACGCATTAACGGCGGCATTAGGAACGGCCGTTGAGGACAAGGTAACCACTATTTCAGGCACCCTACTCGCGCACGATTCCGACAGTAAAGATTACGTCACCTTTACCGCAGGTAACTCTGTTGGCGCTTACGGTACGCTTCATGTGGATAGCAATGGGCAATGGCATTATGACCTAGACCACTCAAAGGCGAATACGCTACAACAAGGTGAGACCAAGGCAGAAGGTTTTGATATCACAGCGATATCGACTGACGGATCAACCGCAACTAAACATATTGAAGTGCTCGTTCAAGGGAGTAATGACAAAGCAACGATATCAGTCACCTCAAAACCTGATGTGTATGAAGATCGCTCTTCAACGCCTGTCGAGATCATATCAGGTAAACTGAGTGCCCTCGATCCTGACCACGACCAATCAGCCTTCTCAACGGATGTGGGCAAACGCCATGATCCATTTAACAGTGGCGTGCACGGTGGTCTTCACATTTCCAAAGATGGTTCTTGGACTTATACCGTTAACAACAGCCAAATTCAGCAATTGGCTGCTGGGCAAGAGGAGCATGTCCAATACAATGTGCATACTGTTGGCGGTGATTATCATGTCATCGATATTAAGATCGTAGGAACCAACGATATACCAACCGTATCGGCAACCACTCTTGTCCATGGCACGGAAGATACACACTATCAAATGCAGGTGAGTCAATTCGGTTTCACTGATGTCGACACTGGCGATACGCTGCACTCAATCGCGATCACTGACCTGCCGCCAGCGACTCAAGGTAAGTTTGTACTCGATGGAAACGATATCACTGCTGGTCAAAGTATCGCGACTGCCGATATCGCCAAACTCCAGTTTGTCCCAGCCACTGACTTTAATGGTGATGTTCAATTTAAATTCACGGTTAATGACGGACATGCTAGCTCTGCAGAAGCAACTAACACATTACATATCGACGCGGTTGGAGATGCTGCAACCATATCAGGTGTAGACACAGGTAGTGTCACCGAAGATAGAAATGTCCACCCTTCAGTACAAGGCAACTACTCTAATAAATTAGAAGCTCAGGGACACCTTACGGCCATCGACCCAGATGCGGGAGAATCAGGCTTTGATTACCACACGCTGATCAGCGCTCCCTCACACCCTAACTGGGCACCCTACCAGTCCGCACTTGGTGGTGAGTTAGAGATAGATCAACAAGGAAGATGGCACTATTACATCGACAACCGTAAGCCAGAAGTTCAAAGTCTAGGTGCAGGTGAAACGCTCACGGATACCGTCACTATCCAATCTAAAGATGGTACGCCACATGTGATTACTCTCACTATTAATGGCACCAATGATGACCCCGTTTTATCGGTAGCCCAAACCACTCCAACAACGGGCACGCTGACCGAAACTGATGTTGACGCGAACGACACTCATACCTTCTCTGTCGTCAATTCAACAGGTCAATTCGGTTCGCTATCGGTCGACCCAGATTCAGGCGCGTATGTGTATACAGCCAACGGTTCGGTTGCTGGGATGAGTTACAATGCGGCGACACACACATATCACGGCACCGATGTGTTTGAAGTCAAAGTGGCTGACAATCACGGTGGTGAGTCGTCAAAGTTCATCACCTTTGATGCCAACGGTCATGTTTCAGTTGTGCCAGGGCAATCACCGACGATTTCAACCTCTGTGCCTTCCAACCCACTGGTAACAAGCACGCAACCAAGTTTACCAGCAGGGACAAACACTCCGCCAAATAATGCAGTCACCGTCGATTTAGCGGCGTCTAGTGATACTGGTACTTCCGATACCGATAACCTCACGAAAGACAGCACACCGACAATCACCGGGCACACGGATATTCCTTACTCACAAGTCACCATCTATGATGGCTCTACACCTATTGGGCATGCGATGTCTGATGGCTCGGGACAATATAGTGTGGCGGTGAGCAGCTTATCGAATGGCGATCATAATCTTTCTGCCAAAGCCTTAGCGCCTTCTTCAGTTTTACCAGCAACATCATCCATTCTTTCATTGCATGTTGATACTGTAGTGGCACCGCTTCAAGTCTCATTAACCCACGATACAGGAAACAATTCATCTGATTTGATTACTAGCGATGGTTCATTGACTATCACTGGACAAGAGACAGGCGCAACCGTTGAATACTCGACCGACAACGGAAACACATGGACATCGAGTTTCACCCCGCAACAAGGCTCAAATACGGTTAGCGTGAGACAAACCGACGTTGCAGGAAATGTATCCGCGAGCAGTTCGTTAACCTTCACTCTAGATAATACCGCCACAGCACCAAGCGTTTCCCTTACCTCAGATTCAGGGCGTTCCTCTTCAGATAATATGACTAACGTTGGAGATCTGAGCATTGGCGGCATCGAGCAAGGCGCAACAGTAGAATATTCCACCGACAATGGTGTGCATTGGCGTACTCAGTTCACTCCAAATGAGGGTGTTAATAACGTTCAAGTGAGACAGACTGATGTGGCGGGTAACGTATCTCCTTCTACATCGCTCACCTACACCTTAGACACTCAAACCGACATACGAGTGAATTCCGCTCAGGTCGACCAACATGGTCAAGGCATGATGGTGCAAGTGTACTTACCTAAGGATTCAGAAGTCACGCTTCTCGAAATTACCAGTGACGGCGGTGGCGCGCCTCTGCTTGTCGACCTGAAAACGGTGCAGAGACAAGGGACGGGGACAAGTGTTAGTCACCCTGACCATCAATATCAAGAGTTTGTTGGCATAGACTTATCTTCGTTACCGGATGGTCATTTAACAATTCGAGTCGCAGGCACAGATGCTGCAGGCAATACCGTCACTGCTCAATCATCAGCAAGTTCGAATTATGTATTAGACACAGCCGCTAGCGTTAGCGATGATAGCAACACAGCCGTTGAAGACTCAACGACACCAGTCTCAGGCAACCTACTAAGCAACGATGCTGATGCGACTACTGTTACCACAACAGGTGACATTCAGGGTACTTACGGGACATTCCATTTAAGTTCAGACGGTCGTTACACTTACACCTTAAACAACCAACTGAGCGTAATTCAGCAGCTCGATTCTACCTCATCACCTCTCGTCGATAGTATCGCCTACACTGCGCGCGACAACCATGGCAACCAAGCGACAGCGCATCTTGCGATATCCATCCAAGGCACCGACGATAACCATGCTCCCGTCGTCACTGCCCATTCCGTTTCAACGGATGAGGATACAACTCATACTTTTTCTACCGCCGAATTTGGCTATACCGATCAAGATGGCGATGCCCTTCACTTCATCACCGTTGGCCAATTGCCTGCAAATGGTTTATTGCTTCTCAATGGCAAAGCGGTAACCACCAACCAGCAAATCAGTAAAGCTGACTTAGACGCCGGTCATTTGACCTTCACTCCAATCCACAACGAAAACGGTGCCAACTATGCGCACTTTACGTTTACTGCCAATGATGGCCAACAAGATTCAGCAAGTGCGACAATGACATTGAACGTCAATGCAGTGAATGACGCAGCTACATTTACAGGTGATGCAGGTAGTATTACCGAAGACACAAGCCTTCACCACAATGTGCATGTTACAGGAGCATCACCTATAACAAATGCCCTTGAATGTACTGGCCACCTAGTTGTATCTGATGTCGATGGTCAAGGGGAAGCGGCATTGGACCTCAATGGTCAACAATATCTAAATCATAATGGAAGCTATGGACATTTTATTGTTTCAAGCAATGGCACATGGGCTTATGTTGGAGACAATGACAATCAACAGGTCCAAGATCTCGATAATGGGCAGACACTCACAGACAGCGTTGAAGTAACCTCTAAGGATGGCACCAAACACTCTATTACAGTGACGATTAACGGTACGACCGATAAACCTGTATTACATAGCCTGAGTGATTCAGGCGTCCAACATAGTGGCCCAATTGAAGGCAATCTCCTATCTGGTATCGGCACTCATGAAGGCGCAAGTGGGGCAGCGACAGACACTGACTCCAATGCACACTTAGTGTTGCAAGATATCCAAGTCAAAGACCCTGTTTCAGGCTATGTAACGGTAACGCCTGGGCATCCACACACGATGGTGGGTATCGGGACATTGGCCATTGAAGCAAATGGTCACTATACCTTTACACCAGAGGCAGGGTTTACAGGGACGGTACCAAGCATGGTCTACCGTGTTGGAGATGATGGCGGCAACCCTAGAGGCGACTCTGCTCAAAACCGACTCACTATTGACGTGACACCACCAGCGCAACATGCCCCTACTGTGATTCCTCAATCCGTAAGCAGTGATGAGGATCAGGTTCATACCTTTACTACCGCAGAATTTGGCTACAGTGACGTAGACCAGGATGCTTTAGTTCATATCACTATCACCCAGTTACCCGCTCATGGCCTATTAATGTTGAATGGCGTAGTGGTGACCACTAATCAGCAAATATCGAAAGCAGATTTGGACGCTGGACATCTTACTTTCACGCCGGTTCATGATCAGAGTGGCATGAACTACGCCAATATTGAATTTACAGCAAATGACGGCCACCAAGATTCCGCAAGCGCGACAATGATTCTAAACGTCAATGCAGTGAATGACGATCCAACAGTGGGTTCCAACTTCAAGAGCTCTCCCGAAGATACGCCTTTGCGCTTCACTAAAGCCGATTTCAAATACTCCGATGTCGATGGTGATGCAATGAGTCATATCACCATCACTAATGTGGCACACGGAACCCTGAGTTTACATGGGCACAGCGTGAGTGTTGGCGATGACATCCCCGCTGCGGACATTTCTTCATTGGTCTTCACTCCAACACCAAACTACTCTAGCGCAGGTCTAAATGGATTAGGAGCCGTTCAGTTTACCGCCAACGATGGGCATGTAGACTCAAAAGAAGGCTCCATATTCATTAATGTCGCCCCTGTAAATGATCCTGCCACATTTAACGGTGATTCCACTGGTCAAGCTCTAGAAGATACGCATACCCAAATCACAGGCACATTAAATGTGACCGATCCTGATGGCACTCAAGGGTTTATTGAAGTCACCGGCGGAGCTGGGATTGTGGGAAGTAAAGGATACGGTCATGCCCACATCGACAGCAATGGGCACTGGACTTACAATCTCTACAACCACCACGCGCTTGTTCAGCAGTTAAAACAAGGACAAACTGAAACCGAGACGATCACTGTACAAGCCAAAGATGGTACAACTCACGATATTACTATCACAATTACCGGCACTAACGATGCTCCCACAGTATCAGAGCATTCCCCAGGTAGTAGCCACTCAGTAAGTGAAGACACTAACCCGAACGCTAGCGGACAGCTTGATATCAATGACGTTGATGGTGATGCTGTTAGTGTGACTGTAGACCCAAGCCATAATGCTCAATTTGGCCAGGTTCAATTGGATCCCCACACCAACACTTGGACCTATCACCTCAACAATAGCAACCCGAAAGTCGATGCTCTTAATGATGGAGAGACACTTCAAGACACCTTCACCTTGCTGGTTGATGATGGTCATGGTGGGCAGACAAGCCAACAAATCACGATGACGATAAATGGTCATACTGACCCTGTGCCTTATACACCACCAACCATTAGTGTCACTGTCGATACCAGAAATGCTCACCATGTGACGGCTGGTATTACCGCAAGCACCGTACAAGCTTATGCGCACTCTATTGGACAACATGCAACTATGGCTAGCGGTCATCATGAGATAAAGGGTCATGGACATAGCGATATCATCATCGTCCAAGGTCGACTCAACGAAGAGGCGGAACTGGAAGGCGGTAATGATATTCTTTATATCGGTGGAAGACTGACAGACAAAGAAATCGAGGGGGGGCATGGCAGCGACACCCTCATTTTAGGTGCCTACACCCGTAACAACGCGCCACGCTTACATGATCATGGAGAGAAGATAAGTGATGGACATGAAGAGATGGAATTGGAAGATATCGAAAACATCATTCTTGGAGATGGTACAGTACTGAAAGGTCACTTGCCACCGAACTTCCCTCTCGCCACCCACGATCACTATGAAGTGCCCGTAAATATCCAAGCCCATTTGTCTTCCAGTGATGAATCGGTTGCAGGTATTCGACTCACCCACCTACAACAAGGGCTAACCCTGCAAAGCAATGGGCATAACATTAACGTTAATGGGGATGGTAGTTACACTGTGCCAGCTAATGGGCATTTGGTTGTCATATCCGCACACCCCATCAGCAGCGGGCATCACTACTTCGAAACAGAGGTAACAACCCATAACTCAGTAACAGGTGTCACTGCCGTAACAACAGAGGATTTGCAGGGGCATATTCAGAGCCATGTCAACCCGCCACCACCACCACCGCCGCCTGTGCTGCACGATGAGCCAGATTTCTCACCGTTGGGCAACGTACAAGATTTGACGGTCACATTAGACGACTCGTTAGGTAAGGACGTCTCTTTAGATGCTCATACACCAGTGGGCGGTGAGCATCCTACCGGTTCTGCTGCCTACCTAGACGCACTGGGCATTACGCCTGCCCATACCAACACGGATTCCAATCAACAGGCTCCAGCTGACCTCGACATTGTGCTGGCACACGTCGATGATACCGTTAACTCAGTAACGAGTATCGAAGAAACGGATATCGATATGTCGGATGCGCATACTCACCACGTTCAACAGCAGGCGCATGACGATAAACACCTCCACAACGACATAGATGGACTGCCAGATCTCGACTCAAATAACTAGCCATTGATAGAAAAAAGGGAGCACGCAATGTGCTCCCTTTCTAGCGCTTGATACCCGTACTCATTTGAACAAAGCAACGTCTGTCATTCTTTGAGTTACCTTTCACCAAACGCGACGCTGATATTGGTATAGATCGGTTTCCATAGGTATTGGAACACCGACTTTTCGCCTGTTGTGATGTCGACCTCGCCCGTCATACCAGGCAAGATAGAGAAGCTCTCCGGATTATTCCTAAAGTATGGCGTTTCTACTGACACGACCACTTCATAGTAGATCTCGCCTCGTTCACTTTGACTTGTGGTCGGTGAGATACTTTCTACTTCCCCTTTCAAGGCCCCGAAGCGACTGTAATCAAACGCGTCAATCTTGATTCGAGTTGGCTGTCCCACATTCACGAAACCAATGTCTCTCGGCGAAAGTCGCGCTTTAAAATCCGCTTTACCGCCGACAGGGACAATCTCAACCACGGTCCCACCCGGCTGAATCACGCCCCCATTTTGGGTGCTCGGCAGACTTTGCACCAAGCCTTGTAAGGGAGAGACTAACGTCGTGTTGGTCAATTTCGCTTGGCTTGAACGCACTCTTGCGTTGAGCGCGGATAAGTCAGAGACCGCTTTAGAACGGTCATCGCTCACTGTCGCTTTGGCTTCAGCAAGCAGTTGCTCTATTTTTTGCTCATTGCTGTCTGCTTGCTTAATGAGAACCGATTTCTTGCCACGGGCTTCTTCTATTTTCTGTTCAATACTGGCCAGCTTTTGGCGCATTTCAAGCACACGTAAACGTGAGATGTTGCCTGCTTTATAGCCTTTCTCTAGGATAGTCAATTCTTGCTTAGTGGCATTCAGCTCTTTCTCATAGCTAGGCAAAGACTTATCGACGCTGCGAAGCTGCTCAGCGAGCTGCTCGCTGTCCTTTTCAAGCACGATGCGTTTTTGAAAGTACAGCCCTTTCTGAGCACTTAGCTGCGCCTTTTGCTGGCTCACGATCTGGGGATAATCGACCTCAAACTCCCCAAAATTCGGTTCTCGGTCATCAAGTAACGCATTCATACGCTCGATGCTAGCGAGCAGCGTCACTTGTTGAGATTTCAATTCTTCCAGCGCGGTACGCTGAAAAGTCGCGTCAAACTCAACCAGCGGTTGACCTTTCTCGACCAATTGACCTTCTTTAACGAGAATTTGCTTTAACTTGCCTCCAATGGCACTTTGTAAGACTTGTTTTTCGCCTTCAGGGATCACGGCGCCCTTTGCTTTAGCGATTTCGTCCACTTGAGTGAGCACAGACCAAGTGGCAAAAGCCACCACACACAAAGCCACCGACCACGTCGCCAGCGCCAATGTACGGGCCGTATTTTGTGATTCAACAAGCTCACCGTAGCGCTCGCCTGTATCGATAGGGTGTTTAGCCATTCGCGACTCCTTGCTTTGACGGGGGTTGGGCCTGCTGGGCGGCATGCGGTTGAACTGACGGTTCTTGTGTTGACGGCCGTTTCTCTTGAGCCAGTGGCGGTTCGTGACGCTCTTGAAGGCCGACAGGCGGCTGTGTGTCGAGTGGACCGGCATAAACGACACTCCCTTCGTTCAAAACCACGACCTTATCGGCCAGCTTAATGAGCTCAGGATCGTGGGAAGTGAAGATCACGGTGGCGTTTCCTTTTTTCGATTGCACGAACTCACTAAATATCCGTTTGGCATTGGGATGAGCATCGGGTACTGGGTTATCCATGAGGAACATTGGGTAGTCATAGACCAACGCTTTCGCGTCAATCAGGATCTGCGCGACAGTGCCTGACAGCAAGTCAAAAAGGCTGTCCGGTTGAATACGACTGATCGACGTATCCAGCCCATCTGGTAAGGTCTCGAGCCAGCGCTCCCCACCCACCATTTCAATGGCACCAATCATTTTCTGTTCTTCGACTTGATGCCCATCGGTTAACCACTCTCGAATACTCAGCGTGAGCAAATCAGGGTACGCTGCGCGGATGAAGCACCAGTGACGATAGAGCTGTGGGTCGTATTGGGCGAGGTTAACGCCTTCCAGCTCAACCATGCCATTTTGAATCGGTTGCAAACCTGACAACACTTCGATCAAGGTGGATTTACCACTCCCAGAGGGACCCGTGATGGCCACAATTTCACCGGCTTCGATGTCAAGACTGACCCCATTTAACGCTGGGCGACTTTGCTTGGGATACCTCAGTGTCACTTGCTCTAACTGCAAGCTCGGGGCGAGCGTAGGCAATGGATGATGTTGGTAGCTGAATTCTCGCTCAGACGGTTGAGACAGAATGCGATTGACCTGCAATTTAGACTGATTGAAGCTATTAAAGCGCATTGCACTGTTCGCCAAGATCTGAGCGGGTCCGGTCACTTTCGATATCAACATCATGGAAGCAATCAACCCCCCCGGGGTCATGACGTTTTCAAATATCAGCCCGATCCCGAGCCCCATCACCGCGAGTGTTGAGCCCACACTAATAAAATAGTACATCGAGGTATAGCGACTCTGAACAACCGATTGATGAAACGCCACGGTAGAGGCGAGAAGACTGGCCTTGTTGAAGCGTTGGATCCAATGTGCTGAAAACCCAGCGCTACGAATAAAAGCCAGCTTGGATGACAACTCATTGGTCATATTTTGACGATTGGTGCCCGCCACCGTCGATTGCATTGAGCGCTTGCTGCTCGAGCGTATCGAACGTTTTGCTAACACGTAGTAAAGGCTCAAAGCCACGATAGGCACCAGTACTAGCCAACCGCCCAGCACGCCTATAGCAACAACAAAGATCACAACGAACGGTAAATCAAACAGCGCATTTCCTAATGGCCCAGATAGCACCCCAGAAATACGTTCAGACAACATGACTTGATTTTGTTGACTTGACGACGCGGTTTGCTGGTTTTGCGCATAGCTGCTTCTAAGCAGGCGCTGAACGAGAGATTGCGCGATCTCACGACTGACACGATTCGACACCGAAGCAAACACTCGGCTGCGCAGTGTTCTGAGCCAACCCATCATCACAAACAATAAGGCCGCCCCAATGGCAATACCTTGTAGTTCATGTCCAGCATCGCCACCAATGACATGGTCATAGATCGACATCGTGATAAAGGGAATGGCCAGAGCAAACAAGTTGGTGATAAGACTGACTAACAGTAACTTAGGGATGATTGGGCGAAACACATGTAACCTTTCGCCAACCCAATCGGGAGACGCTTTCTCCAAGGGTGGGCCATCGATGACAATACAAAATTGAGGCGTATCGGTTATCTCTTCTTTGGTGTCATGAGCGATAAACTGCTTGGCATGTACATGACCAGAAACCAACGTCTGCTCCCCAAGAACCAGTATCACCAGTTTAGGGTCACCTACCGCATCTAAGTCAGCCACTAAACGATACGGCAATGCAAGCCTATCGAACAGAGCGAACATATCGTCGATGGACTCGACGCCATTTTCATCGATCCATTGATGCGCAAACAACTGGATGTTCGCGTTCACTTCCAGTTGCTTCAACACAGAGAGGCTTTCAGCTTCGAGCGCATTCATTGCCTCTTGGCGATCTTGCGAGTCAAGCGATTGATGACTTTTTAAACGATTCATGCGACGGCCTCCTGAGTGCGTTCCGTTTGCACGGCAATGGTTCGGCTGGCCAATTCACGAAGCCGAGAATGAGCGCTCACCATCAGTATCGCGCGTCCCGCCAACATCTCATCCCCCAGCACTTCAACCAGATGACTTAAAGCGTTAAGATCAAGCGAAGCGTCCGGCCTGTCTAACAGAACAACCGGCTTGTCACTGGCGAATTGAGCGGCAATATTGAGCATTTTCACATTGCCCATACTCAACAAAGCAGCACTCGTCTGGCCAACGTGTGTTTCCAATCCATCGGGTAAACGCGTAATTTCTTTGCTTAACCCTAGGCGACGAGCGTAGTCATTAGCGCGTTGGGTTTTGCTGGGATCAAAACCACACAAGTTGTCGAGAATCGTCCCCGACACCAATTGTCCTTTAACACCACAGTAAGCGATCATGTTGGCCATTGTGGCGAGTGACACCTCGTTGCCATTAACCAAGCACTCACCGGCCTTCAGTTCATCCACACCCGCTATTGACGACAATACATGACTGTTAGTGTGGCGATCTTCACTGTCTAACAAGACCAATTCCCCTTTTTTCAACCTCACATCCACCAGGGCGAGTTCACCATATCGCTCAATGGTCGCGTGTTGAATTTCGAGCACGTCAAAATCAACCTGCAGATCAGGTTCGGTCATTGCGGGGGACACTCGGTGGGAAACCGTTAAGTCACTCAACTTTTCTATTGCCTGATTCGCACTGTGTATTGAATTAAGCTTGATTCGGATCCCAATCAAAGCGCTCAAAGGCGCCACCGCTCTGCCTGATAAAATCGAACATGCCGCCAGTCCACCCGTGGTGAGCTGACCATCCAGCACCCACAGGCTGCCAGTGATCACGAGTAAAACCGACGTCGCCAAGGCCGCGAGCTGCAGACATTCTTGAATAAAGGCATTTTGTTCTTCTTCTTTTGCCTTAGATAAAGAGCGGACGTTGTTTAAGGACTTAAACTGATTAAAAATTCGAGACTCAACAGCCTGACGTTTGATCCCCTGTAGAGTTTGGCTCATTAGGATCAGGAAGGCTTTTCGCTCCTGCTCATCTTGCGCAGCTTTTTCACTTAAGCTTTTAACACGGAGAGAAGAAAGCCACACAATAGCGAGAGTCATCAACCAAACCGTCAACGGTATCACCACAAGTTCACCGCCAATGTAGGCCACCAGCCCCAGAAATATCATTGCAAACGGCAAATCAATAAAGCCTGCGATGACCCCACCAGAATACCAGTCTTTAACTTTGGAGACGGCGCCCAACCCTTCTTCCACTCCCCCGATACCGAGGTCACGAAGGTGACTTGATGACGCGGCAAGAGAAAGAAGATTGACGAGCAAAGAAGGCAGTAGGACTTTCCCTACTGCCCCTCTGTTTTTCATAGAATTTGAGAGCATACACCATCCTTATCGATGCTTATGCAATAAGATTGGTACACACTATAAGGTTATGCAAGGTAAGGGGCTGATTTAATTTAATTTTAAGACTATATTGAGGTTCCACTACTCATTCCACCTTACCATCCTATCTGCAAGGCTGGGCACCTCACGAATCCCCATGGATAGTGGAATAGCAGTGAGCGCGCTTGACGACGGATTGTCGAGAGGCAGCAAGCTATGCCGACCTTTCAATTGGACGCGATCGTCACCCACACAGGCAAATGATCGGAAATGGCGCGAGCCGCTTTCAGTGTCGGGTAGCGCTCAGAAAAATCCAAGATCCCGCTAGTACAGATCGACACGTGTTCAGAGAATACATTGTCGTATGGGTGCGTCAAATGCTCACCATCCTTTCGAGCCATTTTCAGGGCGGTTTTACCGCGAATATGGCTACGAAGTCCTACCCTTCTTATCGGCTCAAAGGCCTCGTCTTCATAACCGAGGTTAAAGTCCCCCATCACAAGCACTGGTGCATCCGAGGTCAAGGCAGGCAATTGCTTCAACTGAACAATTTCATGCGCAGGCTCTTTTTTGGTCGGAACCGCATGAAAATTGACTAATGTGGTGCGTTGCTGACCGATCCAAAAAGTCTGCACATACGGCTCCCTATCGACGCCATCACTGAGCTCGGTACTCAAACCACTCACTGGACTATCAACACGATCAACCCGTTCAGAGCGCCATAGATACGCATACCGCTCCGTCCCTTCACCGGAGGTTTTCTCACTGACTATCGCCATCCAGTCAGAAGACTGTTCACGTAATAACACCAATAAGCGCGCCACAGCCTCAGGGCCTCCTTTACCAGCAACCACTTCCTGTATCGCAACCACATCACTGTCAGCGACCAATGAAGCGATCACCTGCATTTCGTGTGTATCTTTACTTTGCCCCAGATCTTTAATATTCCACGACAACACTTTACGAGTATTGGTGCAATCATGGGCGATCGATGAGTCGGCAATGACCAACATTATTAGCCCTATCACCTTCACTAACGTCTTCATGCTCACTCCTCTCTTTCTTCACGGCAGTCTTAATCGGATGGTTATCGCTGCTAACCCTAGTCCACGTTAGAAAAAGTGCCAATGTGAGCCTGAATGTCTCTGCGATAGCTCACACTCGGAAAAGCACTGGGAAACACTATCCTCTGAACCTCCTTTAGCCAAGCTCATATCTTACGCAATGACATTACGTCAAACACTCAAACAGGAGAACACCATGATTCATGTTATTGGCACTAACATCAGCAATGAACAAGCTCAGGCTCATTTTGAGGCCGCCAAAGCCTATCTGATCCAATCAGATCTGGCTGAATTTTTGATCAACCAACTAGACGCTATTCCCGAAGTACTGACCATCAACGTCAGCAAAAGCACGGATACCACCCATCCCAATACGTGGGGAGAGGTCGACGGTACAGCTGGCACCATCAATTGGAACGTCCTACGTGTACTGAAAACACGCTCTTCTGCCTGCGAAATGAGCCCTCCTCTACTACTCATGCATGAGATGGGTCACGCATGCCAGTATATGTCAGGACAAAAAGGAGAAATGCTTGAGGGCTTGACCTTAGAGCGCCGCAACCTATTAGAAAATATCGATGTCAGCGCTATCGAAAACACCGTTGCCAATGAACTTCGCGAAAAAGGCTGCCCGGAGGGTGTGCGCGAGAATTATGATGATGCTCAACTTTAACCCAGAGTAACTTTCCCCGCTCAACGCGATTCGCGTATGAGCGACTTTTGAGGCCTTGGTTCTCTTTCCCACATCGAGTTCTGAGGCTTTTTTCATTGACCATCGACCTTGTTCACTCCCATCTCTGCGCCCAATTGGCTGAGTTTACGTTTGGAGACTCCGAAGTGAGTGCTCCACTTGGCTCAGCAAGCGAACCTTCCTTAGCTAGACTGGTCAAAACCGTTAAAGCTTGCTGGCAAACGGCGCGCAATCAGCTTCGCCGTACAACTCGAGCAAGAAACGGCCATTGTGGTAATAGAAAAGAGGACCGCGCAAGCGAACCGAGATACCGATGCAATCGAGGACATGAAACAAACGATTGTGAAATAGAAGGAAGCTTTAAAAAAGTAGCGGGGAAAGTCGTCAAATTTGTCGCGAGGTGACGACACTATTTAATTAAGTCAGCCATTTTCTAACATCTTTTGTTCATCAACGGCAATCTTATACTAATGTGTATACGTCAGTGCAATAAGGTAAAATAAAATGAAAATACGCTCTCTTATCATGCTGTTTACCGCGACGAACGTGGCAGCCGCAGATTGTATCGATCCAAACGACACCTACGTGGGTTATAACGACACCGTTAAAACCACCAGCATCAACGACATTGAATCCGATTACTACGTGCTGTCTTATTCCTGGGCGCCCGCTCATTGCCAAGGCAAAGAGGACACTAAACCAGGTCAGAAAAACTACCTGCAGTGCCATGACCCAGATAAGTTTGGTTATATCCTGCACGGCCTATGGCCTCAAGGAAAAGTCGACGACATCGGGAATTACCCGAGAGCCTGTGAGGGGGACTATCCCATCGAGATCAGCCGCGAAATTCTAAACCAATACTTATGTATGACGCCCAGTGTCTGGCTACTTCAGCATGAGTACGAGTACCATGGCACTTGCATGCACGATGAAACGCTGGAATCACCCGAACAGTATTTCGCCACCGCACTGAAGCTACATAATCAAATCAACTTACCCCGTAAGCGCTTACCAGATACTGAGCAAAGCCGTCAATGGTTTGTCGAACACAACCAGCACATCAATCTCAAAGTGGACTCCCTTCAATATTGGAGTGGCGGGCATGAATGGCAGATCTGCTTTGATAATGAGTTTGCGTTGATGCCCTGCCCGGTCAAGTCGAACGCCGATGTCGCGGTTGCAGGCGCAGACTGCCTCATCAAAGGCAATATTTCCCAGTCGAGTCAGCGCAAACTCTATTTCACGCCGGATCACCCCAACTATCCGGCCGTCAAAATCCATCCAGCGCAAGGCGAGCGCTGTTTCTCCACCGAACAAGCTGCCAAAAAGGCTGGCTGGACCAAGGCCTAAAGAGGCTAAGGTCGTTCAAAAACGCATGCTCTACTGCTCGTATCCTTAGACTCAGTTGGGGTGGAGGCTAATCCCGAGCCCTCAACTTGACCTCCGAATTGAGTTGTGGGAACGAAATACCGCAACCTCTCTACTGCGCCCAATCGCGGCGTGTTTCTCCTTGGCTACGCCCTCATGATTGCCTGTAGAGATGCTGGATGAACCATTTCCTTCTGATGGTCCCGCTAGATGCTCGTGATAATGGCCTCACTTCCATCCCAAAAAGGAGAAGATGATGAAGAAAAAAGTTCTCTCGGTCTGCTTATTCCTTACACCTTTTGCACAAGCGACCACCTCAAGCGATATCTATGCTGGCTTCGAACTGTTTGGCGGTCAACGCCACATCAACGAAGACGTCAATAATGCCTTTCTGACCGACAACCTCGATCGAATGAATGGGATCCGTCTGCATAGTGGCTACTACCTCAGCGAACAGCTACGTGCGTACGGCTACATTCAGCGCAACGTGACCATCAAGAACACGCTGCTCGACTCAACGGGTGGCCAAACGCTGAAGTACAGTGGCTATCAATTGGGAGCAGGCATGGATTACCGCTACTCATTGACAGCCAACCTCTACGGCTATCTTGGCGTAGAACTGGGGGTGCTGAGCAACAAAATCCGCTATACCGCGCTTAATAAGACTCACACGGATAGCCGCACCACGCTGGTTTTAGGCAGTAAAATAGGCCTTGGCTATCAGTTCACTGAAACTTGGACTGTAGAAGGCGGGCTAAAGATCGACCGTCCCTCAAGCGACACACTCCACGTGGACAATAAGTCAGTGCACATCCGCCATGGCAGCGCGATTTTTGCCACCATCAACTATCGCTTCTAAGCTCAACCTTTTCTCGGCGACGCTCAGGCATGCTGCTGTCGCAGCGTGCCCTGTGGGCTCTCATTGCCTCATTCACTATCGCTTGCCCTTCACCAACCCTTCAAGGAGGTTGTATGACCTATGCCGCGGATTTTTACATCACCGAAAACATCATCGGTTACATGGGCAACCCGAATGTCCTGCCTACCGTTTTTTTTCAGCAAGGGCTACGCTTTGGCCACATAAGCCAATCGGAAGCCAACCCCATCGAGTTGGGACGTAGCATAGTACAAACCTATTCAGATTATCGTTTGTACAACAACCGCGATGGCTTAGCAGAAGAGTTCTATAACGGCGCTATTCAGTCTACCTATGACTCCCCCCTGTTTCTGGTTACTTTCGAATCCCAGGACTGGCGCCCATTTCTGCTATCCACCGCGATCCTCAGTGAGCGGGGGCTAAAAAGTAAATACCTCCGCCGTTAACTGCTGCAACGCATTAATCAATGATCGACATAGTCACAAAGTCTTGTAAAAAGCTTTGAAAAGCAGGCCCAGAGAAATCATTGTGATTGGGGATCAGGGCCTCATCAACGGACACCACCAGATAAGGCATACGCGCAGGCAACTCAGCACGTCTCTTAAGGTCGGCACCGCGAAAATGTATGTTCGGTAGCCCCTGTTCCCATTGTTTCATCGAGTAGCGCGCCGACTGCAGTCGCGTCATCTGTGGCTGCCGTTCGACATCGACCGGCGTTAAGCGGTGAGTGCGATAGGGAGCAAAATGACCGATCGCGATCCGCCCGGCACTGCTCTGATTGACCAACACCGTTTCCTGCCCGATCTGCGTCCGCATATAACGTTTTGCTTCAAAACTTCGGGTCACGGCGTTGCCGAGAGGAAACGCATAGCGAGTGGCCCAGTCACTTTCGGAGGTAAACAAGGCCAAAATTGGCTTTTGCCCACCATAAAACTGATTGTAACGATCTTGCAAATCATGAAAGTGGGCATATTTGAGGGCATCAAATGCTGGGTTGATTAAGATGGTTAAGTCCCCAAGTCCTTTGGTTGAGGCGTCAAAATCACTGATACTGCTCGAGTCCACTAATTCCTGAGCCAAAAGTTTATTGATAGCAGAAAACACAATAGCGCCACCAAAACTGTGACCAAGCGTGATCACCCGAGTCTCGGTAATGCTTTGCTTTTTCAGCGTATTCAAATAGCTAAACACCTCAGTAATGCTGCCATCGGCGACGCGCTTCGCTGCACTTTGGCGATCCCAAAAGGTCGTGTGTTCAAGCAGAGGCCAAGCCACTGAACGTCCACGCCATCCGATGTAGACTCCCAACACCGACCAGTCTTGCTCTGGCAATTGCTGACTTAGATTAGCGAGATGGTGACGAAATTGCACCACATTACTGTCTTGCCCATCGGCGTTGTGCTGCCAACCATGGACATAGACATAGATGAGCGTATTTTGAGCTCGGGTGAGAGATTGCGCGTAGCCTTTGAGCTGTTCCAGTTGTTCACGGTCCCAGAACACGCCCTGGTCATCAATCTCGATAAAACCGAGCGCATACGGTTTCCCTGGTTCAGGCAGCTCAATCGACCCAGTTGAACAGGCCTGTTCTGGCGGACACTCCAGCAACGTGTATGTATCAACTGGGTGATGAATTTTCTGCTCCAAGCACCCTGTCAGTAAGCCTGTCATCAGGCTCAATCCGATTCGCCACATTGTCACGATCTCCTTGGTTTATTTCGGCATCCCATCGTAAAACTCAAAGTATCAAAGTGCTTTCAGGAAACGCTTCCCCCTGAACACGCCCCCTATGAACATACTCGCCGTCCTCCACTAGCCTAGGGCGCTTTCTTTCACTTCAAGGAATTCAGGTATGTATTACCCTCGTTATATCGCGCTCATCCCACTCAGCCTCATGCTTCTGTGGTCGACGTGGGTCCAAGGACAGTCAGAGGCCATGCTTGGTGACGTGCTATCTCACTTCCCTTTAGCACCCGCGGATACGCGCTCACCCTATGCGACACTGACCAGCTTTGAGCAGTTGACTCAGGCGACTCGCCAACAGTTGCAAACACTGGAAAACCTTCCACCAAACGCTACCCCCACCCTTTCAGCCAAGGCACAATACATCGACACGCTCATCGAACGCGCGCAATCGTGCTTTGAGCTGTCGGATTACCCACAAACAACCCGTAAGCGAATCGGTTTAGAGTCGGTATTGCTGCTCGGTGAAATATTACGGCGAACTCCCGCACCTGAGTTGAGCAGGGTTCCTGGGCACCCGCAGGCCAACGCACGCTCACTACCCGAGAGCTGGGTGTTCCCGGGCACAGAGCTGACGATCCGCCAATCCAGCGATGGGCACTACCGCTTTTCCGCTCGCACGGTGCAGCAGCTGCGCTACTATTACGAGCAAATCCAACACCTCCCGACGCATGATCCTGAGCAGCGCGATTGGTATCAATACTTTGAGTCCAGCCCAGGCGCCCTTATCCCTCCACGCTGGTTTCGGGCTTTGCACGGTATGCCTAAGGCACTGTTTACCCTTTATGCCGATCAGGCGCTGTGGCAATGGATAGCCCTAATCACACTTGGGGTCCTGTATGGATTGAGTTTACTGGCATTATATCGATACACACCTTTGATGCGCCGACGTGTGGTCGGCTCGAGTGTACTCGCGTTGAGCCTACAACTGGTACGATGGACACTTGAACACCACATCAATATTGGTGGGTCGCTAATGCGTGCTTTGGTGATGGTTTCCGAATTGCTGATCTGGCCATTAATCGCGATGGCAACCTATCAAGCACTTGCGAGTGGTTTGATGTCTTTGGCGCGCCAGCAAGTGCCGGACTCCTTGAAACTGAGCATGGTAAAAGTACTGAGCACTATTGTGAGTTCACTCGCTGCGCTCGTGGTCCTCAGCTATGGTGCAACACGCATTGGGATCCCCGTCTATGGCATCGTCACCAGTTTAAGTCTTGGAGGCATGGCGATCGCGCTAGCCATCAGGCCGACGATGGAAAACCTCATTGGTGGGGTGGTGCTGTATCTGGATAAGGCGATCCAGGTCGGCGACTATGGCGAATTCGAGGGGATTGCTGGGACCGTAGAAGCGATCGGGATCCGTTCAACCAAGATACGTGCATTGGATCGCACGCTGATCACCATTGCTAACGGCCACCTTGTGCGCATGAAACTGACCAATTATAGCCGACGTGACAAATTTCAGTTGCGTACCACCTTATCGGTGACGTACGCAACCACCATGACGCAGCTGTCAGAAGTCATTAATGCTCTTTCTGCCTATCTTGAACATCGCGAGGACATCGCTGCAGAGCCTATGCGCGTTCACTTTACACGTTTTTCAGGTTCCTCCCTCGATATCGACATTCACGCTTATGTTTACGCCAACGACCGTAGCCAGTTTCTCGCACTCCAGCAGTCTATTCTGATGGACATCAGTGTTCTCTTAGCCCGTCATGAAGTTAACTTTGCCTATCCCTCTCAAACTCTCTATTTGCATCCTTCGACGCGATGAACAAAGGGGCCGCTATCTGGCCCCATTATCCTCATGAAACTTTCGTCGATAATCTTGGTAGCGATCGAAGATCCGCTTGACATATTGCTTGGTTTCACTGCCCCGGCAATAGCCATAACGAATAAACGGCAAAGCGTAGTACTGAGGTTGCTCAAGCAGGACGATGTAGCGTTCCACACTGCCAAACCAAACGTTTGGATCTGCGTTATCACGTAAAGCCAAGCGTTGTGCATCCAGTACATGCCCGACTCCCGCATTGTAGGATGCAAAGGTAAATGCCAAGGCATTATCTGCGGTTAGATGACGCCAATAGGCGTGATAAAGCCGATGATTGTATTTGGATCCTCCACGAATGTTTTCCGCTGGATCCAACACGTTAAGCACTTGCATATCGACCGCCGTTTCGGGCATCAGTTGCATAATTCCTTGAGCACCCGCAGGGGACACCGCTTTCGGGTCAAAAGCCGACTCAGAGTATGCTTGGGCGGCTAGCCATAACCAACTAAACGGCGGTTCAGCGTACTTTTGAAAGTAGTGATCCCACGCACTGAGAGCCCGAGGTGAGCTTTCACTCTGATCTCGGTACTGCTCTTGATAAGCCCCAACAATCGCACGTGCCTGTTTCGATGTAAGCCATTGATTGAGATGGTGACGCAAAGTCGTACTGGATGGGGCCAACGCGAACGCGATACCACGCGGTTCACCGAAAACCAACGCCGGCGCTAAGGTGGAAAACTGGGCATTCGCACTGCGTGCAATGTGCTCGTCAACGATCGTATACGACCATTCCCCCTCTGCGACACCTCGAATGACGTCTAATGTCGAGCGGTGAGAAGGCAGCAGTTGCGAGTAAACATTGACTTCAGCGGCCAATTTTTCCACCTCCTGTTCATAAGTTGTTCCACGGCGGACAGTGATGGTTTTCCCGGCCAATTGAGACCACTCATGGATCTGATTGTCCCAGCGATGAATCAAGACTTCTCGCGTTTCCAATATAGGCTCACTGAAACGAACGTGATGTTCTCGGCTCACCGTTGGTGTCAGATCTGCGGCCACAATATCGACCTGCCCGCGCTCCACAGCCCGCAGTAACTCATCCAGTTTAGACCGATAAACGACCTGGATATGCACCCCCAAATGCTCAGCAAAGGCTTTAAGCACTTCACATTCAAGCCCTCTCAACTCACCTCGTTTATAAAAACACCCAATGCCATTCAAGCGGGTAGCGACACGCAATACACCTCGCCGCTTGACTTGTTCAAGCCCCATGCTCTTAGACGACTGCATATCCGAGTAGCGGATCACTTCCGGTTCAAACACAATCGGAAAAGCCACCCATAGACCTATACCTGCCACCCCTAGTAAGCCGATAAACCACCATTTCATCCTCATTCTTGCTGTCCTTTCTTGCTGCTGGTCAGGCTACTGTAACCAACAACATCCGTGACGGGATTGGGAAGTGTTTCCCGCTGCATTGTCATTTTGTTACTCAGTAAGGTGAACGCCACTTCAATCAACAAAGGGCTGATCATCATGGGTATTTTTAGCAAGAACAAACCCGTCTCACCGCAATATTTGGATGGTATCGTGCGGGGGCTGAACTACGTGGCTAATTGCGCCAGCGACATGAGCCTGTCGCACTACCAAAACCTCATCGAGCAGTACTTCGATTACGACGAAACTGCGTCCATCTTCACCCCCAAAGTGGTGCGACTCCAGCTTGATCCCGAACACGAAATCACGATGCCGCTGATCGCAGTAACAGATGCCAAGGGGTTGTACCTAGATGAGTTGGAAGTCGATTTTTCGGTACGTGTGACTGGCATTGATCCACGCAAGATGCAAGACGGATTACAACAGGACTGCCCGCAATTGGTGGTCGACATCGCGCCTAGACAACGAGATGCCAGCGCAGGACGAGATAAAGACGTGATTGATTTCAAGGTCAAGTTCAAATCCAGCGAAGCCCCTGAATGTGTGATGAAAGTCATTGACAAGTACAACACCCAGATCACCCCCCAGCAAATGTCCCCCCGCGAGGGAACCGCTCCGTCTTCGTCATCTGAGATGACACAACCCGAAGCCTAAAGGCTTCACCAAAAAAAGGAAACAACTATGGCTTTAGAAAGCATTAAGAACCATTTTAGTGGCCTCCCAATGGAGAGCCTGATTGGCAGTCCACTCAAAGCCGCGTGTGACGCACAAGTCATGCTGGCGCGTTCGACCGTTGACTTCATCAAGGACGTCGGTTTTGAAGGAGAAAAAACCCGTACGGCAGATTTTTCCTATACACGTCATGTGGTCACGGGCAAAGATGGTCTAGGTAATGACATCATCGAGCAAGAAGATGTCGGCCTGGAAGTGCCAGTCCTGGCGATCGTCAACATCCCTAACCTGATGGTTGATGAAGTGGACATTACGTTCGATATGGAAGTGAAGTCGTCCGAGACTTCATCCGAAACCAACGACAGCCAAGGCTCGTTCTCTGCCAATGCCAAGGTCGGCTGGGGCCCATTGAGCGTGACAGCCAAAGTGTCAGGCAGCGTTTCTAGTCACAAGGAGAATACTCGTTCAAGCGATAACTCTGCCAAGTATCACGTCAATGTTCACGCCTCTCAGGCAGGCACACCAGAAGGTTTATCGCGCGTATTGGACATCATCCAAGACTCCGTGGCACCGAAGTCGGTCGAAGGGCCAAACCAGAAATTGGTAGAAGACAAAAACATCAAGGGCGCCGCGGACAAAGTCGTGTTCTGCCGTAAACAGCTGGAGTCCGCGAAGTCTGAGTTGAAACTCGCCAACATGCAGTTCGAAGCCGAGAAGCAAAAGTCCCTTGCTGACAAGAGTGAAGGCAAAGACGCAGATCCTAACAAACTCAAAGGCGCTGAAAAGAGGTTGAGTGAGGCGAAACAAAAAGTGGCGGATAAAGAAATCGCTCTGCAAAGCGAGCTCAACGATCTAGAGGCGAAGATCAACAAGACCCCAACCACCGATACTACCGCACAAAATACCTCAACAGGTGGCTAACAGGAGTTAAGCAATGAAACACAATGGCACACATGACCCTTTAGATCTGTCCGACGTTCGTCATGTTGAGCGCATCGTCATCGGACGTTATAACCCCAATAACCCTGACGACGAGGGCCACATGCAGCGACAAATCGACAAGCTCAATCATTGCCTTTCTACCAGCCCGAAAGGCCTACTAATGGGCAAAGATACCGGATTCACCGTGATCAAACTGGGTGAAAATACCGTTGTGTCTCAGCAAGTGGCCTATCACATTGGCTTCCGGCGCAAACCCGCCGATCTTTAACTCACTGACCGTGAAAATAAACAAGGCTTGCGTACGCAGGCCTTGTTCTTTTCTCAATTCAACAGCAAAAATAAAGGTGCTGCCAATCCTGAGTTCGACACAATTCGTATCACACGGTAATAATTCGACCTGTCGTATATTGGCCTTCTAGGGGTAATGTTTCCCAATAGATATTTTTCATTCACCTGCGTTATATCTTAATCCGAATAAACAACGTCGGTAAACCTAAATGAATAATAAAATTACTATTAATGAAGTCAATAAAAAGATTGTATATATCGATATAAAAAAACTGCCAGAAAAAATACAGTTTTTTATCGAACTCATTGGTCTTTATGATACTTACTTGTTTGTTTCTTCCTGCAGTGGAAAGAAACTCTACATCCCCAAAAACCCCCAGCGTAGCAAGCTGAGCAAAGTGATTACTCCTGATGCTTTGGCAGTGATCAGTCACCATTATGGTGGGGAAATAATTGAAGTTCCTCAGGTGGAACATTTCCACCGCTTAGTGCGAAATTTGATCATTTTTGACTGGATAGAGCAAGGGCGAACGAACGGTGAGATTTCGCACGCATTTGAATTAAGTTACCGTCAAGTCGTAAATATAAAAAAAGAACATCATGAATATGCTGCGAACAAATTTATATAACCAATACGAAAGCGAAAAAATTGTTTTACTAAATTATCCTCGAATATAAATATTACTTAAAGGAGACAACGCCTGCTGCCCCTCGTTGTGAATTTATTTTTGTAAAAGCGTTGATGAAGAGCCTTTTATTTCACAACGAACGGTAGGCTCTAGAGGTAACGTGACCATTCGACCACTGCCGTCCACAGTGATCGATGAGGCTTGGTTGATGGGGCATTAGGCGCCACTGCGCTCCACTCTGAGCAAGATACAGGGAGTCGCTCTCATCCCTCCCTGTTGCCAACGACCATTACACAGTTGGATTGGTTTTCGCCTTGGCCACGTGGGCTTTAATGTAATCAGAAATCGTCGTCACATCGACCCCATCATCGCGGTTGGTGCCTTCAAGATGGGACTTACTGAAGGCCGTCGTCGTACCGGATGAATACAGTTCATCGAGCAACTTGACCATTTCTGGCTCTTCGTGCTTTCTTATCCACGCTTCGCCATTATTGCGGGGCCTTTGCGTATAAGGATCGCTCCCGCTATTTGCCCCTAAATAAGCATTGGTGCACTGAGCAAAGTACTCCTTTTCATCAAACGCCGCGTAGCAATCCTGAAGTTCATAGTGGCTGGTGTACATCAGATGACTCCCATCGGGGTTTGTGGCGTACGCGTGACGATTGGTTACCCACACCCAGTATTGTTTGGGGGTAGGTAAGCGGGTGAGGTTTCTTCTTGGGCCATCAACCCATTCTTGGCTAAATAAGACATCCAACGTGTGCTGCGCGGGCACAAACAGGGGATCATCGATGAGAATACGGGTATTCGCCGAATCGATTCGGACTTTCTTCTTATTGTCAAAGCTACGCGTGATCGCTTGTTTTTGAGCCAACGTAGTCGCATCACTCAAGTGAAGACTGTGCGCAAACTCATGCGAACTCGTTGAATATTGGCTCGCGTAACACCCACCGCCGATGGTTTTTAGTTTTGCATCCACATCGGTACCCAGTAGGTTTTCTTCGGTGATCGCGACATACATCTTCGCGCCGATCAGCAGCCCCCCAACCCCTCGTGTCGAATCCCAACCTCGGCTCACACTGCTGCTTTGCTGGGCAATTCCAACCCCTTTGAGGGAAGCAAATTCGGGTAAGTCGGTCATCGGCCTATCCGCGGGTACCACGACGACTTCGATCCCGGTCGATTCGAACCGTTTTGCCAGTTCACTATTTTTGCCTAACATCGCCGTTAAGATCCGGATGGCTTCAATATAGCAGGCTTTCTTTTTGCTCGGATCCAACACACTGTCTACCTTCAAGCACGACTTAGCGCTTAAAAAGCCTAACTGTTCAGTATTGAAAGCATTTTTATCGTGGCCTAACTTAATGGCTTGTTCGATGGTCTTATCGAGCATCTCTTGATGAAAAGCAGCCCTCGCTTTCAGTGTTCGGGGATCTTGACCACCAGGGGCAACGTTCAGTTGCGTGGTACTGCTTTCATACAAGTCGGTGATGGCTTTCCTTTGATTCAGCGCTGACGGGGGGATTTTGTACAGCTCAGCCCTTTTTTTGCTGATTTGCTCACGCAGTGCCTCAATGCCTTGACGGCGCGCTGACAGCTTTTTGCCTTTTTCTGGCTTTGATGCCGTCAAAGGATGCGCATCGAGCCAGGCTTGGCAAGCTTTGTCGATGGCATAGAGATGGGGCAACAAAGCTTCATCGTCACTACTGACATGCGCTTTTTCGAGTAACTTATCAATCTCTGTTAACAACCCTTTACGACGACCAAAAATGGATTTTGATCTCGAATTCGCCTTAAACGTACCGCTCGTCCATATTCCGTTTATCATCAATTTACCTTAACCGAAATAACCATCTCAGCGAATGGAGGAACCATTCACTCCCTAATCTGAACCTAGGTCTCTTAAAAAACACAAAGGGGAAACCTGACTATGCATGCGGCTCTCCAGCGGTCTGCGGATCGATGACGCCTGATGGACACCCAACCCTTTTTGGGCCTTCCCCAGCATCCTGTACCCTGAGTACAACTTGCCTCACGAAAGCGAACGCGTACTGCCCCAGCGTTGCATAACACGTCTATACAGAGAGGTGTACATTGGCAACGAACCGAGGCGTACGATCAATCCCCATCGCTGATCGCGCTTCGACCGAATCGTCACGCAACTGGGGTTGTGCTGTTTAGTCTGCTCGACCCTGCGACCACGCCTTCAAGCGCAGTAAGACGGGCAGTGTCATCAGGGTTGTCAGCGCAATATCCAGCCACGAATGGTAGCCCTGATATAGCATCAGTCCTCCATACATGAACAGAGAAAGCAGGATCCCTCTCTTGACCCAGTCATGACTCAATACGAGTGTCGTCACAAACACCAAAGCCAAAGCCGTATGCGTACTGTAATCCAGACCGACGGCGGCATAGGCCCCGGTGTAGTTATCAGCAAACATCAGAGCGTAAATATACCCAACGCCCAGTAACGTGCTGACCGCATCCCACTGCGCGGCTTTGAGCCGCCCACATACCGCTTGTATTAAGACCCAACTTAAGGTCAACACACCCAGGAGGGGGACATACGCATCGGCGATCGCATCCCACTGTTCATAACTTAAATTGATAACGCCTCCTTTCCGTAGGCCGGTTTGTCGACGATCCTACGCGCATACACGCTGAGATGGGTTCAACGCTCAAATTGGGTGGCGTGCCAGCCACATCGAGAGTGATTGGTTGACTAATTCCGGAGAAGATAACATAAACCAGTGTCCACCAGGCATCGCTTCGGCCCCACCTTTTTGCTTCTCGGTCACCTCATTTATCCAGGATTGAGAGTGAAACCAGACCTGTTTGTCTTGGCCATAGAGGAACAAAAACGCGGTCGCGTAGTCATCGACGGGCACCGGCTCGGGCTTCGTATTGAGTAAAATCGAACGCCATAGCTGCCAATAAGGGTAAGTCATACGAGCATCAAAGCGAAAGTCTGCTGAAGGTTTATTCGGATCGACATTAACCAAACCTAAAATCTCATTGGCGGTGTAAGCCACCAGCTTCTCTCCGAGAGGTTCGGGCAGAAGCCAAGCCAACGCCAAAGCTGCGGTATACTTCATATTGATCTCTGGATAGGCTTCGTTGCCAAAACTTCCGACGTCCAACAAGACCAGTCGGTCAACAAGGGGGTTAGACGCAAGGTATTGGGACGCGTACACGGCCCCCCAGTCGTGCGCGATCACCGTCACCTTATCTTTATTGAGGCTCTCAATATAGGCATCGATAATCCGACGCATTTGGACCAGAGTATACTGGGGTCTTGCCCCCGGGTCCTGAAGCTCAAAGCCAGGCAAAGTGATCCGGGCAACCGTGTGATCACGTTTAAAAAACGCCACTTGTTTGTCCCACATTTCTAAGCTGTCAGGATAGCCATGGATAAAGACCAACGTGTCGTCACCATCCCCCTCCACTTGAGCTTGTAAGCCGTTTACGATGACTGGCAATCTCGTTTCAAATTCGGCCTCAGACATCGGCCCGTTCGCCATACCTTGAACCAATAGGACGATCACAGGTGACAAGATAAGCAACGCGATCAGCATTATGATTTTTATGGTCTTACGCATGGATATCCTCTGTTTACTGTCAGGGGCGCACTGCCCTAACCCTGTCTCTTCTGACCACAAGCACGCAATGCAAAGGCCTAGCCTACCCCAGCTGTGCCGAGTCAACAAACCTGAGCACTCTTTGCCGGGTAAAAATGTCCTAAAAGCCCAGCAAATATCTCCCACACACCTACTAACAATTTAGTCAATAAAAAGACTATGATGACTCAGCCTGCATACTGCGGCCCAAAAAAGGATCCCTTATGAAATCGGCCATGATCGGATTGGTCCTGCTCGCTAGCTTGGTGACCAAGTCACTTCACGCCACGCCTCTACTCTCGAGCAACCTTGGTTCGGCATCGACTTGCGCGCTGCCGATCCACTTAAAGAGTGCGCACGTTCAAGCGACAAAGCTCACGCGATGCCAGCCGCGCCCAGTGACGTTGCAAGCGCTGCAGCGATGGCTGAAATTCGGTCAGGCGGCGCGAACCGTGATGGACCTGCTCCATCACGTCTTGATTTGGCATGTCTTGATGGAGCCAACACACACCGACCATGAGCGATGTTTGGCGGGACTGCATTGGGTGGGCAACCTAACGAATGCTTGGTCCACCGCAAGCTGGAAAGGCGTACTGACAAGCGGAACTGAGCGCGCATCTCACGATGAGACCATCGCTTGCCATCCCCTCCCATTCGCACCGACCCAACGACGCGATGGCCCGTTTAGGGAACATCTCACCCCTCTTCGCGGTTAATCAGATTGGCCTGACCAAAGGAGGCGCTTCTTACTCATAGGTCAACTCCGAGACAACGGCGTGGTGATCCGACAGATCCACACGAGACCCCGTTGAGGTCATCGGCACGACCCAGGAGAGCTGAGAGACCGGGTTTAACGCCCCTTTAAACGGTACGATAAAATCATACTGCTTCTGGACTGAACGTCCCTCTTCATCAAACACATAATAATTGCTGTGGCCATCGGCACTGTACCGAAGCGCACTTAAAAACGTCGTGAAGCCGAAATCTGCATTCAGCGTCGCCGCCGTACGGCTGATCTCGTGGCTTTCGACATTAAAATCCCCAGCAAACAGGATCGGTGCATCCGATGGGAGTGAATCCGCCATGCGGCGCATTGCTTGAAACTGCTGATGGCGCGCATTCTCGTTGGCTTGACCAGGCGCAGACTGAGTGTGGCTGCCGATGATGTAGTAGTCCTGCTGCTGATCCCCAACCGTTTTGGTAAACTTCACTTTTAAGTAGCCCTTATCCATGGTGCATTCACTGGCATCACACTCTCCGGCATCGGCACCAAACTCATAATGCACTTCATCGCTCGCAGGATATCGTTCAATAGGGTCCGACTTGCGCGCCTCTCGCTTGGTGCCAACCGACAAACTGTTTGGGTAACGACTCATCACAATCACTCCGCCGGTTTCCGACAACCCAAGCGGACCGTCGACCAACGGCGTTCCATTCAACAAGTGGGTCCGGTCTCGAAAAGGTTTGTCCGGACCACAACATAAGAATTCTTCCACGGCTAGCTGCTCTGCATCAGGGGTACAACTCGCCTGAGACGCCAACTCCGACAGCACCACCACATCGACATTTTGAAACAGACGGGCTTTGTTATCGCTGATGGCCTGTGTTCGCTGACAGTAATCTTGCTTACCAGCGATGCCAGGACCAATCAGCAGAAAGGTGTTCCAGGTCATAAGATTAATCTTTTTGGGATCCTCGCGGTGGTCGGCCAAACGGAGTCCACCCGGCCCAGACGAGGCATCGAGAACCGAGAACATCGCGTCCCATTTGGATCGCGAGGCATCGTATTCGTCGTCCACCCCCATGACATAGGGCGTGCCATTAAAATAAAGGGTTGCCGTATCGTGACCATCGACCCAAGGGCTGGGCGCTGACACACCGTATTCAAAATCATTGACGACCCCTGCTCGGATGTCGGCGCTGATATAAACGCCATACTGCCGCGCCCCGTCAATGTCTATCTCACCACGAAATTTGACGGTATCGTAATTGAAGACCCCCCATCCATCATCATCAATGCCCGCAACGATCTTCAACTCGCCGGGTTTAAGCGTGAGTACGCCCTGTGCCCAATCATGACTGAGCCAGTAATCATCATTGATATCGGCGCTATTGGCATACGGTTTCCAGCTCAACAACTTAATGGTCTGTTGCGTGTCGTTTTTCAACCACACACAAAAAGGTTTGTCTTCCCAGTCTTCGCTGAGGTAATCCGGACAGTCACTGCCCGCGGCCATCGACGGCATGGCCGTCACCATCAGCCACAACAGGACAATCCCGTTTAAAATCGTTCTGGTTAATTGCATTGTTTCCCCCTCGGTTAAGATATAAAAAACAGTACAACGCATTAATTACATGCCTATGTAAAATTAATGACACGAGTATTCACCATACTAAAAATTATCGTTATTGATATATTATTGAACTCAGAAAATGTGTATTTCCACTGAATTTAGTCACAAGATCACAGATCAATAAATTATCATTGTTCAGTTTATCAACAACATAAATAAAGGAAAAGAAAAATAATAATGAAGAAATCTAAACAATCTGACCCCAACTTTAATCACTCGTGATTAAAGATGGGGCAAAACGAATATTAACGCCGTCCTAAACACCCCACACACATGACCCAAAACCCAACAAACATCGAGAGTCATATAATTCAAGCCCCTTCCTTTGAAAGCAATAAAATATCACGACCACCCATCCACTATCTAGACGACACCGACGATATCGGGCGGGTTTCTCTCGTTGGATAAACTTGACGCTCACAAGGGCAATGACAGGTTGGAGGGTTACGTCCACGCACTTCCCCCAATGGGGCTCTCAGTTGCGACCAACGGAAACCGCCGTGCCCTAAGTCATGATCCATCCTGCGAACAGAATCAGGGATCTCTCTGAAAGATCGCTCACTCTCCCTTTAAAACTCGTCCAAAAAACCACCAAGACTGGTATTAAGGACTTATTTGTTGGTCATTAAGGACATGGGCTTTTTTTTATGAGATCTGTTCTACATTAAATATCTTTTAGAATTAATTTAACAATGCCTCGCAGGTATGTTTCATTATTATTAAAACAAAAACCCCAGACCAAACACGATTGTAACAATTTATACCCTCTTGGTTATAAGCTCACTATTTTATATTCAACAACACAGTAAGGCAGGTATTAATTTCTTATTATAAATAATCTAATTATATTTAATTTTATCAATTTAACCATGACACTTGATATACATTCAAGTCTCTCACTAACAACAAATCTATTGATATTTATTGTCACATGAACATTCTTTGAAATTATCACCCGTGCTTCATCATGAGTTGGCTAGGTTTTAATGTCGAGAATGAGTCTGTAATAGTCAAACGGATACGCTAAAGGAAAACAATGAAAAAACAGTTGATTGCCGTCCTCGTTTCATCGCTCATGGGTGGAGAAGCCCTAAGCGTGGCGCATGCCTCACCCGCCCCGGTTGTGACCATCAGCACGGCAGAGGCGATCGCCCAATTCACTTATTCACCACGCGAATTTTTAAACCAGTACACCGTGGATGTGATTGAGTTAATCAAAAATGGCGGCCTACCGACCCAAGGGCAAGTCCGGCTAGAAACCGCCCCACAAGGATTCAAACTTCGGTATGCGGATGCCCCTGCTGCGGATACGACATCAGCGTACTTCCTCGGTTTTAATGGCCGAACGAACCCTATCCCTGCTTATGTCGATGTCCCTAAACACGTGGCTGAAGGCACTTTGTTGCTGACCGGTTCGCTGACCGGCTGTTCTGTGATTGTCACGGATCTTAACGACACCCATTATCGCGTCTTCCATGATGGTCGGGTCGGCAGCTCCGTTTTGTATGACAATGTGGTCATGGCCGTTGACTACGCTGACTATCAAGGACAAGGCGTATCAGATGAAGTTGCCGGTGCCTACATGATATTCAAAGACGGCCAATGGCAATTGATGCTCCAACGTCAAGAGCAAATACCCCACCCTGACAATCCCTTGCTGACCACCTGGGTCAAGCGTAAAGGTGCGACAGGGGAAGTGCGGATTCAGCGCCCTAACGCCATCGATGACCAAGCCAGAGTAGAGGCTTTTCGTCAGGAAAGAACCCTGGCTCAGGGACGTTTACTTACAGACGCAAAGGCCTTAGGACTGTCTGTTGAACCCTTACCTCAAGATCAGGATTACCAAACCGGCAGTTCCTTAAAGGTCGATGAAAACCCGGCCTTAGCCCAATGGCAAGATCTCAGAAATGCGCTGAAACAAAAAACCGATGAAGAGCTTGCCCCTTTGCTTGAGCGTAAGTCCGTACTGTTCGCCAAGCTAAGAAAAGCGACCGGTGAACGAAAGCAACATCTACAAGCACAAATCGATGCCATTAATGCGACCAAAGCGTTTTATCAACAGAGCTATCTCGATGGCATTGATAAAAGCATAGACATGGATCGTTTGTGGCTATGGTTAGAGAAAAAAGACCGTGAAGGCGTCTCGTCCGTAATTGCGATCGATGCCCATCTCAAGGCCAGTCCGAATCAACGTTTGGTGGATCAATATAATACGCAAAAGCAAGCCCTAGAAAGCCTAAAAGGGCAACGAGGGGACGATTACCTGTTCGGTAAATCGAACAGCCAAGATATTGAAGTGCCAGGCTATCATCAGGGCATGAAAGCCCTCGATATGATTCGACTGATGTTTGATGACAGTCACCAGTTAACCTTTAAGCAAAAAGGCGCATTGGTGGCCCATATCAAGCAGCAGTTCCAACAGGAAACTATGCGTTTCGCGTTGGACAAAAGTGCCGAAGTCAGTCGCTACATGACCGCTCAAGGCGCGTTTGTTACCCAGCTTGTGCCACAAGACTTTGTTTTGCTCGGTCGGCCGGGACGCTGTTTGCCACTCTCCCGTGTGATGGCCACCGCGATCGCACAAAAAGGGGAGCTTGGTGCGAACCAGTTTGCCTCTGTATTGTTCGATGCCGCTGCCCACCCAGACTCCCAAATCGCGACCAATGTGTATACCACTGTCGGCCAATTGCACTCCAATACAGACGCGGGGCTTGCGGAGACAGACGCAGGGCGCCTGAGCATCAAGGGGATTGTCTCAAACTTGGAAAAGGAGTCCCTGACCAATGGCAGCAGCAAATTCATGCTGATGAATACTCACGCGCACAGCATGTTAGTGGGGAAAAGACAATTCGAGGGCAAGAGCCGTTACTTCTTCTACGATCCCAACTTTGCGGTATTCCGATTTGACAGCTCAAAAGCCTTACAAGCCTCTTTAAAAGAACACCTGATCAAAAACAAATTTGCGCGTTTTTATGATGCCTATGGCAATGTAAGCCAGCCAACCTTCGACATGCGGTCACTGGACACTGCCAAAATGGCCGAAGTACGTTTAAGCACCGGACTGAGCGTCCAAGATCTGGCGAGCCCAAGTGACCGAGTCGCGAACCTGGCAACGGCGGACCATGCCGCTCGTTTGGCGCAAGCCAGCGACAGCCTATCCACGGATTTGCAACTCAAATCCGCACTGAGTGTCTTACAGGGCGCCAATTTGGCTCAGGACTTCTTTGCGGCCGCGCAAGACGTATACCGCCGTCATCGCTTAGATCACGCTTGGGTACCCGTGTTTGAGAACATCGAAAAGACACCCAGCGGTCAGTATCGAATTCCGTTAATACATCGCGAAGACAACCGTGAAATCAGCGTGTTAACGTCAGACGAAAGAGTTTGGAAATTCAAACATTATTACGAAGATGCATTGGGTCGATTGAAAAAGAGCTACAACTTTAGCCACGGAGAGCTCACCCGTCATGCGAGCATTACGGATGTCGAGCATGTAGACGGCTTGAATGCCGCGTTTGCGGTCCAGGCGATTCTTTCTTGGTTTAATAACCACAGCCGCACGGCCGCAGCGGGTGACCCCCTGCCCCAAGGATTAAACACCGCGTTGCAGGTCCACACCTACATTAACTTAGCTCAAATCGCGCACGGCACCGTGATGGACGCCAGTAAGATTGTCGGTTTGTATCGTGCCGCTCTACAGGAAGGGCAAAGCGTGACAAGCTCGACGTTGTCTGCAGTAGGGCACGTTGCAAATGAAGGGATCGGTCTTGGACTAGGCTTTGCTTCCGTGGTGTTGGACTCCTATGAGTTGGCGCATGCACAAAATGAGGTACAAAAAGCGGTATTTGGTACTCAGTTGGCCTTTGACTCAGCGTCTTTTGTGACCACCTCAGCGGGCATCGGGGCAGGCCTTGCGGGTGCGGGCACCGCCAGTGCCGTACTGGGGGGCGCGGGCGTGATCCTGGGCGGACTCGCGGTTGGTTTTACCGCTCTGGCACAGGCGTTTGGTGAAGTCGCAGAGGATGCCAAAGCCGTCGGTCGTTACTTCGCCGCGGTCGACTCCGCGTATCACAGCGGGGGGTATGCGCTGGTGGATAAAACTCTCGATGATGGCAGCCGTTACCACGCGCTTGAGCCCAAAGATGGGGCAGTGATCAGCCAAATAGACCTTCAAACGGGTCAAGTGCATTTTGATAGTCAATACATCTACCGTACCCATCATGGCAGCACGGGATCGGGGGCGATTAACTACTTTTTCTGGGCCGGTGATTTCCCTAGGATGATCAGAGACAAATCCCAAGCGATCAATGTTAGAGCCGGCATTGGCTACAACGAGACGACAAACATTAACGCCAGTGATAGGGCTTTGATTTTGCCTGCCACACCAAAGTCGTACATTAGCTATCAATATCAGATCTTACCTGGGTCCACCACACGTCATGATTCCGGTTTTAGTGTGATTCGTCGTCTCGAAGAGGATCGTCGATTCGATTATGACTTTTACATTTTTCCTTCGGAATACACGATACGTAAGATCACACAAGAATATGTCCATACCAATATCAACGTGAATCTGGATGCGCAAAATCGCCAAATTCTGATGCGTAAATTGGGCAAAGAGCTGAGTGGTAAATTGCACTATGCCTTTAACGGCAAAGGGGGGGAATACCATATCAGTCTGCAATCGGGGGCCAGCCTTTCTTTGCAAGTGACGTCTCGTAGAGACCGAAGTACGCGCTGGATCCTTGATGCACGCCAGTTGTCATCCGATCACCTTGAAGTCACGCGTGATCACCTCAATATCGGTGGCGTCAGAGTCAACCTACCCGGATTGTCCTGGGGGAGCATTGCGGTGATCAACAAACATAACGAAGTGCTCGTTGTTGACCCAGAAAACAGCCGCTACCAAATCACGTCGGAAGATGCCTCTTCTTGGCAGAATGCTGAACAATTACACCAGCATATCCAGTCTGAAGTGGCCAAGCACCACCTCGACAGCGCTTTTGTGGCTGTTGAAAACTTTGTGCCTCAAGATCAGGACCACTCTGTTGGCCTGGCCTACTATCAAGTTGATCAGCAGCGGTTTATTTATACGCCGTCGCCCGCTCACAGTGACTTCCTAAGCGATGCCAAGCTCGTGGCTCAGACGGGGGATCTTGCGTGGTTTAACAAAGACAACCAAGTGTGGCTAGTGAACATCGCCGAGTCGCGTATTGTGGCTCAGTATCGCGCCTTCGGTTGGGACTACGCTCATGGCAAAGCGACCAGCCGGGTGTGGCAGGAAAATCAGCGCCTCTACTGGTCGATCGAGCAGCAAACCAACGCTGGTCATCCGGCTAAATGGACCTATGTACTGGACGAAAACAGCATGAAGTTGGTCGATGTGAACGGCGACCTTCAGTTGTTAGATAACCTCATGGCCGACACGGCGCCGAATCGAGTCACGACGAACTATTTCTTCCAGTCATTCCAAGCCGGTGTCGGGGGGGAAGTTGACCTGAGAGCAGATCGATGGATAGAGGCAAGCCTAAGCGACGTCATTTCCGTGTCAGCGAATAAGCAAGGGCAGAAACACAGGTACTGGGTCCTCGCAGAGCAGAGGGGCGACCTAGGCGTGATCCACGCCAATCTCAACACTCAGCCTGACGATCTGATCCTTGCTTTGGTGCAAAACAAGGGGGAAACCGATCAACGCTACTTCTTCTATTCCCACAGCCAACAGCGTTTGTATTACCAAGCAAGTAACCGATCCCAGGCTCGCTCGGTGTCTTTACCGGAATTCAGTGGCGGTTTACGTAACGTCTTAAATAACCAACACCAACTCTTTGCCATCGCCAACGATCAAACCTTATGGCTAGCAGACCAAACGCCAAGACTGGCTGGTGTGACGTCTCATTGGCTACAGAACCACCGTCAACAGGTCCTGCCACAATTGAAGGCCTTAAGTGAAAAAGCCTCTGCGAAACTTGCCCAACTGGTGCTGCTCGGTATGACAGATAGCCAAGGCGAAACGGTGAACCTGTGGTACGACAATCAGTCCGCGACGTTGATCAGAGCGGGCAGCAACCTCAATGGTCAGCACTTGAATTTTCTGGGGCTAACGTCAGATCAACAATGGGCTTGGTTGTACAATCACGACGATGCCAGCCTGTATCGTCAGGCCGTCGTAAACGATGATCTCATATTGGACGACAAGCTCGTGTTACAAGGTGAAGTGGCTGACGCGGAGCAATTTTCGACGCTGGCGGGGGAATTGACCCACGCGGCTTGGCAGGGGCAATCTCTGCAACTGTCCACCCGTGACGGCCTTGTGGTCGAGTTAAGCGCAAACGCGGGCCCTATGGACAAACCGATACTCAGAGCGGTCACTATGGAATGGCAAACTCATCACCAATATCGCCACCAAGCCATTGATGCGCTTGAAAGCGAGTATCAATTGCCTAAGCAGGTCCGTCTTCTAGGCTCAGTACCGAGCTGGTATTTGCATGAATCTGGACGTACCGTCACGGCGCCGGGGCTGGATGTCCATCATAACCTGACTTATTTAGGGCAAAGTGTTGACGGCGGCGACTATGTGTTTGATGTCGATGCACAGACGCTGTATCAGCAACATCTCACGGATCACTCCCCATTAGGGCACTTCTCGATGGCACTCACGGAAGGGGGAACCCATTTAGTCTTGCAAGGCAGCGAAGGCAGCAAGATCCAGACTCTGCCTAAAATCAAAGGGGTGCGTTCTTTGTTGTGGAGTGGCAATAGCCGCGACTATCACTATAGCTTGGACGAGAACGACCTTGCTCACTACCAGCAGGTGTTGATTCAAAGCCACAGAGTGGGTGAGACACTGAAATTAGCCCTAGAGAACCCCAATGCATTGTTGTTGCAACGACGAGGGGACGATCTGGCCCTATACGATCCAGGCTCTCAAACCAGTATTCTGATCCAACACGTTGATACGGCTGCACTGACCAATAAAATGAAGCTGAGTACGTCGTTGGGTGAGAAATACTTGTATAAAATCCTGTCGCAAGTGGACCGCCTTTCAGCCACACCGAGTGAGATCATCCCTTATGGACAGTTGAACTAAAGCGGCCATCTCGCGCCACCATTCTGGTGGGTTTAACGAGGCAGTCAGCCCTGCGGTTCGCTGCCTCAATTGAGCGCTCGTCATCGAGCGCTTTTTTTCTGCCGCTCACTCGTGGGCCTGCCTCGGCAAGACACCCCCCCCCTCGGCAAGACACCCCCCCCCCCCTCAGTCACACTTGTGTTCCCGATTTCCCAAGGTAGTATAAGTGACATCGTGCCCTCTGATAGTGGGCTTTCCTCACCGAAACGAAGAGACCTCCTTTGAGTGACCCATTGACTGTCGTCATCATTGAAGACGAACCCGCGATTGCAGACACCTTAATCCATGTCTTAGAAATGGACGGTTACCCGGTTCAGTGGTTTGCGACCGCTGAACAAGGTTTGGCGTATTTACGTCAACACCCTGTGGCGTTGCTCGTCTTAGACGTTGGGTTGCCCGATGGCAACGGATTTGAGCTGTGCAAAACCATCCGAGACTTTTCTGCGGTACCCATTATTTTCTTAACCGCGCGCAATGAGGAGATAGATCGCGTGGTCGGCTTAGAAATCGGGGCTGACGACTACGTAACCAAACCCTTCAGCCCACGAGAGATGCTGGCCAGAATCAAGCTCCGAATCAAAGCACGAACGGCCTTTCCTCAGTCCGAATCAACGCAATCTTCATCGGATCAGGCCCTCGTTGCGCAGCACTTTGACTACTGCGTGAATGCACAACCATTGGGGCTCACCGCGGTTGAATTTAAGATCTTGCGTCAACTCCTCTCCCACTCAGATCAGGTTTTCAGTCGCGAGCAATTGATGGTCGCCGCGGATATGACGCCGGACGCGGTGTATGAGCGCAACATTGATTCGCATATCAAGGCCATTCGTCACAAACTCAAACCGTATGCGATGGCAGAGCGGATCGTGACCAAACGGGGGTTTGGTTACTTCTACAACGGGCAAAGTGAATGATGCGACGCTGGCCAAGGATCCCGCTAGGGCTGAGACTGTTTGCGCTCTATTTCATTTTGGTCGGGATCACCGCGTACACCGTCAGCCAAACGGTGATCCAAGAACTCAAACCCACCGTCCGTCAAACCACCGAAGAGACGTTGGTGGATATGGCCAACTTGTTGGCGGTACTGGCGGAAGAGGACGTCGCCAATCACCAATTGTCACAAAGTCGATTTGCGGCTCTACTCCGCGCTTACGGTCAACGTGAACCTCAAGCTCGCATTTGGGAAATTGGTAAGAAAGCCATCAATCATCGTATCTACATTACCGATCAGCATGGCATCGTGATCGCTGACTCGTGGCAACAAGATATTGGTCAGGATTACTCGCAATGGAACGACGTTTACCTAACCTTGCGCGGCCAGTATGGCGCACGCAGTACCATCGAAGATCCCAATGACCCCTCTTCCACGGTCATGCACGTTGCCGCGCCAATCTATTCAGATGGCCAGATCATTGGCAGTGTCACCGTGGCTAAGTCCAATCGTTCGGTTCAGCCCTTCATCGACTTGTCCAAGCGCAATGTTTGGTTTTGGCTAGTGTGGATGAGTGGCCTTGTTTTGGTCGCAGGTGCGTTGTTCGCTTGGCGTATTCACACCGCTTTGCATAAACTCGAAGACTACGCGACCAAAATGGGCCAGGGGGACAAGATCCCGAAACCCACCTTTCGAGTCTTTTATGAATACGGCACGCTGAGTGATGCCTTGGAGACAATGCGCAATCAACTCGATGGCAAGCAGTACGTTGAAGACTATGTACAGACGCTGACTCACGAACTGAAAAGCCCGTTGTCGGCCATTAAGGGCGCCAGTGAGATCTTACAGACCTCGCTTGACGGTGACAGGGTCACCCGCTTTGCCCGCAACATTGAACGCGAAAGCGAACGAATGCAGTCCCTCATCGACAAGTTATTGGAGCTGGCTCGCCTTGAAAAGCAACCCGCGTTGGAGAGCGTCGAGTCAATCGCTTTGCGAGACATGGTGGTTAACGTCACGGCCTCCGCAGACGCTCGGTTAAGTCATCTTGCGGTTCGTTGCGACTGCCTCATCTCACCCGACGACACCTGTCTTGGTGATCCGTTTTTGCTTCAGCAAGCGCTGTTTAACTTGATGGACAACGCCCTCGACTTTGTTGCCCCACAGGGCGAGATTGTATGGCAAGCCCAGCGAAGCCCGGGACAGCTTGCGCTGTCTATTTTCAATAGTGGCCCACCTATCCCGGCTTACGCCCTGCCTCGCCTCACCGAACGCTTTTATTCACTCGCGCGCAGCAATGGGGTCAAAAGCACCGGATTGGGCCTGAATTTTGTCGAACAAGTGATGAAGCTCCATCAAGGAACGCTGACAATCAGCAATGTAGAGCACGGGGTCAAAGTCACTCTCACAATGCCAACTCCATAAAAACTCCACATTCGCTCCATTCTGTCTCCATATCCCTGAGGTAACGTGGTGTCTTCAGCTAAGGAGAAGATACGATGAAACACATCCTCAACCACCCGCTCGGCCTCAAATTCGCATTGGTGCTGTTGCTGTTCCTACTACTGCAAATCCCGCTGTCGATGGTCAGCGGCCTGATTTCCGAGCGTACCCTACGTCAAGACACCGTGCGCAGTGATATCGCCCGTAGCAGCAGCGGCCCGCAGCGTATTATTGGGCCTTTTATCCACATCACTTATACTGAGAGCCGTTTTCACAATGAGACTCTGCACGTCACCGAGCGCCAACACGTTTTATTGCCCGATACCTTTAATCTCGGCGCTGAGCTCGACAGTTTTGAGAAATACCGCGGTATCTATCGTGCGCGTCTGTATCATGCTCAGACCCGTTTGACCGGCCACTTTGACCTGTCGGAGCTTGACGCGTTGCGAGGCCATGATATCAACGACATTCGATTAGTGGTCGGTATAGAAGACAGTCGAGGCTTGATGACGCTGGGCGATATGCGTGTCGCCAACCATGCGATAGAGGTCTTCCCTGGGACTGGGCTCAGCGCCATCTCACAAGGCTTTCATCAGCCTCTGGATCTCGCACAGCTCGATACCCACCAACCCCTGACGTTCGACCTCCAGTTTCTGTTACAAGGAATGGGGAAACTTCAGGTCGCACCGATTGGTGACCAATCCCGTGTTGAGCTGCGTTCATCTTGGCCCCATCCCAGTTTCATTGGCGATTATCTGCCTGTCACCGCCCAAGTGGCAGAGTCGGGGTTTGAGGCTCAGTGGCAGAGCAATAATTTCTCAACCAACATGGCTCAATTGCTGCGCAACTGCCTTACCGGTGACCACCAATGTTACGAACTGGAGCAACGACAGATGGGCGTCGACTTGATCGATCCGGTCGACCACTACCTCAAATCTCACCGCGCGACGAACTATTCATTACTGGTGATCACGTTAGTCTTTGCCAGTTTCTTTCTGCTCGAGCTGTTTCAAGCTCGTCCCGTGCATCCGGTGCAATACGGCTTTGTCGGCCTCGCACTTGCGTTGTTCTACTTGCTGCTCATCTCGATGAGTGAGCACCTTGGCTTTAACTGGGCCTATGGGCTATCGGCGTTGGCCTCCACAAGCTTACTGAGTGTCTATGTCACGGGGATGTTGCAGCGCCGTGCGCATGGCGTGATATTCGGTGGGGGGTTATTGCTTTTGTATGGCCTGCTGTTTGGGCTGTTGCAAGCGGAAAGTTACGCGCTGCTGATGGGCACACTGCTGTGCTTTACCATCTTGAGTTTCGTCATGATCCTCACCCGTCATATTGACTGGTATCGTCGTCACCCTGCCCGCCCTCACTCGGACGTTGACCATGAGCGAAGCTAACTCAACGCCCCCGGTGGAGGTTGACTGGCGCCCTCTCTGGCGCTGGTCACCGCAATACGCCATCAGAAGTCTGGCGTGCTTGTTGCTTTTGTGGCTCATCGCATGGGGTCTGCGAGATCCAGTGATTCGCCCAACCGTTGGCGATGCACTTGTGGTGATCTGGCTCTACACCACATTGGCTGCCGTCTTGGCGCTCTCCCCTAAGAGACTTGCCCTGATCGCGGTAACGGTCGCTTATCTGGTGGAGTTGGGGCAGTGGTATCAGTTGGCCACATTACTCAATCTGGGATCGGCCTGGTCGTGGGTCATCGGAACCACATTCGATTGGCTTGATATTGTGGCGTACAGCATAGGAGGCGTGATCGCATGGCAGCAAGACGCGAGATAGGCATGAGACCCGATAAGATCAAAAAGCGCAGGCCCACCCGGCCCCGCTTTCTTGAAACGGTGTCCGCGTGGGCGAAGCGCCACCCCGAACTGTTGAAACCTTAGTTTCCACCGCAATATTTAGCATATGCCAATTACCCCTTTTATAGTGACCTTGTATAAAAGAACGCCGCGGGCGCACACGCGCCCGCGTATGAGGAACCTAACCAGAGGGATACTATGCACACTTTACGTCCAGCCGACCATCGGCGTTGCCAAGTCTGTCATCAGGCTTTTTTTTCTGATCGGCCTATCCAGTTTCACGCCGTGAATGATGACGCCGTTCAAGCCACGCTGATCCCAAACCATCAGGTCGAAGGCTACGATGGTCTCATGCAAGGAGGACTGATCAGTGCCTTGCATGACAGTGCGATGTTGCACTGCCTTTACCTGCGCCGCGTGCATGCCATGACTGTCCACTTAGCGACCCGTTTTCACCAGCCAATCCATTTGGGACAAGCGATAGACATCCAGGCTCGGTGGGTCAAGAGCCGCCGAAGCGTTCACTGGTTACACAGTCAGATCACTCAAGGCAACACCGTATGTTCGACAGCCAGTAGCCAATTTATGACCCTCCCCTCCTCTCACCATAGTGAGACCGCTTGTGGTACGAACAAAAAAAGGATAATAATGAATACATTATCAAACATGGATTGAATTTATGTTGCTCAACGATCTGCTTGTCGTGATAAAAGTCGCCGAGCTTCGCAGTATCACCGCCGCCGCCAATAGCCTAGACATGCAAGTCGCGACCGCGAGTGCCGCGCTCAAACGCGTAGAGAAAAACCTTGGCCTAGAGCTGTTTATCCGTTCGACCCGCCAATTGCGCCTGTCACCCGCAGGCGAACGCTACCTGCCTCAGTGCCAGCAAGCGCTGCAGTTACTCGATAGTGCGCGACTCAATATTCAGGCCGATTTGGCTGAGCTGGGGGGAGAAATGCGTATTGCGTTGTCTTCTGATCTGGGTCGAAACGTGGTCACCCCTTGGCTCGATGAGTTCCTTGGCCAACACCCCAATCTCACGCTGCGCAGCAATATCAGCGACAGCAACATCGATTTCTATCGCGATGCCATCGATATGGCGTTGCGCTACGGTTCACCGACCGAAAGCCATCTGTATGGTTTTAAAATCTGCGATGTGCCGCGTTTGCTCTGCGCGGCGCCCGCCTACCTCGACACGCATGGCACCCCTTCACACCCTCACCAGTTGGCGGCGCACAACGGCTTGTGCTATCAGCTCAACGATGTGGTCCAAGAGGAGTGGCAGTTTGTCCATGGCGAGCACACCATCAAGGCCAAACTGCAGGGGGATCGGATCTCAAATGACGGCGATCTGGTGCGACGTTGGTGTGTGTCGGGGTATGGTATGGCCATCAAATCGTGCCTCGATATGGCAGACGATTTACTCAGTCAACGCGTGATCAGTGTGATGCCCGACTATACGCCGACCCCAACAGAGTTGTGGTTGGTGTGCCCCAGCCGTCAATCCATCACGCCGACCGTCCGCCTGCTGCGCGATTATCTCAAAACCCGCACTCAGGCGTTACTTTCCGCGCTCGCCGCGCGCCAGCTTATCCCGAGCTAAGCGCGCCAAGTCGACCGGGCTAGAATGGGTGCGTATCCAGCCATGCGCGTGTCACGGCATCTAAGCATTGCCCCTCTCGTTGAACCTGGTGGTCGAGCTCGGCGATAATGGTGTTCGAGAAACGAAGCGCATCGAGTCGCGCCAATTGCTCTGGTGTAAACCGAACACGACGATCGTCACGCAGTAGCAGCACAGCGCGATCCACACCGCCCAGCAACCCTTTGGGATCGTCCAAGTCACGGATGCGATACTTATGGTGTAAAAATTGAGGTTGCCACAGCGGTACCACTACCCATTGTTGGTGTTCTACCGCCTGTTCAAAGGCTTCAAAGCACGCTTCCTCACTGCCGGTATGAAAGCGGTAACCCACTTCTTCAAGACCGTACGCCACCATCATATGGATTGAAAAACGCGTGATCCCTGCGCCTGGATTGATGCCTTGAATATCTCGGCTCATTTTTGCTCGCACGTCCGGCTTCAGCAAATCCTCGACACTGGCAACCTGATCAACTGGCACGTAATCGGGCACCCCCCACAGCGCATACGGTTCATAATGAAGGCCAAGCTCCAGTAGTGGCACCGTGGCTTCAACTTGACTTTTGTACACGCCATGGCTCGATGGCAGCCACGCCGAGCTCAACATGTCGATTGCCCCCGAGGCCAACTGGGCAAAATTTTCCTGATGCGGTGCGTACACGCGATCGACCTCAAACCCCATATCGACCAACACATGACGAACCAGTGAAGCCGTAACTCGGTGAAAAGAGAGATCCGTGACTCCCATTGTGATTGATTGTGGCATTCGTTTTCCTCTCTAGAGATACCCTTTTGGATCGTGGCGATGCCCGCACCGCCACAGCGAAGACGTACAATGCACATCACTCAAGTTTGAGGCGCACAATGCGATAAGGCTTGGTTGCTTCTTCCTCGCCCTCATTCATGACGGGATGCAGATGCAACGCATTTTGCGTGAGGTACAAATAACCTTTACCTAACGCAAAACCGTCCACCCAGTTGAGCAACTGATCATCTTGGGCGAGCAAGCGATAGCCAGATTCGTCGGCCACTCCGATGGCATTTTTCTCCAGATCCCCCACATAGATCCGCCCATTTTCCGCCATGACCATACCGTCGCTCGGTCGTTTTTCGCTATAAAACTCGATGGTTTGGGCAAGCTGATCGGGCGCCACTTTAGGGTCTGCCAAGGCGGCAGCAGGTAGGCGGTAGATCGCACTGCCGTTGACGGTCCCAAAGTAGACCCACTCATTGTTCGCATCGATCGTGATGGGGTTGAGGCCGAGATACACAGGTTGTGCTTGTCCATCTTGGCGCTTGGTCGCCAACGGTGAACCGTCAATGCTGACTTGGTGAAGCGGTGCCATCAACGCTTTATGCGATTCAAGCACACGCCGCGCCTGACCCGTGTTGAGGTCCACCACCACAAATGCTGGTGCCGCCTCCCCAACGATGTTGCCTAACGTGGTGTCAGCAATGTACATTCGATTGCGTTGGGTATCGAGGGCGAAATCCTGGAAGAATGAATTCTCCACCATCACGGAAGGACTGAGCGTAATGCGCTGAGCAAGCTCGTGATTCACACTGTCCCAAGCGACAATCTGAGCAGGCGCGCTGGCACTGCCCATGTCCAACATCCAAACCGTCCCGTCTTTGGTGCTGTCAATGCCAATGACTGACGACAGGCCGACTTCGCCAAGCTCAGGGCCATCGGCCCAGTCTTCGGTCGGAAAGGCGCGTGTTGTGCCGTCGTCGAGCAATTCCATTACCCGATATTTTGGGTTTTCCAGTGGGTGCATGGACATGATGACGCGTCCTTGTTCTGTGACGGTCAGGTTGCCAGGTCGTGTACCATTTAACTCCGCCACCACCTCTAACTCGCTCGCCTGAGTCGCATGGGCTCCCATCGCCGCCATTAGGGCAATCCCTATTTTCAGCCTGTTCATCTTGAACCTCTCTGTACGCCCGCACGCATCGTTTGGGCTCCTTGTGAATGTCTGCCGATCATACGTGTGGCGTTTGAGACTAAAAACAGGCTAATAATTGAATTTTTCTCAAATATTAATTGAATATCAGCTTCAACGAGCTGAGCGGCAGGCACGGTCAACGTGGGTCGCAATGACGTCAAACCGCTCACCCAGTACAAAGGTCAGATTCTTGGCTTGGTTTACGTCCCCGTACACGCAAGACACATTATAATGGTGGCGCGTCGCCGCAATCAGTAACTGGTGGATAGGCCCGTTCTGTAAGCCCGTGGTTGGATCACGTAAGTAGTGATAGAGCTGACGACTGGCGGGCTCGTCTTGGTAAAAATAGGTGGTGTCAAGATGGTCAGCATGCTGCCAGGTTGGTTTTGCCACACCCCAAGCGAATGTGTACCGATGGACCACATCGGCCGTTTGAATACCGGTCACCAACATCAACACCATCACAAGAAGCCCTTTCACGCCCCCCAAGCGGTGAGGCAGTTTCGTCTCCCTTTGCCCCACATCGGGGTGGGGTTTCGCCGCACCGAGATAGGCCGTGACAGGGGTGGACGCATGAGGACGCTCGACCAACTCGACCACATTCGCGAACAGCAGGTACCCCTGTTGAGGCACGGTCTTGATGTATTTTTGTTCCTTACCGCTGTCGCCAAACGCTAACCGTAATTGGGCGATACTCTGGGTTAAGCTGCCCTCGGAGACCACCCGGTTGGGCCACACTTTGGTCATCAATTCTTGCTTGGACACCACCTTTCCCTGATTGGCCAGCAAGACAGTCAGCAAGCGACACTCCGGACCGTTAAGTTTTTTCGTGTGTTGGGTGCGCGCGTGCGTCAGTTGCACTTTGTCGAGAGGCGTGAATCCCCATATCCCTTGCCCACTTGTGCTCATATTGTGCCCTCTACTCAACGAGTTTTATCGCGAAGAAGGCAAAGCATGAGGCCGTCGAACGCCTCCCCTTTACCACGCTCTCCATGCGATCAGAGGGTCATGTTACGACGCGTGACAACCAGGAAACACCCGTTCCAATTTGAATGGCTATCAATTGAGATTTGAAGAAGCCACAAGGCAGATTGTTACTTTCTTCGCACCACACATTTGACGCTGCCTTCCAATAGCTTCATGTAACACAGCACCGGACCTTGTTGATGGATGATCTGCAAAGTCTCACTGGTTAGCCGGCCTAACGCATGGGCTTCGACATCGACCACTTTTTGTACCCCAGGCAGCCCACTGTCCAATGAAAACTGAGAAAACTGAACCAGGTTGTGACTGTAAAACTCGGCTAGGTAGCTGAAATGAATGGCTTTGTCTTCACCCGCGATCATCCGGCTGGTGTAGGATTTATTGCGAAAAAACATCTGAGCATCAAGTGTATGAAAGTCTTCAATGTAATACACCTCGCCATTAGGTCGGTAGTTGGCACTGTTGCTGTAATACAGCTGACTGCTCTCTCCATCCATGAAGGCCGGGCGATCGCGAACTTTCAGAGTCACGTTTGCCAGGGTGGTGAGCAACGCCAGCAACAGGGACAATTTGAGCCCGTTATCGGCAGACATCATCGATCGTACCCCCAATGAATTGGAACCGCTCACCTAACGCGAAGGTGAGGTTTTTGGCATTTTGCATATCGGTATGGGCATCCGTGTACACACAGGCGACGTAGTAGTGGCGTACCCCTGTCGACACGAGCACACGACTGATCTGGTGATCGTTGGCAATCGCGCTGTTGGCACTCAAATAGTGATAGAGCTTGCGACTGGCGTGGCTATCCTGATAGAAAAAAGTGGTACTGCCACGATTGACCGTTTTCCATGTATCCAACTGCACGTCCCAGGCAAAGGTGTAACGATGGACCGCTTCCGCAGTTTGGATGGCTGCGATCACCAGCAGCAGCCCAGCCGCGATTTTTTTTCCCCATGAGATCCACCGGGTTTGAGGCTCAATGGGCGGGTCAAGCGGCGCTTCTTCTCGCCCCAACGCTAAGTCTGGTGACGCGCTCAGCTCTGAGCGCTCAGAGTCTGATTCTACAAGTTCAATCAGGTTATCAAACAACAGGTAGCCTTGATAAGGCACGGTTTTAATCACGTCTTGATCTTTACCATTGTCGCCCAGTGCCAAGCGTAACTGAGCAATACTTTGAGTCAGGCTCGCATCAGAGACCACGCGTCCAGGCCAAGCCATGGTAAGCAGATCGTGCTTCGCGACAACCTGACCCTGGTGAGCGAGCAAAACCTCAAGCACGCGACATTCCGGGCCCTTAAGTTTCTTCACTTGTTTGGTTTGCACATGGATCAGTTGATCCTTATCCAGTGGCGAAAACTGCCACACCGACGTGCCATTGATATGTTTTGTCATTCAACCCACTTCCCCTAATGCATCGTGGTACCTCTTCTGGGTACTGATTGTTTGTCGTCACTCCTACTCTCTTTGAGCTGGCATCGCTTGTGGCCGCTGGCCACACTCACAAGACACGCTGATGGTTGGCCTTTCCTTCAGCGATGTGATCACGTCCTCCTGCCCGTTGCCCACCCCGTAGGGATCAACGTTGCGCTTCCTCCGTGACAGCAATCATTGCCGCGATTTGTCCCTGTAACCCCGCCAATACCACGTCGACATAGCGGTTAAAACTGTCGTTCATTGGCTGCTCGTGCCCATTTTGCCAACGTAAGACAAAAGCCCGATTCATCATCTGCGGCAAGCTTCGCGTTAGGTTCGGATAGTCAGCCGCGTTGAGCCTATCGGCCTTGGCTTGCAACTGATCGCGCCATTGTTGTAAGTCTTCTTGAGGCAGGTGCCCAAATTCCATCGTCGCGAAACCACACATGGCCGCCACTGTCGTGTTATACATAGTCACAAGGTGCCGCTCTGGGCACTTCATTTCAAGTAACGCGGTAAGGACCCCTTCCAGCAGGCTGGGGTTTTGATGCGCATTTGCCAAGAGTCGCGCGCCAATCAGATCCGAGACATGCGGATGTTGCTTGATCGCTTCGCGATAGTTCTGAAACAGCGCGTTCAGCCAACCCTGCCCGGTCAATGCCTCATCACTGGGTGTGACATTGGACATCACCCTATTGGCAATTTCGCCCAGTAAGGCATTTTTGTTGTGGAAATACCAATAGATCGCGGTGGGATAAGTCTCCAGACGTCGAGCAAGGTCGCGAATACTGAACGCCTGGATCCCCTTCTCTGCCAGTAATCGTAGCGACTCGTCTAAAATGAGCGCCTTGGACAAAGAAGGCGTGTTCGCTTTTCTTTTCATAACCCGTTACCTAGAGTGCTGCTGTGCATACGATGTTTGCGTCCTTAATGGCTCTCGAAGCGTGGCGGTGTCGTGGACGATATGACGCTTGCTAAACCGACCGCTCGGTGGGTCGGTTTCTAACATATTCACTCCGTCAAAAGGCGCCGCCTTGCCATTGCGGGGATGGTCTCCCTGCCTCACGCCTTTGCGCAACAACGAGTGATGGCATCACGTCCCTTTGCTCACGACAATCTTGCTCCGTGGACTGTTGGACATTTTCATTGTACACCGAACAATAATGCACGCAAGGTATCCACCAAGAGTGCTGATCCCCCTTCTGACCACCGCTAATCCACGGAATTCAAAGCGGTTTTATCGTTGTTCATCAACAGGCCGTCTTTACGTTATACAAAAAATGGGCGCCGTTAAGTACCATTTGGCTCATATCCACACCCGAAAAGAGACATTGTGCCGATCTGACTCACACACATCAGGACGCGTTCCGATCTCTATTCCTTCAGCCAATGATTTAACGTATTTATCTAATAGAAATATCGTTCATATAAAAGTGGAACGGCAATAAAACGACATTCTTTGTCGGCTTTTCGGATATCCTTTATTATTTTCATTGATTCAATGATTGACGTTGATTATTTTGCACTGGCCAGAACAACTGGTCATTTTAATAAAAGGTAAATGTATGAAGAAGCAACAATTAACTCATCATGAAATGAAAAGCGTCAGCGGTGGGGGCGTTGGCTTGATCAATGGAGCGGCGAAAGTAACCGATGGTCTCTTTCGTGTCATTAATGCCTCTGGTCATGGGGTTGATGGGTTAACCCGCCCGTCCCCAAGGCCTAAGAACGGTAACCTCTGCTGCAGTAACAGCCGCCGCATCTAGTCTTAAACGGAGCTTACGCTCCGTTTTTTTTGTCTCTTCGCCATCCCAGACCCTCATTAAAAGACATTAATGATATTATTATCTTTTAATGGTTTTTTATTTACTTTTCTGTTAATAGAAGTAAAAAAGAAATACATACCCCCCCACAACAATACTATTTGGATTGTATTTACATCAGAGAAAGGACATTCATCCTATATTTCGTTGTTTTCTAAAAATGAATTGAATAGTTTGAAATCGAGTTTTATAGAACAGTCAGTTTGGCAATCCATTAAAACTCAACTTGGTAATCAAAAATAAATTAAGGAAATTCGATTATGAAAAAAACACAACTATTAACTCAAGAAGAAACAAAACAAGTGAGCGGCGGTGGCGTGGTTGGCGCAATTGATGGGGCTGGTGCGGTTGCAGACGGTTTGTCTCGTCTACTCGAATCGGCTGGTTTGGGTGTTGAAGGCCTAACCCGTCCATCACCAAAACCAAAAAACGGCAACGTATGTTGTAGCAACAGCCGCCGCATCTAATCGGCGCAGGCGGGGTATTGAGCTCCGCCTTCTTCTCCTGCGAATTGGACCACTGTTATGAACGCACCCACTCACGATTTGTCCCACACGCCACACCCATTGTTTCAGTGCCTCACCAAACTAGGACTCGCGCTTTCCCAAGCGCATGTGGACCGTCTCTCTTCTTTTTCCTCGATGTATCTGCACGAACGCTTAGCGGTGTATTTGACGGAGCAAGGTGTCCCCTTTTCCGCTACCGCCGTTCAGGAGGAGTCGGATCTGGAGTTATTGTCGCCCCCCTGTCTGGTCCACTGGAACTTGCACCATTGCGTTGTCGTCCTCGACGTCTCCCTTCAGGGACTGCTGGTGTGGGATCCGTATTTAGGCGAGCGACATTATCGCAGCATGGAGTTTCTCGATCTGTGTAAAAAGCCCGGTTACGTCAACTACGTTCTATCGCTGGGCGAGCCCTCCTCAGGCCCCTCACCACTGGCCCAAGTTTTCAAACGAGAGCAAGCCCAAGAACGCACGCTGGTCAAGCGGTTAACCCCATTGGCTTTGATGATGTCGTCGTTTGGCAAACGCCCAACCCGCGCGCTCCTTCGCCTGCTGACTCGGTGGTGGGATTGCTACGTTCAGCCGGACATTTTGGCCGCGCCGCAACACAATATTCAGCGCGTGCTTGCGTGTCCCAACGAACAAGCACGTCACTTGGCCAGAGCCAACTTGGCAGAACTGGCGATCAATATGGGCTACACCGCCCATCTGTTGCGGAAATTGCGCCGTCCTCGCTCGGTTGAATGGGCACACCGCGTGATCTCGGCTCCGCTGTCTTCCCCTCAGTCGCCGTTTGACGGTCAGTGCATCATTGAGTTACTTCACCTGTTTGACCCCATTAGCGCGGTGTACAGCGTGCTGCAAAATCTGCCCTCAGATCGCGATGTGGTGGTCTACGGTAACCCCTGGGATGACACCATGATCACTCTGTGTCACCAAGCTTTCGCTGAGCAAGGTCATGAACGCACCTTGGAAATCTTGCCGCCCGCAGGTAAGCACTCGTTTTTCAAACTGCTTAAACGGGCGCGGGCAGGGGCACACATTATTATGTTTGCCGATGGCAATCCGTTGTTTGTTTCGGACGAGGCGTCGGGGCTTCAGATGGCACGCTCATTCACGGCGTGTACGATGTGGCAGCAGCGCGCGTTTATCACCCACACTGGCGCCTTACTGGCCGACAAAACGGCGGCCAATTTGTACATCGCCGGGCTGGTCAAACGAAAACGCTTCACTCTGGAAGTTACGCCCATTCCGACACGGCACCTATCCCGCGAGGCCATAGTGCAAGCCAAGGCCGACGCCCTGTGCCAACTGATAGAAATCAGCCCACAAGGTTGGTTATTTTGGCGTAACGCCGAGGTCTACTTTCATGAATATCACCCCGCTTTGGAGCTTCAATGAGCCTATTTCGCAATGAAGTGACCGAGCGCCAACACGGCTACTACGGTGACATTTTGATCGCGCTGCCGCCCACTTTTACGCGCTTGATTGCCCTGACTAGCCTCGTGGGGATCGTGGTTGTGGCTTTCACTCTTTGGGGAGAATTTAGCCAAAAAGAAAAAGTGCAAGGGCTGTTACTGCCAAAAGGGGGCATTGCTGATGTGTTCGCCCCAGAGTCCGGCCTCATCAGCCAGCGACTGGTCGAGGAAGGACAGCGGGTCACACGCGGACAAGCGCTGTATGTCATCAACACCGAATCCACCAACCCCACCGATGGCGATCTACGCCAGCACTTGGGGGCATTGATGAACAAGAATGTCGAACTGGTTAAACAGCAGGTCGCGGCCAACGAGACCTTAACCCATCAAAAGCAACAAGCGTTGGAGCGGGAGATCCGTCAATTGGCGGTCAATGCCGAAGGTCACCGACAGGTCATCGCGCTCAAGAAACAACAGCTCAAACTGGCTCAGGAGACACTGGCGTCCTTCGTCACCAAGCAGCAGCAGCAAGCCATCAGTAAAATAGAGCTGCGCCAACGGCGCAGTGACATGCTCGCCATTGAGGCCGATTTGCAGCAATTGCAATTGCAATTGGACGACTTTCGTTACCAGCAAACGCAAAAGCAGGCAGAAATCAAGCAACTTGGTAGCCAATTGACCTTAGAACGCGCCCAATTGCAGCGCCGCGTTGGCGACGTCCAACAGCAATTAGCCACCAACAATGCGCTTAAAGAGACGGTCGTCCCCTCGCCTTTTGACGGCACCGTCTCGGCACTCAATGTCTCGCAAGGGCCCGTGTCGCAAAACAGTGTGTTACTCAGCATCATTCCCGAGGGTCAAGCTTTGCAGGCGGTGTTGTTCGTCCCAAGCCGGGCGGTGGGATTTTTATCCGTGGGTCAATCCGTCCGTTTGCAATATGAAGCGTTTCCCTACCAAAAATTCGGCCAGTACGAGGGGGTGATTGACGCTATCTCATCCACCACGGTTGCGGTGGACGATCTCAAATACCAACCGCCTTCCCAAGCCAAAACCCCGTTGCCACCGTTTGTCTACTTAGTCAAAGTGACGCTGCGCTCGCAATCGGTGGATGTGTATGGGGTCGACACCCCACTTCGTGCCGGAATGAACCTTGAAGCGAGCCTAGAAGTCGAACGACGAAAAATCTATCAGTGGCTCCTCGATCCTTTCAAAAAAGTCCAAGAATACATGTAAGGTAATACAGTGACAGTATTGAATGATTTAGCGGAACGCCTGCAGATCGGTTTTTCGCGCAAGATCCCCCTCTTCTATCAATCCGAAGCCGCTGAATGCGGGCTCGCGTGTGTCGGCATGATTGCCGAGTACTGGGGGCATAAATTAAACCTAACCCGATTACGCAGCGAGATGTCGGTGTCGCTCAATGGCAGCACCCTGAGCGATCTGATGACCATGGCCAAAAAGCTCGACCTAAGCGGTCGTCCGCTGCGTGTCGAAGTGGACGATTTGGCGAGCATCGCCAACCCGTGTATCTTGCACTGGGATCTCAATCACTTTGTCGTCTTAGTGAAGGTCAGCCGGCATTATTTTTACATTCACGATCCCTATATTGGCCGCCGCCGTCTGTCGCGCGCGGCGTTTTCACAGCATTTCACGGGAGTGATCTTAGAGCTGACCCCACTCGACAGCATGGCCCCCATGCGTCATGACATCCATCAACCGACCTTGCGTGATGTGTTCGGCCGCCCTAACGGTCTGATCGGCTCGCTGGCGAAAATCGTTGCGTTAGCCCTGGTCTATGAGATTTGTGTCTTAGGGGCCAGCTTTCTGCCTCAAGTGGTGATTGACCACGTTGTCCCCAGCCAAGATCAGAGCTTATTGTCTTTGGTCATCATAGGCTTTGGTTTACTGCTCCTGATCCGCGTAGGGGCCAGTGCATTGCGCGCTTGGACCGTCATGGCAGTCAGCGCCAGCTTTAACCTGCAGTGGCGTGCACGCGTCTTTCAGCACATGATGCACTTACCGATCCCCTTTTTTGAAAAACGTAATCTGGGTGACATCGCGTCACGATTTGATTCTTTGGACGTTATCGAAAGTGCCATTACTAAACAGGTTGTCGAAGCGCTGTTGGACGGGATGTTGGCAATGGGTGCGCTGGCCATGCTATTGAGTTACGATCCCAAGATAGCCGCCATTGCCTTGGGGGCCATGAGCGTCTATTTTCTGCTGCGACAAGGATTCTTCGCGCGATTTCGCGAACTCAATCTCGAGTTCATTTTATCCAGTGCTAAGGAAAAAACGTATTTTCTAGAAACGGTTCGCAGCATCCAGAGCATTCGATTGTTTGGCCGCACTGACAATCGCGCGGTTCGTTGGCAAAATCTTTTGGTCGATGAGCGCAATGCCGACATTCGACAGCAGAAACTCGGCATTATGTTCGAGTCGATGAGTACTCTGATTTTTGGTCTTGAAGGTCTGATGATCGTTTGGGTCGGTACCGCAGCCGCACTCACCGGGGATCTGACGGTAGGGATGCTCATCGCGGCCTTGTCGTTTAAAGATCAGTTCTCTACCCGAGTCTCCGGCTTTATTGATACTCTGTTTCAGCTCAAGATGCTGAGTTTACACTTAGAACGCGTGGGCGATGTGGTGTTGACTGAACGAGAAGAGCCCGAACCTCAGCGTTCTTACGTCGATGTGGCACACTTGTCACCTAGCATTCGTTTTGAACAGGTCAGTTATCAGTATTCTGACCATGAGCCTCGCGTGATCGACAATCTCAGCTTTGAGATCCACGCGGGTGAAGCGGTCGCCCTGATTGGCGCCTCTGGGTGTGGCAAAACCACCGTGATTAAGTTGATGCTCGGCATGCTAACGCCCACCCAAGGTCAAATTCTCATCGACGGCACGCCACTCAGTTCGCTGAATCTAAGCGAATATCGCCAGATGATAGGCAGCGTCATGCAAGATGACACCTTGTTATCTGGCTCATTAGAAGAAAACATTTCGTTTTTCGACCTCCAGGTTGATGCGCAGCGTGTACGCGACGTGGCGGCCATGGCCGACATTCGCCAGCACATTGAGCAGTTACCGATGGGGTATGAGACCTTTGTAGGTGAACTGGGCAACACCTTGTCCGGTGGACAAAAACAACGTGTGCTCCTTGCCAGAGCCCTATATCGACAACCAGACATTCTGATCTTCGATGAAGCGACCAGTCACTTGGATGCCCAATCGGAGCAACACATCAACACCATGATCCGTGACCAAGCCGCAATCACCCGCGTGATTGTGGCTCACCGACCTAGCACCATTGATTCTGCTGATCGCGTGATTGATATTGCCGCGCTCAACGGGGTCAGCGCTCAGTCCTAGCGCGTAAAATGGGGCCGAGCGCCAAGACACCCAGACGTGAACGGGTGGATTTTCTAGCTTCGCGCCGATACGCTCACGGCCAAATCGCTTATTGCACAGAACAAAAATAGAGTAATTACACTATTTCAATCAACATAATTGGTTATTAATGCGACATGAAGATAATTAATTCTTATTTATCAGTTAATTAAAAACCACACCAAAAAACTCTATCACGTCATGAATGACTGATAATTCATCTTTTTTGATTAACGACCAGATCTATTTACAGCGCATAGTGATGTTATGACTGGCTCAACAAGGGAGTTCGAACGGATGGTAGAACCTAGCAAACCTTTACGCATCACCGCCTTACTACTCAATAACGTCCCGACGACCGCGATCACCGGTCCTGTAGAGATGTTAATCATTGCCGCCAAGTTGGCCGGGCTTCCCGATCCCGATGTGCGTTATATCTCTCCTTACGATGCGCACATACACACCTTTTCTGGACTGACGATTGCCTGTCCCACACCGTGGCAGCAAGTTGAAAAAACAGACATTTTCTTGCTCGGTTGCTGTGGCGATCCAAGTGACGAAGCGTATTTGCTGCCAGACAAGCTCAAAACGTGGTTGACGCAGCAGCTCGTCGGCAGCCAGTTTGTTGTCTCCCTGTGCACGGGGACGTTTTTACTGGCCGAGTTGGGGTTACTCAATCATCGCAGTGCCACCACCCATTGGGCACATGTGGCGGGCTTTCGGGAACGCTACCCCAGTGTCAAGCTGATGCCTCACCTAAAAATCACTCACGAAGGGCCGTTTATCTGCTCGTCGAGCGTGCGGGATTATTATGACGCCACCTTATTGATGATCGATGAGTTGTTCGGCAGTGGGCATCGCGCGCATTGTGAGCGCTACATTGGGGGGGACATTTCCAATGTTGCGCGGATTTGCCTGACCAGTTTTGGCCAATATCGGCAGCACAACGACACGCTGATCCATGAACTGCAAGACTGGATGCATCATGAACACCCAGGCAATCTGACCGTGGCACGCTGCGCAAGCAAGAGTTTTTTAAGCGAAAAACAGATGACGCGACGGTTCAAAGCGGCAACCGGCGACGTGCCGGTTAACTATATTCAGCGCCTGCGCCTCTCGTCTGCACGAGACAAGCTCAGTACCACCCGGCTGAACATTGAAACCATCAGCCGTCAAGTGGGCTACAGCAACATCAATCATTTCCGGTTACTGTTCAAGAAGTTTTATGACATGACGCCCACTCAATACCGTAAAGTGACGCAATCTTATTGTGAACATGAGCCTGCCCACTAAGGATGGGGGCCCCGCCCCTCTCGATTAAGCTTCGGTCAAGGTGATCTGCTCACCACGAACGATTTGGTAGACAGCGATATTGTGTTGGCAAAGCTGCCTGACCACCTCAGGAACGCTTTGGATCGGCAAGGCCAATACATAGCCAAATTCCAACCGCTGGATCGATCCCGAGGCCTCCGGTCCGACGAAAGACGCCAATACCTTGAACGCCGTCTCTTGCCATTCCCCCACTTCAAAATACACCTGATATACCACCTGACTGTAATCACGGGGTGTGCCGTGTGTCATGGTCACCTCTCCTCTGTCGTCGCCAGTCTGTCATGCGATGCGCTCGCGAATATCGACCTCAATCAGCCAAATCTCTTCTTGGTAAGATGGTCGCACCCGGTCAGGTGTCACCACCCATCCACCGTCTATCCTATCATCCTCGGTCACCAACGACAGCGCGCTCCCGTCCGTGAACAATAGGTTGAGCCCCCAGTCGTAGATCAGCGTTTCGTCGCTCGCTGCCCAGCCGCCTTGATCGCCGTGCTGCCATTCGGCATCACGACTGCGCCGGCGGAGGATCTCGATCGCTTCAATCACAGCGAGGGACGAGGCTGCGCCATCCTGTTGAGCGCGGTAGCATGTCGGTAAGCCCTCCATCGGCCGCAGTATTGGCAGATGGAAATCATGACCTTGCGGGGTGGTATACCACTCATTGCTCAGCTCGAATACCGCGTCACCGACCACAAAAGGCACCTGTAGGACGGGTACCTCCGATTGAGTCATGGCCAGCAACGGCTGTAGGCTCAGTGACGCCCCCAGCAATTGCGGGAGCGTCGCCATCGACCACGCATCCATTTCATACACCAGCGGTTTCATAATGGCGCTCCTTAGGCAAGGCTCTGCTCACTACTATCGCGTGTCCTGCGAAGATTTACAACCGCCCTCGGACTGGCGTGGCCTTTGCAAAGGGCGCCGTCAGAGCCAGCCCCGCTCTGCAAACGACACGACGTCAGCAAATGAAACCACAAAGTGGTCGAGTAGCCGAACATCCACCAGCGCAAGGGCGTCGTGTAAACGGCGGGTGATCCGGCGGTCAGCCTGACTCGGCTCCGCGCAGCCTGACGGATGATTATGAAACAAGATCACGGCGGCCGCACTGGTGGCGATGGCACGCTTCACCACTTCACGTGGGTAAACCGCGGCTTGATCAAGGGTCCCGCGAAACAATTCTTCACAGGCGCGCACCCGATGTTGATTGTCCAGAAACAGCGCCCCAAAGATCTCCACGTCGCAAGCGGCCAATTGAGTTTGGCAGAACGCTTGGGCGATGGGCGGCGCATTCATCACGGGTTGCTCAAGGAGCACCAGCTTGGATTTCAGCACCGCCGCGGCTTGCTGCAAGAGGTGTTGTTCTTCGTCTGAGAACACCGGAGTTAGGGTCGTTTGGTAAAGTGGCGCGTTCATCACGTATCTCCTGGGTCGGCTATCGGGCGTCTGACGACCCGCCAGACCGAGCGGGGGGCGATCGCAAGGGCGCGTAGCGGCTTGGCCCTCCCTTGCGATCGACGACCGCTTGGGCAAGGGTTCTGAGGCATTGACGCCTCACTGGCCGATCCAGAGAGTCGGGCTGTCTGCCCTATGACGTTAACGGCACATGAAGGTTACTGAAGCCGATGAATAAGATCCGCTAAGCGACGGATCCCCATATGGGCGGTGTACAGCATGTCATCGCGTTGGGCACGTCGAAGCGTGTCATTGCTGGCGCTCAACAAAACACGTGACAGCTCGCCGGTGTCGAGGGCATGCGCTAAGATCAGCGAGGTTAACGGCGGTGGCGGCGCTCCAGACGGCGGTGGCGTCGTCACCACCTTGAGCCCGTTCAGTACACTATTTAAAATCAAGGGATCGTCACTGAGTTCGGTCAGCGCAACGAGTTCGGCGCACTTGAGCACATGCGGTTGCTCGGGATTGAGCTTATTGCGCAGTGTCACCGGAGTCAGTCCCAATTTTGGCGCCAGACGGAACATGTTGTGTTGACGTGAAAAAAGCCGGCAAGCCTGTTCAAATTGCCGCTGCCTCACGTTGAGACGTTCTGCCATAAGTCCTCCTCTAGTGGGTGTGCGTGCTCACGCTAACAAAGCGCGACCAGACAGAAAAGCCCAACTTCTGGCCAGTCGCGGCTCATCAAGGGTAAGACGATACGATAAACCAATGCGCCAACGCGGCAGGCTGACAATTCAATCGAGAAAACAACCGGATAGCACCAATCGCCGTTTGACCTTGACGTGGGTCTCACTTTGAATTTAATAATGGATAATAAAATGGCGAGACCCACGAAGCGCTAAGGCGCGCATTCGCATCGCACGAGCAAGGGAGAGGTCACAGGGCTCGAATCCTTTCGAGAGCGCCAGATAAATACATGCCTGATCGCGGACTTTAGGCGACGTTAACGACAACATTCAACAAGGACGCCTTTTTTGAAGCCGAATTGACGGGAACGAGTACTGGCACAACCCAAGATCAGGATTCTGAATAGTGGTCTGGTATTTGGGGGCATAAGATTCTATTGCTCAATACACCAGACACATGACGATATCAGGGCAAGTGTACTTATATTGGTTGCGGTGTCACTGAATCCATTTTCTCAGCCAGAGTATGTTCCGAAGTAGGAGATGCCTCTTAGGCTAGACATGAAAAGTTATATTAGGCATGTAACCTCACGACCACTTCTGGCGGTGATTGACATTACCCTTTAACGAACAACCCCTAGTGATGCCTTGCGGTGTATTTTTTAATACTATTCACCGTCACCTGATCGCGTATGTCACCGATAGTTCTCCATATTTGCCTAACTAACTCAGGGTTGTTTTCAGTAAACCTATGGCTAAAAATCAAGTAATAATATTTGCTTAATATGGGCGGGTATACTTTTTCGATACTGGCTAGCTTATTTTCATCGATATAACTGTCAGCGATGTTACTCTGGACGGCGACAGCGATTACTCGCCTTTTTCTCAACATTTTAAACAAGTGTTGCGTGCTTGACACTTCAAGTGTGCTAATTTCATTTTCTTTTAAGGTGTCTATAATTGAAAAACCCGTATGAACAAGAACGGGCTGATGGCCAGTAGAGTATAGCTTTACCCCATCCCATTCTAACTTTTGAATCTTAAGCCTATAGAGAAAATAGTCTAGCGTGGCGATACGCAACGCACTATCAACTTGCCCATTGATAATGGGATAGTGTGCGTATTGGGCCCTCTCATGGTTGTAGGAAAAAATAAAGCCGCCATCCACTTCATTGGATTTGATATGTTGAAGCACTCGTTTCCCTGGTACCCTCACATATTCAACTTTGAACTGCAGCATATGGGCGAGTTGTTCTATGATTTCGACAGATATGCCTGGAGGCGTCGCAACATCATTCCCATTGCCCATTTGAAACGGGAAGGATTCGATATCTGAGTAAGCGAGTTTTATTGTCTTGCTTGAGGAGGCAAATGAAACAATGGGGAGCAACAGTAAAGCGAGAACTAGGTACCGCATTGATCTCTCCTTGGCTCAATTCATTTTTGATATTGTCAGGTTATTCATACAACGATTGAGCACCTTTTTCTCTGGGCTAAAAAGGGATCAGTTCTCATCTAACCAGACTGCACATAGATCTACCTAAAGTAATTTGCCTTCTCTCCCGATCAGAATCAACCTTTATGCACTTGAATCTCTAATCGAGTCTCTCATTTCTCTTGATCATCAACTCGCCTTAACAGTAGATTATCCGCAAGCAATCGAGGATTAGCCGTGATGAATGGCTCGTCCTCTCGCGAATCAATTGCGCTAGATGACGCCAGTGGTGTGAAAGAGATACGGCCGTACTCATCAAATTAGATAGCGTACCGGTAAGAAAGGCATACACAACGATCCATACGCCAACGATTGAAAGCTACAATCCATTCAAGGGGCCTAGGCCCCTTAGTTAGTATTCACTGGGCAGCAACACCGTGGTCAATTGATGACCCGCTTCGGTGATCAGCCAGACGCGCTGACCGGAAAATCGGTATACCGATACGATCCGCCCACCTCGACGAGTGGCCACGTCGTTGGCTTTCTTGTCTTCTATGTCGCACTCACCCCAATCACCACTCTCATGGCGGAGTAAGAGTGGCCTCAGCAGGGCTTCGGGACGTCCGTCGAGCAACGCTTGTATCCCTTGGGTCATCACGACCTCTCCGAGCGTGAAAGAGACGGCGGTTGAGTAGTAGTTAGCTGGCATTGCGTTTGTCCTCCTGAGCGAACAGCGACCTAACGTGGTCAGCGTCGCCATGCACTGTGTGTGTGAGGGGTAGATGGTTCATGGGCTCTCTCCTGTGTTGGGGGTATGTCGTCGTTGCTGGCCTGTCCATGCCCCACTCACGGTTCGCCAGTACAAGGGCGCCTGCGTGCACTTTACCCTTGTGCTGAAGGCTCTGAGGGGGGATAGGTCACAGGCAAGCGCAAAGACGACGGAGCCCCACAGTGAGATCCCTGCCCTTGTCACCGACTCACAGCGTCAAAGGCGATGACACCTTTGGGCCTCGCTAAGGATGCCCTGACGTCATTACGCCACTCAAGCCGTCATACACGGCTCTTCGAGGCAAACGCTTTCACCAAGTAAAATTATTGGGTAAAGTATTGTTCAGAAAAGGAAAAACGAACTTTACGGATAGCAGAGCCTGAAGGTTGGGTCGCCCAACAATCCTCTCACAGAGGGCTAGGCTGTTCATCACCAAGAGGAATACGTTAACCATGAAAGGTACCATTGTCCGGTGGAGAGATGATCGCGGGTTTGGCTTCATTCATTCGGACGACTATCAAGGGGATATTTTTGTCCATATCTCAGAATTTGAACCGGGGTTCAGGCGTCCTCAAGTTGGCGATGAAGTCGATTTTCGCATTGAGTTAAATAAGGGGAAAACCCGGGCTCATCTCGTCTCGTTTGTTGGCGTGGAGCCCGCAAGAGGAAATTTCGCCTTGTCTATCTTACCGGTACTGGTCTTAGTCGGTATCGCCCTTGGCGTAGTCAGCTTCCTCACTTATCAAGCCCCAGAACGCGCCCCTGAAGATGACAAACTCGGTTTCGAGTGTGAGGGGAAAACGCGCTGTAGCCATATGACATCGTGTCATGAGGCGAAATTTTACTTGGCACATTGCCCCAACGTGAAGATTGATGGTGATCGCGATGGCGTACCTTGTGAGCAGCAGTGGTGCGGCCAATAAACGGGATACCCACCCATAAGATGCAATGAATAGAAGGAAGCACCGTGGCACAACAGACAGTCACTATCAGACCCGCAAGGGAAAGTGAACTTGAGCGTCTCCACGCTTTGGTCATTTCAAATGACGAATGGACGCAATTTAACGGTCCGTACTTTTCATACTCACCTCCCTCGTTGGAGCAGTTCGAAAAGACAACGTTTCAGCGCCTGTTAACCGGCGCAAGCTTACAGTTGATCACCGTCGATGACCTCCCCGTCGGCACGGTGAGCTGTTACTGGGAATGCGAAGAAACGCGTTGGCTTGAAGCCGGCGTGGTCATTTACGATCCTGCGTATTGGGGGCAAGGCATTGCAGCCTTAGCGCTTCCCTTGTGGGTGTCGTATCTGTTCAATAGTCAGATCATCGAACGGGTGGGGTTAACCACTTGGTCGGGAAACCCTCGAATGATGTCATTGGCCCTGAAGCTGGGTTTCCAGCAAGAAGCGCGGCTTCGAAAAGTCCGCTATTACAATGGCGAATACTATGACTCGGTCAAATACGGTGTGTTGCGGTCAGAATGGCTCGCGCGGTATGCGCCTTAGCCTCGAAACGGCCCACGCTCTCAATGCCAGCGCCAATGAGTACGTTGCTATTGCCACTTCACCCTGACTTTGGTTTACTCACAGCTTGGTCGCGGACGTTATGTTGAGCGTGAAGGCAGGTCCCTCATTCAAGCGCCCCTACGCGGCTCTAACGCGAAACAAACGGAGCAAATTGTGATTTCAGAAAAGCTAAACTTGGCCCATCTTCCTCTTCAAAATGCCTTGGTTCAATCCGCGTACTCGGCGTTTCATTCTGAAAATGACGCGGTCGCGGCGGTCCTGTTGGGTTCACTGGCCGCGGGAAAAGGTGACCGTGTCTCGGATGCCGATATTCTTGTGTTTACCAAGAATAACTTTCATCAATCTTGCGAGGCCTGCTTCTCCGCGTTTGAGCGTGATAAAGACATCTTCTACCTGCTCGAGGGCTTCCATAATGAGAACGCTTACTTTAAAAAATACATTTTCAATGACTTAACGAGCGCAGAGATTCACTGTTTAGATGTGAGTGAACCCTTGAGTCTGTCTAAGCCATTTAAGGTGCTGTTTGATAAAAATGGCCTCATCGAGCAACGGGTAACGGACGAACCGGCACCAAAGCACGCAGATTTTCCGGCCTACACGAACGGCGACGAAGGAATAACGTGGGAATTGTTTGATTGTATCAAATGGATGAGTCGTGGTGATCATGAGTTGGCAAAGCACCATTTGAAGAAACTGGTTGCGCAATGGTAACGGTGTGCCTGCTCCCAGCCGACTCGGCAATATTGTCCAACTCATTGATTTTGTGATAAATAGTACGTTTAGATCTCGTGTTTGAATGGAGAGGGAACCATGAAATTGGAGGCGGTGCTGTGGGATTATGATGGGACACTGGTAAACTCTGTGCCTAAAAATATTGAGATAACCAAGACCATTTTATCCATTGTTGCTCCCCGTTTGACTGGGGACGGTTTGCCAGAGTGTTTACGCAACGAAGAGGCCTACCATGTCGCCAACCACAGCGCAAAAAACTGGCAAGAGCTTTACGTTGATTACTATGGATTAACCCAACAGGAAATGCGCCTGGCGGGGGGCATGTGGGCCGAGCACCAAGAGAAAAATACCACGCAGGTCTTGTTGTTTGAAGGGATCAAAGACGTGGTCACCGAGTTCTCCTTCCTGCCTCACGGCATATGCTCGCAAAATTCACAGAGCAACATTCGTCGTGTGTTGGAAAACCATGCGCTAGCGGCTTTTTTCAAGGCCATTGTCGGGTATGACGACGTGTCTCATGGCCATCAAAAACCGGAGGCTCTGGGTGGCCTTCAATGTCTTGACGCCATGTTCGGCCATCGCACCAGCCAATGCTTGATGTACATCGGTGATCATGAGGCTGATGTCCAATTTGCTCGTAACCTTCAAGCTGCGCTGGGGGGCAACGCTCGCGTCATTGCTGTGGCCGCAGCGTACAGTGGCGCGGCGCCGGAATCGTGGTCGTGTCAGCCTGACTACACGGCACGCTCGGTTGACGAGCTCTATGATCTCATTGGAACATACGCCTAACTCGCCGCTTAAATGGCGTGCTCACTCAGCGTGCCTCTCTTTGAAGTCATTCCAGTTGCGCTCGGCTTGTCTGATACACTCGGTGGCTGTTTAACCTCGAATTCACTGCTAAAAGGACGCTATGAACGTTATCTCGAAGGATGACATCGCTCACTACATTGGTGTTGAGACAGAGCCAACCGAATGGTTTGTCGTCAGCCAAGCGCAGATTAACCAATTTGCTGACTGCACCTTAGATCATCAGTTTATCCATACGGATCCCATCAAAGCGCAAGACACCATGTTTGGTTCGACCATTGCCCATGGCTTGCTGTCCCTGTCCATGCTGCCCCATTTTGCTGAGCGCTTTGGGTACCAATTGGAAGGGGCAAGCATGGGGATCAACTATGGGTTTGATAAAGTGCGTTTTATCCACCCGGTCACCGTGAATAGCCGCATTCGCGCGCGTGCAAAATTGCTGACCGTCGACGAAAAGCGCCCCGGTCACTATACCTTTAAAAGCGAAGTGGTGGTTGAAATCGAAGGGGAAAAGAAGCCCGCGTTAGTCGCCGTTTGGCTCGCCGTCCAGATAGTGCCTGAATGACCCTCTCCTTCGTCGCGTCTTAACTGATAAAGAGTGGCTCGCCGCTGAACTTTGGCAGCGCTGCCCCGTAAGACATGGGATACAGCGACAACATGACGAGCCTATGATGAATCGAATTAACCCTGCCAAGTTACTCAACAGTAAATGGACAGCCCTGCAGCCGCAAAAGCGTGAGAAGCACTTCTTAGTGTCCGATGTTGATTACGCAGAAGATGGCTCCGTAAGATCGTGCACCTTGGAAGCGGTGATGACTCACGGCGAGTATTCCATTGACTGGAAAGAGCTCAAAAATACCGATAAGTGGGCGTATGGCTGGAAGTAAGCAACGTTGCCCCTTTCTCAACGTTTCTTGCACAGGCGCTCAGCGTTGACTCTGGACGGCTTCGATTTGCTGACCTAATTCTTCCGCTTGCGCGGTTAAAAGCGAATAGGTTCGAATGTCCCCTCTTCTTTGCGCGAGCATCGCCTGCTCGAGTTTTGCAGCATATTGCTTCTTCAGTTTCTTGGTCGAGTCACGTTTAAATAGTGAAAACATTGTTTATCTCCGTTGGGTGCTCTGTCTAGTTACGTCGTTTGGACGCAAAAAGATTAACCCAGAGCACAACAACGCCCACTCGACGTACGCGAAAGGGGTCGTTGGAGCCGCTGACCCTGTTTAACTTGCCTTAACCTGAAAGACTCAGGCACGATGGGTACCGCCAACGAATAATCTCTATAGGAAAATAACGTGCTTGAAGTGAAAACAATGGGGCTTTTCTTTCTCACCGCCGTTGCAGAAATTCTGGGTTGCTACTTGCCTTACCTTTGGCTCAAAGAAGACAAATCTGCCTGGCTTTTAGTGCCCGCAGCGCTCTGTCTTGCGCTTTTCGCATGGCTGTTATCCTTGCATCCAACCGCCGCTGGTCGGGTTTATGCCGCTTACGGCGGCGTGTATATCTTTGTCGCAATCTTATGGTTGTGGCTCGTGGACGGTCTTCGCCCAACTCTGTGGGATATCGTGGGAGTCTCTGTGGCGATGCTTGGTATGGCCATCATCATGTTCGCGCCCAGAACCCCGTAACCGATGACACTATGAGGTACGCAAGCGACTTTCCAGCAAGCCGGTCTCCCCAGCACAAAAAGGCGTGCGGAGAACAGAGCTCACAAGATGCATCATTCGCGATGACGCTCGAAGACATCCATTATGTGATGTAATTGACGCGAACTCAGCGCAAACCAGCGCGAATCCAGTGACCCATCGAGAATCAGTGGTGACATGCTGGCGTCATTGAGCGTGTCCCAGTTCATCACCGCCACCAGCTCGACAGGCTCACCGCTTTGCTGGTTCAACTGGTAAATATGCTGGTCGACATCTTGGGCAAGGCACAGGCGATAGCGGTTACGATGCGGCGCTTTAAGTAGACACAACGAAAACGAGCCTTCCGACTCCGTTAATGCTTTCCACAACGTCGCCTCTAACCAGAAAAACTCTTCGCCCAAATCGTCCCAAAGTTGGTCGAGCAGCCCTGAGATCCGTTCGGTTTGTAGGGGTAATTGAGTTCGGTCACACAGCGCGCGGGCGCACGCCTCATCGAGGGATCGTAAGATTTGAGGGTTTATCGGCATCGCAACCTCCAAGAAATGAAGTTTCCCTTCACCACTCAGAGACCCCAAAACAAAGGGTGGTGAACTGAACAAGGTTGGAACTACCGCACACTAGGACACGGCCAGCCGAAGCTGCCCTGCCCAGCCCACCGTAATGCCAAGTGAACGATTTATCCGTTCCATTTCTTACAGATGTGCTGAGACCGCACATAACATTCGTTTCAAAAACGGACGTAACATGCGCCTAGTGAGTGAAAACAGGGTTCCAATCCTGACACTGGATTTTGCCAGTGCGAGAGCAGAATATCGGTGAGGAATAAGCGTGTCAATGATTACCAGTTCTTGAGCGCCGGATTGAAGAAAGATAGCCCAACGATCCGATTAGACCACGCCTCTGGGCTGATAAACCGTCCCCTTAAAGAAGAAATACCTTCCTCCTTGATAACTAAAAAAGGATGAGCCCTCATCTGGTGAACTCATCCTTCAACTCTACTTGAGAATCCTTAAATGGAATTTAGTTTCCGGGTCCAAACCCTGCAATACAGTCAATAAAGTCTTTCAGGCTGACTTCATTACCGGTTAGATAATCGGTCACGATCGTACATTGATTGCCGACCGAACTGGTTACCGAGGTGTCACTGCCTCCAAGCGCTGAGCCGCCAAAGTAATCAAAGTTACTCACTGAGTTTTCACCGTTTGGTAGCTTGCCATTAAAGCCAAAGCTCTTGCGCAACTTGTTGGCCGACTCTTTGGTGTACACAAAGACCTTGCCCGTGTCCGTCATCCCCGGTTTGTCATAACCCGGCGCAGAAAAGACCATCTGAATCGTTGGATCTTGAGCATCCAACGCAGTTACTGCCGCTAGGTTAGTTCCGAACACATCGCCGGCATGGACACTTGGCGCTTTCACATATTTAAAGAAGCTGTACGCCACTTTGGTGTTGGCATAATTGTTGTCGTTGTAGACGTAAGCCGCCCCCGCATCCAGAGCCTGGTTGTTGGTCAAACCGGGGTTTTGGCATGGGGCTTTGTTGTTTGTACCATCCACATGCGTACCGCAGTTATCTTCACCAGGAGCCCCAATCATCAGGCCGCCCACACTGTCGATAAATAAGTTGGCGCCGAACTGATCGTTCGCGTCAGGGTTTGGCGCTTTGATGTAAGCCACTTCCTTCAAATTGGCATTGTTGTCATCGTAAGCAAACACATAAACCGCGCCTGACTTGCCAATCCGGTTGTCCAATTTGACGTTACTGTTAAGCGGCGAGTTACCACAAACACTTTCACCATTGATCTTCTTATTAGGATTCGGTAGCGCCCCATCAATCCCAGCTGAGCAGCCAGACTCCCCCGGCGCACCAATCACGATTTTGTTGTCTTGATGATCAAACGACAGGGCACTACCAAACAAATCTCCCGCGTCGGTGTTTGAGGCTTTAATGTACTCTTTCAGCACCCACTGACCATTCTCGCGCGCATAATGGTACACCGCCCCAGAATCTCTGGCCGAGTTATCCCACAGGCTTGGATTAGGGTTTGTCCCACACACGAAGCCATAACCAAGGCGTTGATTTGCGTTCGCCCCTTGGCCACCCACACCGGTACCGCAGTTATCTTCCCCTGGGGTCCCTACTAGCAGTTGATCCCCATCCGAGTCCAGCGCCAAGGCAGAACCAAACATATCGCCAGGATCCGTGTTTGGCGCTTTTAGGTACGCGTCCAACACCCAAGTGTTGTTGCTTTTTTTATAGATATACACCGCCCCAGAATCTCGGGCACTGTTGTCATCCATACCTGGGTGTACGTACTGGCCGCAGACTGAGTGCCCACCAAGGCGCTGATTTGGATTAACGCCCGTGCCGCCGACACCGATGCCGCAGTTGTCTTCGCCTGTTGCGGCAATCGCGATGGTCTTTCCATCACCACTGATGTGGACCACCCCACCAAAGTTATCCCAAAGGCTGGGGTTAGGCGCTTTGATGTAAGTAGTAAAATCAAGCAACTTATGTCCTGCACTTGTTTCAAACTGATTGTTGCTTGCAAACTGCCCCTGCCCTTCGAATACATAGGCCGCGCCAATGGAGACGGAATCTAATGGATTGCCAGAATCTGCGTTACTCTCCATTCCATACGAAAAGCAAGTAACTCGGCTGTTGGTGCCAATGAGGTTGGCGTGTTTGGTCGCCCCAACATTGGCCCCACAGCCCGACTCACCTGGCGCACCGACCAGCAAGACTTGATTGTTCCCAGATAGAATGGCGGCTTCACCAAATTTATCCGAGCTTTCCGCGTTAGGCGCTTTAATGAGCGCCGTACCCAGTTGCCCTTGTAGAGTTTTCCATTTGAGGTACACCGCACCAGAGTTAGGCGCAGAATCGGATCCTGGTTGTGCGGCTAAGCTATCTTCATATGGCGCCCCGACCACAATAGGCGCGAAGCTTGCCTCCGTCGCAAACGGGGCCGACATATAGCCAACCAGCGATAGGTAAATCATGGATCTTAAAACATTCATAATTTCACTCCAGACTTCTTTCTATGTTAGGTGTAGTTATTCCTTGTTAGAGCATGAATAACGATGTGCGAACCTTTAATAACCCAACCAACTTGTTGACAATAATCATTATTATTTAGACTTATTAGGAACAATAGGGGTTAAATACCCGAACACAGTTTTGGTTATTATTTGTGCAATCGAGATGCTACTCATTGACTATTTATTGCTCAATATGAAACGCGCGAGATGTCGGCAATCGGATGGGCATTGTGCGGAATCGCAGTGGATTTGATAGAGAATGGACACCTTAATGATAAAATTAATATTTCATTATTCTTCACTTTCGTAGAGAAAACATTCGCGTTTTACTGCGATATACAGCGAACTCATCGCAAAAAGGCGGCTTTGATAAGTCGATCTAGCTCCCAATACCCAAGCCCATTATGGATGCAACAATCAATAGATATAAGCCTTCTTCGCTTCCTGACACACGCATTCGCTCGACCAAAGTCACGAACTCGGCGCATGAACTATGGTGGCGATGATGAAACGTGCTGAGGCTCAGATCAAAAAAAGCCAGCGTTGTCTCGCTGGCTTTGAAGTCTGTTTAAACGAAAAACGTTAGTCCGAGAGGTAGTACTGCACGGTAGAGACCACACGAACCTTCTTAATGTAAGGCGTGTTGCTGTCACGATCATAGATCGAAAACTGCCCTTGTGTAGCGCGCTTAATTTTCCCCAATGAGCTCTGAGAATCTTTGGCAAATTTCTCCGCAACTTCACGGGCGTTTTTGGTCGCTTCTTCAATCATATCTGGTTTGATGTCATTCAACTGCGTGAAGCTGTAGTTGGCCCGGTTTGAATAGGGATCTTGATTGAGCAATATCCCTTGCTTGCCCAACTCCCCAATTTCATTGATGGCCGCTCTGACCACATCAACCTTCTGGCTGTAGACCGTGATTGTACGGCTGCCTAGATAGCGATACTCAATATCCTGCTCATTGCCATACTGCTGCGCTTTACGGTCAATCACCGAAGGCGACGACAATGATACGCTCGACTCTTCTAACCCCTTCGCACTCAGGAAATCCAGTACCAACTGGGTTTGCTGGTCGATGTCCTCAAACATCGCTGACATATCGTTTTTCGCCACCGTAAACTGGATCGGCCAAATCACGGTATCGGCTTGATACTCACGCTCCGACAAACCTTTTACAGTAACCACTCGCTCGTACGCTTTATACTTTATAGCCGTCTGCTGGATGAAGAACCCTAATACTCCCAGCCCCACGATCAGACATACTCCTAACCACAGTGACGACTTATTGGAAACTCGTTCCATTCCCGCTCCTTACTACACTATAGAAAACATATAGATTGATTATCTTAACCAACTAATGTCAATAAAATAGCCATAAAAGACTAACACTTGACTCGTTGTAAGAAAACGACGACATCAAAGCAGACTTGAGACAAAGGACAACACGCACAACTTAGAAACCGTCATGGCGCTCAAGTTGTTACCAACTAATTTTTATACTCATATTTGGACATTTCTGAGTTGTGAACCATACAGAGCCCTGATTTTTCGGATTACTTCTAGTATTGTAACCAAGCGACCAGCCTACATGTGGCAGGCCAAACTCCCTGATTCACTACAGAATTGAATGTCTCTTCTTTGCTCTTACATTAAATTCGCACACCAAAACTGACTCATATCGCCCACGGAGACCAAAACGAATATCACGCCTGTCAAATAGCGTAAATACATCGATGTTTCCAAATGCCGCCATGTTGACCAAATCATCAAGCACAACCCTATTTGAGTTCGCAACTCCAGTATCAATGGTCAAACAGTGTGTCGGTTAGCTATCTTCATAAACCAATTTTTTACCGACATATTCGTCTCGAATAGAAACGGAGTTACATGTACCCAGCCCCACTCAACAACTTCACTTCTACCGTTCTCCTGCTCTGTTACGAGGAAACAAACATGGGAATACCCGAAGTTTTGTTGTCTTTACATTTGCAGCTTTGATACCACCGAAAAAGTCAATACGATATCTTTTACCTTCTTCAAAACTCAAATTACGTACATCTTCATAATTCGTTGACATGGCCCCCCCAGGCATCAACTATCACCAATATCTAGTATCTTTATCATTTATCTCTATTTGACCATGAAAATGTACGCAAAAGTTTGAAGTTAAACTCACAACAATGTGCTGATTAAGGTGATATTATGTTCATAGATAAATGAACAGGTGACTTATGAAGTATCAGATAGAAAAGCCAGCAGACGAAGACCTATTTAGCAGTGGCGGGCATAGCCATACTGCTAACGCGATGGAGCAAGTCATATTAAATCAACCTGATGTTCATGCTATTGGGCTAGAGGGAGAGTTGGGGTCAGGTAAAAGCACTGTGCTTCGCTTTTTAGAACAACAATTGCCTAATGACATATACAAATTTATCACCTTTGACGTCGAGCAATTTCACTGTGCATCAACCAAAGCCTCATTTGTAAAGCACCTTCGAGATAAGTTAGTAGAGTTATTTGGCTCAGATGGTTCTTCAAAATCTAAACGAATCAAAAGGCAGGTTATCAGAGCTGCTGATAGAGCGCTGGGGCATGACCTTACTTATACTAAACGGGTTAATAGCAACATTAGCTGGTATACCGTTGCATTTGCTATCTCTTTACTGTTGTCCGTTAGATACGCCAAAGACTCTCTAGAGTACATTTTTTTCACCCTATCAATCTTCTTTACAGATACATCCCAATATTCATTTGGTTTAGATGAGACAATCACTACAAGCCTAGGGATTTCCCCTATCTTAGTCATACTACTGATGCTATTTAAACGCAGACAGGAAAAAGATAAGCCAGACAATGAAAGATTAGTTCCAAACATTGGCGATATATTCAAACGTAATTCCGTAGATAAAATCACCGAGAAGTTTCACGTCACTCGTGAAGTCGGACCAAGTGAACTAAAAGAAGCTTTCCAGACAATGGTTTCTTCAATTCCTGATGAACAAAATGTAGTCCTAGTAATCGACAATCTTGATAGAGTAGACAAGGAAAAGGTTCGAGAAGTATGGAGTGATCTAGAGATATTCACTTCGTGTGAAAACAGTAATTTGAGGGTTATTGTTCCGTTCTCTGAAAAACATGTTGCTACTGCACTATCTGATGACAAAAACAGCGATGGCTCCGAGTTCATCCTAAAGAGACTACCAGTAAAATTTAGAACTCCTCCAGTAGTCTCTGCGGGCTGGCGAGGACCATTTGAACATTATTGGAATGAAACATTACAAGATGAGGCTGGCATTGAGCTTTGTTCTGAGCTTATTGATATTTGGGTTTCTCCAATAAAACAAATTACTCCACGTTTCTTAAAAACACACATCAATGAAATTGCCGTAGCTTTGGCTTCAAACCCAGAAAAAATATCGGCAGTAGCCTGCTCTGCTTACCTTCTAGTCCAAAAATCCGAGACTGTTAGCTTTATTGATCTAATTGCAACCAATGCAGATATTGGAGATCAAAATGAAGAACAAAGTATAGTTTTAACTCGCAAAGTTCTTAGAAAAATACTCACCGATCAAAAGTGGTCGGAACAAATAATGAGCATTCATTTCCAAACCAGCACAGATATAGCTAGAAGTGAGCTTCTAGAAGATCCTTTGCGCAGAGCTGTCGCAACATACGATGCACATGAAGTTGTTGAACTATCAGAGATATATGGCTTTGATGTGGCATTCCAACGTTTGATCAGTATAAGTGACCCATATGAATTGGTAAAACTTGCATCTGAATCAGATGAAAATGAACCTAAGCATGAAGGTTGGTTAAGTAAATGGCTTCCAAGTATCAATTCTTATTTAGAACAATACAAAGATGTTACTTCTACATATGACCTTCAGTTGATAGAGGCATACTCACACTTAATTAGCAGAGGTATTAAGCTCTCAACAGCAAGATTGGCAACTGAGCATACAGCACTATCTCAAGAGCTTTATAAAGATGTTTCTAAGAAATCAGAAAATGAAGATATTCTATCCAAACTCCACAGTATAGAAACTGTCTCCGACAAAAAACTAACGCTTAGAAAAGTGTCAAATCCTTCTATAACGTTTTTTCTGGAATACCTTTGGCCTAACAAACATAACTTTCCTCACTGGGATATAGCTGGGAGCATTTTAGGCAGTCTTAGTCTAAAAAGTCTTTTTAAGTCAATATCAGAGCTAGAGTTTTCTGATTCGAATGACCTAATTATGCATGCGGCGAAGCACTTCAGTGTAGGTTTGGTTAAATTCAGCTCAAGACAATTCTTAGATTATTCGTATTCAGATGCCGACTACCCCCAAGTATTGCATACATCAGACTTCGCACACACAAACACAACTATTGAACTCTTAAAAATGATACCTGAACGAAAGGAATCAGAGTTTTTTAATTATTGGTCTGCCATCACATTAGTATCAGCTATTGCATCAGATAGCTTAGAGCAACAATATGAAAACTCTACAATTATAGAGAACTTACTTGATAACTACTACGATGAAGAGGGGCAAGGTGACCTTTTAGACGATATCCTTGTGTTTGTCCCGCGCTACCAGCAGTTAATTACTGCACTACAGAACGACAAACTACCAGAAAAAGTAAAACAACGCATAGCATTACTAATTACTAATGGGCGAGTTAATGCTCTGAACATCTCTGATATGTTTGAAAAATATTACCCTATCCTTAGAGCATACTTTAATGAAAGTGATATTGAACAAACTCTAGATAAATTACTAGGCTGGAAAAAGTACCATTCAGATAGTGATATTTCAACTTGGGCACACGAATCCATACTTGACTGTCTAACATATAATGAGACTTGGAATGACATTGTTATATCTTGGTTTGATTCCGAAGAGAACGACATTAAATTTTGGAAAAATCAGTTCTTAAGTTGCCCTGCTGCTTTGAAGGCAATATCCGAGTGGTATCGCCTAAACAATAAAACAATCAAGTACAGTTCCAGCCTAACTAGTGCGCTAATTGAAGAATATCGCTCATTTGATGCAAACAGCTCTAGCTCTAAAATGTTTGATGCCCTCCTACCGCTGCTGCCAACTAGCTCTCTAGGTAGACTCAAGCGTGCCCTATCATCATTGATAAAAGAAGAGCAAGTAGATGCATCAGAAAAATATTATATTATTGAGCAACTTGGAAAACACATTAGTCTTCCCGACTTTGAAAGTGAAGCTTCCATGTCAACAATTATAAGCTTGATAGAAAACACTACTTCACAAAGTACTGTAAACTGGTTTTCTGAACAAATTGATGAACTTAGTCAAATCTCATGGAGCGAGGCAAAACGTATTAATCTGAGTCAAGCAGTCAAAAACCTCACTGAGCAATTTGAAGTAGGTAGCCTAACGCAGCTAATCATTGAAGAGGAAGATGACATTTCTTTACCAAATGAGGAGACTGCGTAGTTCTTAGGTCAAGCAACAATAGTTGTCTTTGTACTATACAAGGCGTGGATATTTCAATGCACTACGTAAAAAGAGACTGAGCATATCAGTCTCTTTTTACCATTAAATTGTACTAATTGAGACGCAATACCTATGCCGCCGCATACCACCTTAATCGCTTAAACCAACGCATGGTAAAAGTGCCACACGTTGAGAATCACTCTTAAACAGACTGTTATACGCATAAAGAGAAGTTAGACAGCAATATGTCGCCTAGTAACGGGAATGATGAGTTATAAACTCAATCGAATAAGTTTTAGTAGGGTAAACGCGCGCCCTCTGAATTGTGTAGAGTATTTAACCTAAGTGATTTTGGGGCATAAATAAGCTGGCAATGATAGCTAGATCCCGGAGCTTTGGATTTTAAACACGTCGAGAGCGGTCAGTCGCACGAATTGCCTCAACAGTTTCGACTCAACGACCGCGACCGGCTCAGCTGAAAATTGTGACCAATAGGGCTGAGCAAAGTTGACTACCACATCAAATTAGCTAAACAAGTCAGTGTAACGCTGGCCACTACATCGTGTCCTCGGTGGAGGACGCCGGATCCACTGCCGGGCAGTCTGGACATTCAGGACGCTCATTCAGTTGAACAAAACAATCTGAAAAATAGAGTTTGTCGGCCCAAACGCGTGAATCACCAACCACAAACAGATTTTTCTTGGCACGCGTGACCGCGACGTTCAGCAAGTTGGGTTTGGACGACGCCCAAACCGCTCCACCAGGTTTGTTGCGATCACAGCCGAGAACTAAAATCACCGTGTGGCTTTCCTTTCCCTGGAACGTGTGCACGGTGCCAATGTTGTGTTTGATGAACGTCGCCAAGCCTTTGTCTTGTTGCAGCGCTTGACCGTGCTGTCTCAAGTATTGCTTGAGTTCATGCTTCACGGCTTTAAACGGCGAGATCACATACACATCCTTTAATGCGCCGCCTTGGCTCACCAGACGATGCAAGATCTTGAGCGTCTCGAGACCCAATTCAGGATAAAACTGCTTGCGGACACATTGGCCGTCGGCTTGCACCCAGCGATTGGGGCCCAGTTGATCATGAACCACACTGGGCACATGACGGTTATCGACGTGATTGCCGTGAATCATGCGCTCTTGATACGCCGCTTTATTGGCAATGGCAAACATCGGATTGATGCAGCGGCGATGCACCCACAGTGGGATCCCAATCCACTTCGCCCGCCCTTGTACCGTGAGGCTACAACCGTAGGGGTTGACGCGGTCGGCAAGCTCTTGCACCGACCAATTTTCCGGGCTCCATTGATGCTTCTCGTCGCCAAGGGACAGCTCCATCAGGTGGTCGACCAACACCGGTGGCGCGGTAAATACCGGTTCAATCTGCAAGGGATCGCCAACCACAACCGTGCGTTTGGCCCGCCATAAACCACCAATGGCGGCTTGCGGTACCGCTTGCCCAGCCTCATCGATCATCAACCAGCCGATCGATTGCTCTTCGAGGTTAGCAAACATGCGCCCCAGCGACGCAAACGTGGTCGAGATCACCGGAACAAACATAAACAGAATTTGCCATAACTTGTGGCTGTTCAATTCATGAGGCTTGGCTTTCAAACAATCGGAAAGTTGAAACACCTTGTCCTTAAAAGCGTTATGCCGTTTCACTTCATACAGCCACGCTTGATGCAAGGTCATCGCAGTGATGAAAACGGTCGAGCGCAGATCATTAATCGCTCGCTCTTGCCAATACGCATTTTGCTGCAGTGACGCCTGATCAATCGCGGCACTGGGCTTGGGTACACTATCCGGATGGATGTGTTGGCTAAGCGCCACCCACTCAGCTTGTAATGCGCGTTGCGCGTGTTGTTCACTCTCTATCTGCCTTTCATGCGCCTGTTGCTGCATCGCGACCTCGGACAGCTCAGAGCGAAGAGTCGCGAGTTGACCACTGTGGTTATTGCGCTTGGCTTTCAACAGTGAAGATTGCTGGTACAGAGCGGCCCATTGCTGGTTATACTGGCGGCTCTTTGCGGTATTAAACCAGCGTGCAAACCAACCGGGACGCTGCAACGTCAGTGCGGAGATACTGTCCTGCGTGGCGTCTATTTGCTCGGATAAAGAGGCCACCTGTGACTCTTGCTGACGCAGTTGGTGCTCAGCGCGATCTCGAAGCTCAACAAATCCTCTTGATGCCTGCTGGAGCGCCAGCACTTGCTGTTGCTTTGCATTCAGGTCTTGTTTGAGAGTGACAAAGCGGACCTGACGGGCGCGGGCTTGCTCAAACGCGGCTAAGGCTTGCTCAAAGTCGCGCTTTGCCTGCGCAAATGACACGCACGTGACATGTTTAAAGTGCTGCCACAAATTGAGAAAATCGCTGCTGTCTGGCCGCGAGGCTGGGACGTTATCACCGTAGTACTTGTCAAAGAAAAAGCGTTGACTGAAGTCGTCTCTTTTGGCTTTTGCCCCCATCGCCGCAGAAATCAGGCCCCAGCATTGCTGCTCCGGCGCCAAAATGGGCTGGAGTTTGCCTTTTCGCTTACGCGCTGCCAACTGATTGGCCACCGACTTGAAGAACGTCATCTGTGGTCGATAGTCGTCATCAATCGAATCATTTTGCGGCAGCTCACGCGAGATGTTTTCCACTGCAGCATTGTTGGAAGACGCCACCACCATTTCGAAACCGGTTAACGAGGCGATTAAGTAGCCATTGTGATCGAGACCTTGCGCCGGATAACTCAGTGCAGCTAGGCGCTTAGCGCGCTCAACTAAGTTTTCAGCAATGATATCGCGCAATAGGGTGGTTTTCCCTGTCCCAGGTGGACCATTGACCGACATCAGGCCTTCCTGACCCAGCTCTTTAAACGTGGTGTTCACCGCGAACTGTTGCATCAACGACATATTGTATTGGGGGGAAGATGGCCAACGACCGGCTGGCGTGCGCTCTGGGCTTAAGTGCTGCGCGATCAAAGGCAACGCTTGGTCAGTGTATAGATCGACGTGACGGTGAGCCGATTGACTTAAATAACGCATCAGACCTTGGCCTGCCGTGCCCTGCCGGATGCTATTGATCGCTCTTTCAATGTCCTCGATATAGAAACTGTTCAGGATCGGGATGGTCGTGTCATTGACGTCGGTGTCGTCTTCGTCTTCCACGTCATTCGGATCGGCTTCTCTCGGCTTGGCGGAGTTCGTGGCGCGTTGGTCAGACGCTGGTTTACGCTCAAATTGCAAGTACGACAATCGAATGCAAGGCACTGGACTATCTGGTACTGGTAACAGCGTGCGATAATCCAGGTTCGCCCATTGATAGAACAGCGCGACCAGTCCACTTATCAGTTGCGCATTGGCGATCGCCCCATGCTCGGCAAACACGCGATCCATGTGCTCCTCAAGACCCTTGATACTGCGCCTAAAGTGACCGTAAGTTAGGCTGGCTAACTCCTGATTGAGGAGACAACCGAGCGCCCAAGGTAGCGTGCTGACCATCAAGGAATCACGATCGATAATCCCATGTTCATCGACCGTCAACTGAGCAAAACAGCTCTCTCCTTCACTATCCAGCCGTTGTTCAATCTCAATGGCCTGTTGCGCCGATAGTGAGGACGGCGACGCGCCCTGCGTTTGATCGACGATCTTGATCAGGGCGGATTTATCAAACAAGCCTAAATTCAGTGTATAACGCGTCGCTTTTTCCGGATCTAACCCAAACTGGCGTAAATTATGGGGAGTAAACCAAGGCAGTACTTGATCCCCCTGATGCTGAAGCTCTTGGAAGTTGATGTCGCGTGGGGTTAATTCTTCATCGTCTTTGCTGGGCAAAGCGTACACTTGGAAAAATTCAATACGATGCCATGCCATCAAGACATCGATTGCCCGTTGCTGATTAGTCATTCGCCACTAGCCTTGGTTACGTTGTTATTTTTACGCCTACTATTCATAGACTTATTTTTCATCACCTTATCAAATCCTCGTGACAACAACCATTCGTGACATCAAGTATTTCGCAGTGCTGCAAGACACGTTTAGCGAATTGCAGCACTGCTGGGACGCGCTCAGCGCCGTAATGTCAGGCTAAACACTTCCTCATTGACCCCACCTATCACTATTGGCGCGTCCACTTGCTCGTTCTCGACCAACATCGTGGTGTTGAGCTCACGTCTTCCGTAACTCGCGATCTTATCGACCACCACCCTGACATCGACTAGGTAATCGTGCGATGTTTTCGTTACGCTACCTGAAAACTCGATATGCTCAGTGTCATTGCGGTTGCTGACTTTAAAACGACTATCTGGGCCAATGTCGGCCGAAATGACAGAATCGCCGTAAGTTAACGCCACTACGGTTAGATCTAGCGATTGACCTGCTAACGCGGAAAACGCGCTCAGCCATAGGGGCAGCAACCACTTTGTTGAATACTGAATGGTTTACGACTCCAGGCTGGATATCAGCACCATCGCCAATACTAACCCAATTGTAGTTGCTGCCATGATGGTCCTCCTCTGTGTAAGTGTTTGTGCCGTGGGACAAATTACCGCTCCGTACCGTCTATTGATAGACAGGACGTGTATCGCCTTGTAAGCCAAGCAAGACACAAAAATGACAGAGCGTTTATTTTTCAGCAGCTTACCGCACGCAAATGGCTCGCCCATTCGCACCATCAAGGACTCACGAAACGGTCGCGCAGGGACGGCATAGTGTTTGAGCACAAAACTAGAGTGAGGTGAAAGCGCCAAGCGTTGTGAATCACTCTTGAGCCGTTGTTATGTTTATATTTCAAGCCACTGATATGGTGCTGCCAACCCCATAACTAATTCATGTCCTCTGTTAGAAGGAACTATACGTTTAGACACGTCATGTTCTAACTTAAATGACCCAAAACACAATACTTTCTTACCCGGCGTGATGAAATTATGGTTTAAGCCAAACTTTAAACGAGCGATGGGGTAAATATTATTCCCTTTACCTTGAAATTTTGGAGAAAACTCTGCCAACGAAAAACGCCCAGTTGAGGTACTAAAATTGACTTTATTAACCTGCCCTATAACAGCAGCTTTAACCGTACCATTAGCAAGTACCTTTTGATGTAATTCATCATAATGCTTCACATCAAAAAAAATTCATCCCACCTTAATTTTTCTTTATCCACCATAACAAAAATTGACTGACGCATCATTGGGGTTTTACTCCCATATTCATAAAGGTCAAGTAAACCATTTAGATTATTTACATAAGGCAGTTTTCTACCACGTGTTCTATAAGTTCGTTTTACAGTGTCATGGTTATGATTTTTAAAAGTTATTTTCCTTACCTTTCATTTTCATTTGGTCTTTCTCATCCATCAAATGAATGCGAAAAACCCGACTCCCATTAGCTAGGGCAGTAAGGACTTCATTTGTTGAACCTGCTGCGTCAATCACTTGTTTGCCTTTTGTAGCAAAAGAACAAGTAATTGAATGATCTTCATATTTCGCCAGCCTGAAGTAAGCAGGGACTTGAGTTATCCTTGATTTACCAACCCTTTGACTAGCTGAAACATACTCAAGTTCTGCTTCACAGCCTTTTCCACCACAATATATTGGATCAGGTCTTCCCAAAGGTAAGTAATTCAAAATTGTTACTTGGTTTCGATTTGAATCGTAACCAAATGGAATTTTCACTCCACTCACAGAACTCTCCTATAAACATAACGCCCTGCTAAGTGGCTAGCAACACATACCGAGACACTTAACCAGACCACCGTAAACACTGTACCCGACAGGAATAAAAATTGCCGAGTGTTAGCAATCCTAGTTAAGCGGTTTGTTAGCTATCTCAGGGCAGAGGATTATTGAAATTCATCACCGCAGTTTTCTAGAGTAGTCTCACCACAAACAGAACAAACAACATATCTATCTGTTAACTCCAAAGAAACACCACCGGGCAATGACGCAGCAGAACCACTAAAGAACCCACTTAAAAACGCTTTGAACTGTTCTTTCCGAGACGTGCCATATTCAGATGGTTTCTGCTTCATAACTTCTTTGTGCTCAGTGTTCATCTTACACTTCTCACAAAATCTAATGTTCATACTTCCTCCTGATTGAATCACTAACGTTAGCCTTAATATTCGAAACAAATCGAGATTGCTCACACCTTGTTGAGGTGTGAGCAACGCAATACCGAAGCCGCCAATTACCACCTTAAGCACTAAAACAAGCGCATAGTAAATTGCAAATCACTCTTAAGCAGTTGTTAGGTGCGTTTTCCACGATGCTATAGGTCGCTGTATGCAATTGTTTCTATTTTGTCTCTATTAACACTGCACTCAATGAGGCTTTGTGTGAAAATATCTTCTTGGTCCTCAGAGTAACAACAAACTTTCCAAGTCGCCTCTGGAACACTTTGAGCAATACGCGCGAAATATGGCTGATCAATAGTATTCAAAGAATGCCCTATTATGACAACGTCTTCGATATTACTGAGTTGTTCAAAATACCATTCATGTTGCTCAATGACGTCAGCTACTGGTTTTTTTAATGCATATAAAGGATAACGAGCACCGCTTTGAGCGTCTGAGAACATATCTCTGGTGCTTTCACCGTCTTCGTCAAACTCAGCAGGCTCAACTATAGTTTCACCATGTCCGAAAATTAGTTCATCATGTGTTTCAGCACGACCATGAATATGGAATACATGATTATCTTCAATACCGTACACAGCTTGGAGAGTTGATGTATAGTTAAAGGTTATGAACTGAGAATCTTCAGGAAAAGTCATTTGCTGTTCAGCAACACTCACATCAAGTTGGTTAACCCAACCAGTAAAAGTTTCTCTTACTGATGAAACGTGAATGTCTGTTTGCTCCTTAATTTCATCTTCCAAACCATATATGAAACTAGGTCTGAAATCATCTGAAGTAATATCAACTTCGTTGTGAAGATCGAAAAAACCGTCCGCATCAAAAGCACCTAGAGCATTTTCAAAATCATGCCAAGGCTCGTGAACACTTAAATCAAAGAGGTAATAGTTTCCCAATTCATCAAGTGTATCCTGAGCAAACTCATAAAACTCGCGATAACTCGTTGGCAAGCTATGCCACAAGTCAAATCCATTACCGATAATGTATAAATTAGTCAACGTTTATACCTCCTAGCACCTAACGCCGCATTAAGGTGTGAGCAACGCAACACCGATGCTACCGCATAACACCTTAAACACCCGACGCAACGCATAGCAAAAATGCCAAGTGTTGCGAATCACTCTTAAACAGATTGTTAAGTTCCGTTCTACAAGCTATATGCCATGTACTCAATAGGGAGTGAAAACTTCTCTTTTATTCGAGCTATGTATTCGACATCCGAATTTTTTAGTTCATGGGGAGATACAATAACTAACTTATCGATACGAATATCGTCGTTATAAAATCCATACTCCAATAACTGACCTAAGGCTTCTCGGATACAATTTTTTGCACTACTCGACGTCTTAATTTCATACAGTGAATAGCGACTATCTTTCTTAACCACAAGGTCTATACGGTTTCCAGAGCCGCAACTTTGTTCAGTGCCTACAAAGTCAGCCCCATAACATTGAGATAGTTGTTCATACAATGCTGTTTGTAATTGGTTGTGCAACAGAGAGATTTCTTTTTTGTAGTCACTATATGACCGCTTGGTTTTGCTTTTTCCCTCAGTATGACCAGCAACAAACTTAAACCCTTTTGGGCTTTCCAAATTCGGCTCTACTTTTCTGTTCTTCAAGTTGTAATAATTAGAAGTTACTGCAGGATCGTCAGCACTAAACTCCTGAGGTTCGTCGAGTAAATCTAGGTCTTCGGGTTTATATCTCACGACAGAAAAGATGTCAGCGGTTACAAAATTTTTGAATTCTTCAATGTTAGCCCCAACTGAATTTAGTTGAGAAAGCATCTCTTTGTACCAACCATTTTTCTTGTACTGTTTGTATACTCTTTCTGACTCTTCAGCGGATACCACTTCTAGATTTTTTATTTCGCCCAGCCACCAACGCTGTTTCGTATCGCTATTTATTGAGTATAAAGAAACATCGAAGATTTGGTCTAAATATGTATCTCTGTGCTTTCCAATTGCTTGGATATACCCATATTGATAACCATCAATGATTTTGGTCGTATCTAGTATCTAGCAACCATTCCTCGTGGCCATATCCATTCTGATACTCATAAGAGCCTTTGTTGCTACTTTTACCTGGACGACCAGATGGGGTTATCCAATCATTGCTGTTCCAGCAAATTCTAGCGATTTTCTTCATATTAACTCCGAGGAACTTAACGCCTTGCTAAGGTGTGAGTAGCGCAATACAAAAGCTACCGCACAGCGCCTTAATCACCATAAGCCATCGCAAAGTAAAAAATCCTCCTTAAGCAATTTGTTAGGCAAATTGTGACTTTAAGACCTATATTCACCTACGAACAAAAAATTCTGTCTATGATCATAACTTTTGTTTGAGCACAACAACTTAACGCCAACCTTGAGGTCAAAACGACACTCATCTCCTAATTCTTCCATAATAGGTGTAGATGCCCCATCACCTTCCGGGGTTTTATACTTAATCACAAATTGACCTGACTCCCGTTGATATGCATAGCCTGGAACGGACCACTCTTTTTCCTGACCATTCATTTTTGTGAAAATGCCAACATATGAATCAGTCATTTTGCTACTGCACCCTGCTACTACAAGACTTGTTAGTAATAAGATTAGTTTTTCGTTCATAGCATCCTCCGCGTAGTTTCGTCGGAGCATATATTAAAGCGAAGAACATAATTAATTGCCTAGGTAACATAAGGTTGCGCTTTTTGCCGAATACCCTGCTAAGGTGTGAGCAACGCAATACAAAAGCCGCATACCACCTTAATCACTTGAACCAACGCATGGTGAAAATGCCACGCGTTGCGAATCACTCTTAAACAGTTTGTTAACTGTCTTGGATTCAAGCGCGATGTGGGTTGTATTTTTCATTCACCTCATTTGCGCCATCCTCATGAAATAAGTCTGTAGTGTTAATAATAGAGAAGGGGTCAAAATCATTTATGAACAACTGTGCATTAAAAGATATCGACGAATCAGGTGAAAAGTACAACTCACTTTCACCTTTACCACCAGTGATGAACCCTAAATCAGAGCGAGTAATAACCTGATCTACTAGATAACCGCCAACTTCTTTTTCTTGGGTAATTTCTAGCCATACACGCTCTTTTGGTTGAACGATTCGAACCGAAACGATATCAAGTTTAATCCATTGAGAGTACTTTGACATTAATCCTTCAGTTATATCTATAGCAGAGAATGCGTCTTCCTCAGATGTGTTCCCAGCTAAGGTTTGCACCAATTTTATGGCTTTGTCTAACGGATACCTAAAAAACTCTCGATTATTATTGACTCTAAAATCAGAAAGCTCTTCGTGAATAGCTTTTTCGGCATGACTGTAATCATCACAAAACAATTCAAATGCCACGTGATAAGGTGTTGGGACTCCTGTTTTATATAGCTCTCTAGCCCTCGACCTACTATCTCTACGAGTTTTACCGATTTTTAATAAGCCGGGCATAGATTCATTTATCAATATATATACGTATCCTGGATTCACAAGTTTCTCCTATCTCGCCTAACGCCTAACATAAGGTGCACCATGGTAAACTCACCAAGTGTACCGAACTCCATACCAAAACCGCCGAGTGTAACAGTTCACCTTGATTGCTTTTTTAAATTTTATCCATCGAGTTTCATCGATGTTTTGGGTAGTAACTCAATAATCGAACGGCCTGCCGGTTGCTGCGATAAACTACTTTCATTTTTGATATAACCTGTATCTTGAGGTGAGAATATACAGGAAGCCGCATGATTCAACACAATGTCTTTAGTTTCTTCCGATGCAGCAGCATCAGTAAGTGCCTTATAAGTCATAAGAGCATTCTGTCTGCGCTTATTCACAATCGCATTATGTTTATGTGACAGAAAATTTTTTGCAGCTAGAAACAACAAATACGCAATAACACCGAATATTAAGACTTTACTAGTAATTAACTGCACTGCTTGCAAGCTGTCTTCGGGCTTAAACCAAGCAATTTTATGAATAAATAGCGTGCAAAAAGCGTATATTCCCAAAGCTATAGCTGCATGAATTGTTTTTGTTTTCCAATATTCTGCTGCTTTCTCATGAACTTCAGCTTCATCTTTAAAGTATATTGCCTGTTGAGATACCCCCTGTTCAGCAGCAACTTTGCGAACATCTGCCAGTACATCCTGAGCTTGCTCCTGATGAAGGGCTAAATCTTCTGTGATTTTACCTGCGTTATCTTTTACCGACTGTAGCATTGCGCGCGCATCATTTTCCATTCGCTGGAAATCTACAGACTTACTTACACCATAGGAAATAAAAGGATATAAGCGATTAAAAGCACCATCATAAGCATCTTCAATCTGAGAAATGATCGAATCCCTATTACCACTAGGATTATCGATATTGTTCGGTTGAAAATCTAATGCTTGTTCAAAGCGGCTATAATCAGCATCAGATTGACTTTTTAATTGACTAAGCATTGAATCAGGGAAATCATCCAAAGCTGATAACGACAACTGCCGATATAACCGAATTACTTTAGCTGCAGGCTCAACAGCTTTCGAAAAATCAAAGTGCTGGCCTAGCTCACTAGATCTTGCAAGTGTTTGCGCATCAAAACTTTGAATCCGTTCGAAGGATTCTCTTGCTTCTTCCAATATGCTCATTATTACCTCTTAATTAATGGTGACACTATAAAAATTAACGCCGCGCCAAGGTGTAAGGTACGCTTGGCTATAAAACGCCAAGCGTTGCGAGTCACTCATAATGCTTGTTATGTAAATTACTCGAGTAAAACTGCCTCACCATAAGCCACAATATACGAGACCATCCACTGCGACCCTTGCTTCTGATAAGAACCGGTCACCATTCGCACATTAATTACGGCGTGAGCCCCCTGATCTAGTGCCGCTTCTAGTAAACTAGAAAAAACTGATTGCATTTTCTCTGGAGCATTTCCAGCGATATTCTTAACGGTATATTCAACGAGACCTAGTGAAGCTATAACTTTCCGACCAGGTACATAATCTAAGGTATAACAACCTGAAACTAACCCACTACTTTCACCATCTGTGCCAAACATTTACTTCTGACCTCCATTTTCATAACGCCCTGTTAAGGTGTGAGCAACGCAATACCAAAGCCACCGCATACCACCTTAAACACTAAACGCAACGCATAGCAAATATGCCACGCGTAGCGAATCCCTCTTGAACAGTTTGTTAGGCTTCAATTGTATCCACAAGCTTCTGTATTGCCTTTTCCAACTCTCTTGGGTTTGACCACAACTTGTAAGAATAGAGCCAGCCTGACCGCGGACCTATTTTTATCCGACCAGAAACACTGCTAGTAGCTTCCTTAGTTACTTTGACTTTATCAATTTGTTGTTTTGAAAGAGACCACTGCAAGCCTCCACGATTATCTCTTATATCATGTAGGTAGCAACGAAGTTGATTGTTTTCTACTCGTAACTCGGTTGTTTGTTTCCTTGTAGAAAAGAGCTCCAATCTATCATCAGATGGCTCAATATGCTCCTCCGCTAGATACTTTTGGTAACCATGCCAACCAACTAAAGCCGCTACACCAAATGATCCTAGCGAGGATAGAGAAGAAATAATTGTCCATATTGATGTTGTATCTGTACTCATGATTCCTCCTTGAAGCCTAACGCCCTGTTAAGGTATGAGCAGCGCAATACCGATGTTTCCGCATACCACAAACGCAACGCATAGTAAAAATGTCACGCGTTGCGAATCACTCTGAAACAGATTGTTAGTTGCATGCTTCATCTGGCACTGTATCAACTTTTTTCTTGGCTTTTTCCTGCATTATTTTATTCAGAATTGAGTTTGATGGATAAAGAACTTTTGCGCTCGGAACCTCTGTTGACGCTGGGTCCAAGTGTGAATCTTGATCATCAAAAAAGATATGTGGCTTAAAAGCCTTTAGAAAGCGACTTTTCTCTAAACCTCCAAGAAAAAATGCTTGGTCAATATAGACATTCCAACTACGAAGGGTTTTTATAACTCTCATTTCCGCCGGGCTATTTCGCGCAGTCATAATAGCCAATTTTACAGGAGAATATTCAATACGCCCTGGCAACCTTTCTTGTACTTTTGATAGTTTTTTCAGAAGGTTAGCATATGGCCCTTCTTGTAAAGGGATATCCTGTTTTTCATTTTCACTACGCCAGAACTCTTCTAACCCATCCGTTTGGTTAACAATTTCACTGTCCTCGCTAAAAAGCACGGCATCCGCATCAAAAGCAAAGCGAACTTGCTCTTCGTTCAAACTCGCCTCTGACTGAGGGGGCCTTTTAACTAATGCCGAGGCACATACCCCACTATCGATGACCTCTTGAGCATCTTGCTCATTGGTAGTTAGAAACAAGTCGACATAAAAAGCATCTAAATAGATCGAACTCGCTTCACCAGCTGTAAATGCTGAACGCGTAATAGGGAGTTTTCTCCTACGAATTTCATTCAATACTCTAAAGCCAGTTTCCGGGCTATTCCTCGAAATAACAACTACCTCGACTATCGGCGCATTGTCTTCCGGACTTTTGTGCGTATTGAGATTTAGCAGTGACCTTACTAACGGCATAGCTGTACCATCATTTAGCGGTTCATCTTCGTGCTCAAGCATATATGTTCGATATTCGTCTATCGCTGTGTTTGGATCTGTTTTGTTTTTTTCTCTAAAGATCTCATCAGCTTCAGATAAATCAAATAGTGCAGTAGCTGAAATCCCAACAACCAAAGTTTCTGTTAAATCTATTGGCATAATCCCTTCCTTTCTGACGTATTAAAATTTTTCTATGACGCAACTAACGCTCTGTTAAGGTGTGAGCAACGCAATACCTAAGCTTCCGCATACCACCTTAACCACTAAAACCAACGCATAGTGAAAATGCCACGCGTTGCGAATCACTCTTAAACAGTTTGTTATACCTATATGTATTTATTGGGATTAATTCTTTTTAGGCTAATAAGTCTCAAAAGACCATCCTTTGCATCATGCTCCACGCATTCTTTGTCGTCACAAAATAATACTATTGCATTTCTTTTATAAAGCTTTGAACTCGGATAAATAATACCGTCAACTTTCTTACCTTCTTTGGTCTTATGGATAAATCGAAAATGTTCGCTGACTACTTGTGTTGGGACATAATCAATATGCTCAAGACCATCTTTTCTCACTGGAGCTGTAAAGTCCGATAGAAAATCGTACACAAAAGATAGTTGATGACGATAATCACGTTCACATCCTGACAGCAACCCTTCGTATGGAGGTAGTTTACTAAAGTCAATCACGACAAGCTCTCGAGTCACTTCAAAAGTCCCAACACTCGCAACCTTAGCTTGATTTGGTCCCTCAAAGGTTTCAGCGATTGCAGTGCGTCGGTCGAAAGCCCCATAGAACATTGATATTCCGGATGGACTCATTCTATTTGGATATACTGCAAACTCTACTGGGGGGGAACCAATGTCATTAGCTGAATTAAGTTTTGTTTTTTTATCATGAATTCTTACACGAAGTACTTTTTCGCCGACCTTAATATTCTTATATAAGTTTAGGCTGTCTACGACATTGCTCAAAGAATCCATGAAATATTTAGGAGGAATTTCGTCGAAACTATTAAACTCTCTATCATCTTCAGCACGGTAAAATGAGTATCGAGATTTGTGCTTCACTAGATGTACAAACGATTTCCATCCATGCAAATATGCCTCCGAGGGAGATAAATTGTAAAAATCTCTCTTGCACCATTGTTGGACATTTAAAGAAGATATAATGTCATCTTGAAGATCCATATTTTCTATTGGGATACTTAGCTTCCCTAACAGATCGTATGAATCCATTACATCTCCACACCATCCCTTATCCCATGCAACACCAACGTTGTTAGGCTCACCATATTCCTCACTGATACAATCCACTAAGAATTCCATAAGCATGTCAAAATGAATGATTCTTAGTCTTTTATTTCCACAATATGTACATTCCCCTCGTTCCCCTTGATCACGCACATATCTTCCTAAGTCTTCTTCACCAATGCATCGAGAACATAAGAATTTGTCACCTACAGAGTAGAACCCTCTTTCTTCTTGTTCCAGCATGAACTCTTTAGCTCTACCCATATTTACTCGCTCCCCTTGTGCCAATAGGTATAACGCCCGCTTAAGTGGTGAGCAACGCAATACGATGTTTCTGCACACCACCATAATCACTAAAATCAACGCATAGTAAAAATGCCACGCGTTGCGAATCCGCCTTAAAGCGTTTGTTAGGCATCTTTTAGGTGCGATCGCAGCAAAGCATCTGCGCAAGACATTCTCTTTCCATATTGATGCTGCAGATATGCGGTAAACTTTCGAGATTTAACATCAACGGTTAAGCCATTTAGTCTTTTGTTAGCAAGAAAGTTAGGAAGTTCATAGATAGCAATAGACTCATCCGAAATAGTAGACAACATCATTGAATCAATTTTTCGCATACAAACTCGCGAAAGGTTTATCAATGCAAACACTTCATTGACTTCAAATTCAGCGTAGGATTGCAGAGAAAAGTCAAAGCCATTTAACTCTGTTGCTTGCTTTGCCCAGTAATTATTTAGATGGTTAGAGTCATTCTTTATCAATGAACGGTAACCTTCACTCATATCTTCACGAACATGAGCAATGTGGTTTCTTCGCAACCGCAAGTATGCGATTGTTTTTATGATTGCACTTTCAGGAACTTCACCAAGCCAGTGGCTTAACTTCTGTTTAAGTTGCTCCTCTGGTTTTTTATCAGTTATAGCATCATGAATAGATGTTTCTACGCTAGCACGAAACTCTTCAATTTCTTCAATATAACTCAACAAGTACTCTACTGAAGCAATTACACTCATGCTAACCAGAGTGTGAAACGCTTTGGTACGAAAAGCAGGTAAAGCTTCAATTTTTATATGGAGTCGTTCAGAAAATTCATTTTCTGAGAATACTTCCGTTGTATATGTGCTGGCAAGCTCATGAGATAACTTGGAAAAAACGTTCTCGACCTCAACATCTGAAAACAAAAAGTAGCAAAGCTGATCATTCATCTCTTCAAGCTTTGCTTCAAACTTTCTAAGTACCTGGGATTTCATTCTTACTCCTCTTGATGCCTAACGCCCTGTTAAGGTGTGAGCAACGCAATACCAAAGCTCCCGCAAGCCACTTTAAACACCAAACGCAACGCATAGTAAAAATGCCACGCGTTGCGAATCACTCTTAAACAGTTTGTTAACTGTTTTTTTTGTGATGCATGTTAAGAAGATACAGCACCCCAAAACTCAATAACAGACCAGTACCAACGCTTAATAAGAAACTCGGCACAAACCAAATTTTCATTACAATACTTAGAATTGCCATGAAGCCAACCCAATACGTTGGCAATAACTCCATAATAAAGTGCCTACGATACTGACTGTTTTGGAAAAAGAGAAAGTTTTCATCAAACCGTTTTATTGACTCGATTAGATAAGGAGTTTCCATTACTTTCTTATAATGCTGAATAAGCTCTCTTGTCGACCTCATCTCTATAAGCAAAGAATACCAGTAGTCCCTATCCGTATTTGTCACCGTGTAACCAGAAACTTTATTTGATTCTTCCTCGCTGATAGCAAGCATTAAACGAGCCTTTTCTTGGTACTTTTTCATTTCATCTTCACTTATTTGAATGTCTATAAATGAGTCAGAGTACAGTTGATGAATCATCAAATATGAATAGAGATTTGACTGCTCGGCACTGTCATTGTGATCTTTGTAAGGGTGTTGGTTTGTGACTTTACGGAGAAACTGCTCGTCTTGACTTGGTTTGCTTGGCGGATTTTTAGTGCCAGTCACTCGTATTTTCCACTTTGCAATGTACTCGGTACAAAGCCAACAATAATTAGAAAGTAAATATACTAAGCTCACCAAAAGCATCATAAAAATGAAGTTAAAATCGATATGCGATGATCTAACAAAAAACAATGTAAAGGTTACGCTTTCCTCGTTATCTGGTGCAGATTTCAATCCAAAAATGATCAAGAGTGTAATCGCACTTAACACTAGAATGTTTCGCTTAACTTTTAACTCATTATCCGTAAATGTTGGAGCTACTGGTTCTCCCATAGACTTTTTAGTTAGCTCAGATAATCCAGTCATACAACCTCAATTGACTATATTGATAAAAAAACAGTTAACAATTATTAGATAGGATTATTCTGCTTTTAAACACCGAAACATTCTGCATTTTCAACATACCTAATTTTTCCAATTAGTTAGGGTCAAAGGTTACGGTTAAAATTAAGCTAATTGCAAAATCAAAAATCGATGCTTTCTTCCTAACTACAACAGGCCACTAAAACGCTTCAATGCTTTCGTAATCCATAATAATTTCCAGTACATCATCCAAGTAGTCCCCCGCCTCTTTCGAGCAAGTGTGCTCTCTCAAATACCCTGGGATATCGAGAGAAAACTCCTCACGTGTCATAGGCCTGTCCAACACTAGGTGCTCTATCATATCCGGTCGCAATAAGCGTTGGTTGGGATCCGTCTTCGGATACTTCCTCGCAATCACTTGATCTCGGTATCGCACCAACGCCTCTTTCAAAGTTTCGGCAACTGGCTCAGACCTCTCCTCAGGCACTGCCTCAGCAAAGTAGGGCTCTTGCATTTCCCCAACATACTCTTCTCGAGAGTTAGATGCTGTCGCCTTAGCTTTTAGTTCCTCGATGATCGGTTTGAGCTCCGCATGAGGATGCTTAAACCAGTCGGTAGACCAGATGCGGCGAATGGTCCACCCCAACCCCTCAAGTACGCCTTGTCGAACTCGATCTCGGTCTCGGGTCGAACGGCTGCTGTGATACGTCGCCCCATCACATTCAATCCCCATCAGATAACGCCCAGGCATACCCGGATCGCGCACCGCGATATCAATATAAAATCCCGCCACGCCGACTTGAGGGACACACTCAAAACCGTGCTGGGCCAGTGCGTCCATCACAGCAATTTCAAAATCACTGTCGGGCTGGCCTTGCTGGATGCCATCTTGACCAATCAGTTGACCGGTTTGGGCGTACTGAAGGTACCCTTTGAGTGACTGCACGCCAAGGCTGCTCGAATCCGTCAGCACAATCTGATCGGCCGTCATGGAGCTGAACACATGAATGCGCTGCTTGGCGCGCGTAAATAGCACGTTCAAGCGGCGCCATCCACTGGCCCCATTGATTGGGCCAAAGCGCTGTGGAATGTCGGTCGCACCTATTTCTTGTGGGCCGTAGGTAAAAGAAATAAAAATCACATCTCGCTCATCCCCTTGGACATTTTCCAGGTTTTTAATGAACAAGGGATCGTCGCTCTTCAGGTTTGCTAGGTACGCCGCTCGCAAGCTCGGATCTTGATGAATGGCGGACTCCAGATTGGCTTCAATCAGATCGCGCTGCTTAGAGTTCATTGCCACGATGCCTAAGCTTTCATGAGGACGTTGCATCAGGTGCGTTTTGATCGCCGCGACCACTTCGTGCGCTTCACCTTGGTTGACGTTGTTAATGAAGCGCCCTTCTCCAATGAGGTGGAACTTGATGCCGTAGTCCTCACACTGATCATAAGGCGAAGGAAACACCACCAGATTGCCGTGATAGAACTTGTGGTTTGAAAATTCGATCAAGCTGCCATGGCGCGAACGATAGTGCCAACGCAGTTGCCGTTTATCAAAATAGGCACTCACCGCATCGAGGATACTCTCCGCTTCATCAATCACCCCCGTCTCGTCCCCGTGAGCGTTTACGTCATTGGACAGCGACTTTTCAAAAAACGCGGTGGGCGGCAGCTGCTTCGAGTCACCCACCACCACAATCTGCTTGCCACGTGCGAAGCAGCTCAACGCGTCTTGCGGCTTCACTTGAGACGCCTCATCCATGATCACCAGATCGAAATCCAGTTGACCTGGCGGAAGGTATTTTGCCACCGCCATTGGACTCATCATAAAACACGGCTTGAGGGCGAGCATCGCTCTACCCGCGCGCGTCACCAAATTGCGAATCGAGATGTGTCGGGTCTTCTTGTCGATCTCTCGTTGCAGCAGCGCCTGCTCTGAATAACTGCTCGCCTTCGCGCCGCGGGTGCCTGCAGGTACGGGGCGATCGGCAGCGCGGGCGGCCACTCGCCGCCGTTGCCACACTTTAAGCTGCTCATCGTATTTGGCAAACTGCTGCTGAAGGGCCGTTTGCTCATGACCGGACATTTGCGACAGCTCCGGCTGAGTTTGATAGATTTCCCGCGCGAGGCACTGATAGGTCGCAAACTTCATCGCGTCTTGGGCGAACGTGATTGAATGAGGCTGCTGACTCAAATAGCGATTGAGCAAGCGATAGCCGCCCGTTTCCATGCGCTGCTTGGCAAACAAGTACTTGAGCCAGCCATCAAGCCACTGCTCACTGTGGAGCGCACGTTGGTTACGCTCAATCACTGCGCTGAGACCGTCGCCGCTGTGTTGCAACCAACAGGCGCGCTGCGCGCCCGTCAGGGCGATAAATTGCGCCTCCGCGTCCAGCACTTGGCGCCACTCTTGGGCCAACGTCTCCCCTAACGCCTGCAGCGCGTGTATCGATTGGGGATCCGATTGGCGCTGGATCAAGGCTGCGATCTGACCCTGACCACACACCCGTTTGACTTTTGCAGCGTAGCTTAATGTGTCCGTGATCACCTCGAGCCCCACCGGCGTTGAGCCAGTCTTAGTAACCGAAAGGTCCAACGGCTCAGAGAAAATTGGCGCACACACGTCATGGTCCGGCATGTCATCCAGCAAATCACGCAGCGACTGACACACCTTGATTTGCGCGCGCAACTGAGACTGCGATAACCCAGCATCCAGCAGGTAGTGCTGGCACAAGGCCAGTTGGTGGGAGAAGCTCTCGTGTAGCTGAGTCAACGGGTAAGGCTCGGCGCCTAACACGATCTCAGACTGCGTCAAACACTCCACCGACGTCAGCACCGACGCGAGTCGTTGCCGCGCTTTTCTCAGCGCTTCAAGCTCGATGACCAAACCGTGCTCATACAAGCTTTGCAAGCCACGAAACACCTCTACCGGCAGGGTGAACAAAGCTTGCGCGAGGGCCACGCGTTGACCAAACCCAATCCCATACTCAGTCCGAACCCGCTGATACCAAAGCGCCATGGTCGACACTAAGTCGACGTCGGTGTCGAGGCCATGAAAATGCTGTTTCAGCAGTTGATTGTTTCTTGTGTCCTCGGCAAAGCCGGTGCGCCTCGCCGACCAGTCCGCCGCCGCGCTCAATTGCGTGGCCATGGCATGGGGCTCAAACGTCGCGGCTCGCGTAAACTGGCGCACCGCTTGTTGGGTCGCTCGCCATGAAGGCTGTAGCCATGACCACCACGTGGTTTGCGCCAGCTCAGCCGCGTATTGCTGTAAGAGTTCAACGCAGGGCAACGCGTCGATGAGAAACGTCTGCGCCAATGCGTTACCTTGCGTCACTAGAGCGTGGTGCTCTTCGACAAAGCTGCGCATAAACTCGGGCAAGGCTTCGTTGTCGAACAGCGCGTCCCGCGCACCAAGGTGCTGCGCGGGTAAAGACGCCGCGAGGGAAAGAAAGGTTTCCAGCTCTTTCAGCCCAGACCAATGCGTGGCCAGCAAGGGCTGGATAGCCTCCGGTAGATGCGGTGACAACTCGCGGTAAGACGTCTCGATGTGGCCAAGGCGCTCCATCATCTCTGCCAGTTGCGTTAATGCCCGCGCAAGATCATCAAAGTGGGTTTGCGTATCCACGCCTAACTGCGCTAAGCCGCGCAGCGCCGCCTCCACCTCATCAATACACGCCAAATCGTTAACCAGCCCTGAGGTGAAGGTGCCGCTGAGCTCCCCATACCACTGCGCAGCTTGCTGGTGCTGCGCCACAAACGCGTCCAGCGCCTCACTCGTACTGACGGTCAGCTTGGCCAGCGCGGGGATATCGGTGTGACGATGGGGCAGCGGGATAGCGCACCACTGCGTGATCAGCGCATCGAGCTCCGTCAGCGAGAGGTGAGGTTGAATGGTCAGGTGATGCTGGTGAGTGACGTCGACCAAGCGATCGCGCCAGACCATCAAGGCGTCATTCCACTGCGCCAGCACTTGACAGACTTGATCAGGATCGTGACCGGACAAGGCTTTGTTCTCCACCCCAAACCAAGGGTGGGAGGCCCAATTGCCGGCGTCTGGCAATTGCTGACTGACGCGGCTTAAGTAATCATAAAACACCTCGAGCTGCTCAAGCTTGTCGTCCAGCGCCCCCACCGAGAACTGGTCTCCGGTGAGCGATTCAGGCGCCACATCATTGAACTTGAGGGGCGAGACCGCTTCTTGGTAGCGCGTCGCCGCCATGAGGATTTCATGGATCGTCAGGCCAGTCTGTTTCCACTCGCGGTTAATCCACTGCACATAGCACTGCAGCTTCTCGCGTGCCCTTTCATAACGCTCCACCTCGCGGCCGTATTCGCTGTGCGAGTAGTGAAAATGGGGCGCATTCGACAGTCGCTGTTTGAACTCATCCAGAACCAGACGTTTTTTTGCCTTGTCGCTATGGAGATCAAGACAGAAGTCCCCCAATCCGGTCTTATCCATACGACGTTTTACCACTTCCAGCGCGGCTTGCTTTTCCGCCACAAACAGCACGCTTTTTTTCTGTGACAGCGCCGCAGCGATCAGATTGGTGATGGTTTGGGATTTCCCGGTGCCTGGCGGGCCTTCGACCACAAGGTTTTTGCCGTTTAACGCGTCAATCACCACGCTCATCTGCGAGCTGTCGGCGTCTTCAATCATCGGGAAATCGTCGTGAAGATCCGCGACGTCATCCAATACATAACTGTCATCACGGCCATTGCCTTGCGTTCCCATCCCGTCACTGGCGGTGAGTTCACCATCGTAAAAGAAGCGGCGAATGACATCGTGCTCCAGTAGGTTATCGGCGCCATCAGGCCAGTTGCGCGGGTCAAGATCGCGATACATCAATAACTTGCCCAAACTTAAGGTGGCAAGCGTTGCATAACGGCGCACCGCCCACTCTCGCACCACCACGTCATTGTGCTTGCGAGCCAGCAACGCGCTCACCGCCTCAAAGTACTCTTCCGGTGTCAGTAACCGATCTTCATTGTCGGGATCCACCAGATCTGGCAGCGTCAGACCGAACTCTTGCAGCAATTTTTCATGTAAGATCAGGTTCTGAATGATGTCTTCGCCGTTGTATTGGATGTGATAGGTCACCACCCCTTTGCGGTAGTCTTTTTCAATACTGACCGGCAGCATATACAAAGGGGCCAATCGCGGTTTGCTGCTGTCTGCCTGATCCACCCATTCCAAAAACCCCAGACACAGAAACAAGATGTTGTTGCCAGTTTCTTCGATCGCCGTTTTGGCCTCGCTCGCCAATTTTTTCACAGCGCGATGCAATGGCGCTTCAAACAGCAGCGACTGCAGGTAACCGTCGCTGTGTCTGCCGTCTTTCGCCCGCGCGTCAGGCATTGGCAAGGTGTACTGGTGGTCGATCCCGAGCAAGCCCGCCCACTCTTTCGCCTCGGGCGGCTTTTTGTTTTGCAGATACTTGCCTTGCGCGTCATCCCATTGCACATAGCCATGAGCGATCAATTCATCTAAGGTTGGCTCGGGCACGGGCGTCAGTTGCATCGATTGTTCCGATAACAGCCGTTTGGCCAGTTCGTCCGGCAGCTCGTCGACCACGCGGACAAACGCGCGACTTGTTTGGTCTAAGTTGAGCAAGCGCGAGCGGCTACCCGAGATGTCTAACAGTTTCTGACGCATCGTTTCAAACGCCGATCCCATAAAGTGATCAGGATACGCGATCGGGGCATCACGATAGGCGCGCTGGCAAGGCATTGAAGTGGGCGTTAACAAGGGCGTTGGCGCTTGGGGTTCGGTGACGGTACGGGAGGAAATCAGCGCTTGAATGCGGGCTCTCAGCGCGCTGTTTCGCTGGCGTGAGCTGCGCCCGGCAAGTTCTGCGTCAATTTGCGCCAACATGATCGGATCATCATGGTGCAATTCAACGAGGGCTTCCAACGCATCGATGAGTAACGTTTTGAGTGTATTCGACATGATAAATAACCTAAACAGAATAGCAAAATATTCTGTACTACTTAGTGTATCTATGGCCCGTGTACGCCTGAGCGTCCTTCAGCAAAACAACGGGGTTAGTCCCAATGCTTTAATTGCCGTGTGTAACACGTCAACAAAATAAAACGAGGGTGTCCAACAGCGCTCGCTCTGCTGTCGATTTCATGATCCCAATCGGGTAAGTGGCGTTGTTACCGCGCAGCGGGAAAGTTCTGCCTCCCCGTCAGAGTGAGTCGGCAACGCAGCGATGAGAGACGCGGCGCTTGCCACTCAGCGTAAGCAATCAGGTGTCTGAGTTGGAAGAAAACGCCACCTCGGCGGTGCGCTCTTTGTCGCCAATCACCACCGTATTGGCCAGTTTGTCGTGCCAACCTTGTTTGCGTTTATCCCAGGCCACCCAGAGAATACCAAGGCCCAAAGGGAGCGTCGCGACAATATAACCCAGGTATCGAATGAGGTACTGTCGCAACGACGGCTTGTCACCGGTGTTGGCATCCACGATTTTGGCACGAATGGCCATTTTCCCAGGTGTCGCTTGACGATACACCCAGAAACTCAGCACCGCGATGAGTGGGAACAGCCAACTCAGCACGAAGTCCGTGCCGCCTTGGATCACGGCGTCACTCTCAAAATACGCCCAACCGTATACGGCGACGAGTATCGGGTACGTCAGCACACAAAGGATCACCGTATCAATCACGGCGGCCCCCACACGAGACCAAAACCCCGCATACTGATAGCGGTCACCCACCTTTAATGTCGATTGTTCATCCATGTCCTTTGCCTATTTGATAAGTCCGATCGCCAGAATATGATACTGATTGCAACTTTACACACAAGCGGGGTTTCAGTCACGGCCCCACGCCAATCAGGACAGAATCGTGGCGCGCTGATCATGATTAAATAAACCAAAGTAGGGATTGACTAAAGTTAGTGAAGAACAGTTAAGTTATTATGTTATGGGCATTGTTACCATACTATTTAAATTACCCATCCTTGAGCTTAGAAAAGATGGGTAAATAAACGCATTAGCTTCAATCACCCTAAAGGCTCTAACCACTTAGATAAGTATTCCGTATTTTCTTGCAACCATTTTTTTGCTGCTTCATCTTCTGTCAAATTAAGTCGATTAACACTATAGTCTATTTCGGAAATAATATCGTTTGTGAGATGAATGTTATCTAAGACGGATATCTCCTGTGGTGAAAAATGAAGGTAAAGACTATCTTTTCTTGCTAGTAGTACTGCTCGATCCTTACCACCGAGTAGTTTTTTGGGATCTTTTAATTCTCGGATTCTATATTGATGATGTAAGAACTGTGGATGCCATAAAGGGACTATCACCCAGTCTTTCACTGAAACAGCGTCTTCAAATGCTGAAATGCAATCTGCTTGCGTACCAGTTTTAAACTCATATCCATGAGGCGTCAGATTGTACTCTTTCATGATATTTTTAGAAAATCGTGTAATACCTGCACCTTCTCCAATCCCTTGAATAATGGGGCGCATTTTAGCAATGACTTTTGGCTTTGTTAGGTCTTCTATACTTTCTAACTCGTTAATTGGAACATAATCAGGCACTCCCCAGAAGGCATAAGGCTCATAGTGTAAACCTAACTCAAGAGTGGCAATGTTTTCTTCGACGCTTGATTTATAAATACCATGACTATGGGGCAACCAAGCAGAGCTTACAAAGTCGACATATCCATTCTTTAGACGATTAAAGTTTTCTTCATGTAAGTCATAAGATCTCACTACTTGTTTGCCCAATAGATTCATGACATGTGCGACAACGGCACCGGTTACTCGATGGAAACTTAAATCAGTCACCCCCAGCTTTACAATTGGGCTGCCTTGTTTTATTGGGTTAATTTTATCATTGGATTGAGCTTTAGATATTGAGGCGCTAGTTATTGCTGTGGCCGCCATATACTTTAAGATTTCTCTACGTGTTTTTTGATTGTTCATAATATTCCTCACTATTAGTTAATAAGCACTCTAAATAGTAAACTGACGTTCACTATCAAAAGTAAATAACTCTGAAATTTTTGTTTAACAATTAATTTTGGTTAAATATTACATGTTATTTCGCCAAGACGTTTCGTTAACAGCTTATTCTCTCGATAGTCAATAGGTATAACGATTAGGCTAGGTCCATCATATTTATTCGATTTTTCTAAGGCTCCCGCTAACTTCGCGCTTTCATCAACAAATTGATAATGCCAACTAAATGCCTCAGCCAATTTCTTCCAATCGGGGTTATTAAATGACAGGTCAGTATGTCTTCCATGCTCAGCCCATTGTTTCCAAGCAATCAGTCCGTATTCGCGATCTTCCCAAACCATAATGGTGATATTACTATTTAAACGGCTAGCGGTTTCCATCTCTTGCACATTCATAAGGAAACCTCCATCACCCACGATGGCAAGGATATTGCGTTGAGGTTCAACAATACTTGCAGCTATGGCACCTGGTAAAGCAAATCCCATTGAACAAAAACCATTTGGAATTAGACAGCCATTTGGGATTTCGCAATGATAATGTCTCGCAACCCACATTTTGTGTGCACCAACATCTGAAAGTACTAAGCCATTTTTTCCAAATATTTTTTGAACCTCATGCAGTACTTTTTGAGGTTTAATTACACCAATATCAACTGCATTGTTATGTTCATTCAGTTCTTTTTTGATCGCTTCTCTTATAACATCTCGCTTTTCAGGCTCGAAATACACATCGCTGCGTCTAATTTTTTCATCTAGTAGGGTTAATGTATCTGCTAAATCCCCAATTAGTTCTATTTGCGGGTGGTAATGCTGATCAATTTCTGCTGGGATAAAATCAATATGAATAATCTCTTTATTACCTTTAGAATTCCATAGACTAGGTTGATATTCGACCATATCTATACCAATACAAATAACCAAATCAGATGATTCAATAGCGCAGGAGCCGATATCGGTTACTCCTAATCCTATTGTATATAGTGATTCTGGTTGATCTGGTATTAATACGCCTTTTGCCATGAAAGTGTTGAGTACACCAATACCGGTATTTTTAACTAAGGATCTAAATGGCTCTGTAGTACGTTTACGAACGCAGCCATTACCTGCAATAATAACTGGGAATTTGGCTTTTTTTATACGCATCACTGCATCGTCAATGATGTGTTCCGCGGGAACTGAACGACGAAACCTACGTGTACTCATAGGAACGGATGTTGTTTTACATTTAGCGATGTCTTCAGGAAGTTCAATTAGTACAGCCCCTGGCTTTTCGCTACGAGCAATACGAACCGATTTTCTAACTATTTCAGGAATTGTATCTGCATTAACAATGCTAGTTGCCCATTTAGTAACTGGTTCGAACATTTTTATCACATCCATAATTTGGTGCGATTCTTTATGAAGTCGATGAGTACTTCCTTGTCCGGTTAATACAATCATAGGCGAGCGATCCATATTTGCATCGGCAACCCCAGTGATGAGGTTAGTAGCACCTGGACCAAGAGTCCCAAGACAAACTGCTGGCGTGCCTTTCAGCCTTCCATATACTTCGGCCATAAAAGCAGCGCCTTGCTCGTGTCGAGTTAATATGAATTTTATTTTATCTGACTTTTCTAAGCTCATCATAAAGTCAGCATTTTCTTCCCCTGGAACACCGAAGATATATTCAATACCTTCATTTTCTAAACATTTCACAAGTAGATCTGATGCTTTCATCATAAACCTAGTTCTCCTTAACTTGTAAGTGATAGTCAACTTGTCTAATTCAATTATTGATTTTTAGTTGTTTTTCCATGTCCTTATTACCCTTAATCCTTTGAACGATCATTTTATTGGTCTGCATTTCATTTATAGTATTACGTATCCCTCCAACCCCTAACCCTGATTGGTTTAGGCCAGAGAAAGGCATATCATCATCACGAAATGCAGAATGGTCATTAATCATCACAGCTGACGAATTTAGTTCTCTAGCGATATAATTTGATTTGTCGATATCTTTACTGAATACAGCAGATTGAAACGAAAATTGAGAGTGATTAGCTTGCTCTATTGCATCACCAATGTTTGAGTATGAATAAAGTGCGATCACAGGTCCGAATATTTCTTGTTGTGTCACTTTTGAGCTTTTACTTGGATTAAGGAGTAGAGTGGGAAGCAAACATGAGTCGTTTATCCTTTCACCACCACAAAGTAATGTTGCTCCTTCTTCTATTGCCTCATTAATCCATGACTCGATACGACTTATTTCAGAACCACGAATAAGAGGACCTACATCTGTTTTTTCGCTAAGCTGATCACCCGTAACTAATAATTGGGTCTGTCTAACGAGTTCATCGGAGAATTCTTTTAACCTTGTGTCTGGCAAGAAGACTCTCTGTACTGAAACGCAAACTTGCCCAGCATGATAGAAGCCGCCTTTCACTATCGATGCAACCGTTTCAACCAGATCAGCGGTTTCCTCGACAATCACAGGGGCAACTCCGCCATGCTCAAGGAGGCAGCGCGTCCCGGGTGATAACTTACTTCGGAGCATCCAGCCAATTTTTGCACTGCCAACAAAAGTCAACAAATTCACTTGTTCATTAGTAATGAGGCTTTGTGTTAGTGCATGTGAACCAGTCATCAAGACTTGGCACCACTCAATCGGTAATCCGGATTTATAGATTAATTTAACTAGATTAAAACATGATAATGGCGTGTCAGCGGCTGGTTTTATCAGTATAGGGTTGCCGCACACTATTGCCGGAATCACTTGATGAACAATCAAGTTTAGAGGGTGATTAAAAGCGCTTACCGCCACTACGATGCCGATGGGTTCTTTCAGCGAATATGAAGTCCGTATATGGCTTTCAGTATCATCACTATGTAGATGGACTGGCTCAGTATTATTTTGGCTTAAATACCTAACGCAAAGTTCAACGCCTCTGATTGCTCGTTTTACTTCCGTTTTCGTATCTATTATTGGCTTGCCGCCTTCAGACGCAGCTATATGTACTAACTTATCGATGTCATTCTTCATCAGAGTAACAAGATTGTTTAACACGGCTAGGCGTTGATCTCGGCTTAACCAACGCTTTCGATTCTTGAATACATCACGTGCATTATCAAAAGCCAGAGAAATATCATTTTGATCGCTTAACTCTACAGACCCAATCGCTTCACCAGAATAAGGGTTTTTTACTATGTGAACGCATTTCTCATTATTTGATGGGCTATTAGCAATAAATGAGGTCTTGACATAATTCATAATTAGACCTCTCCATTAGACTTTTGCCATTCTTTAAACTCAGTATCGTGAAAGATAAGTTCAATCGTTATCTTATTCGGATCTGTGATAAAAACTTGGTGCTCAAATATATTAGGAACAGTACGTTCGAAATAATTCCAATCAAATGTCTTTATGTTTTCTAAGAGTGATGCATAACCCTCTATCCGAAATGCGAGATGATCAATTCTTCCTGATCCTTCTTTATCAGCGTCTTTCATGCCTAAATACTCTGCAACCGGATCATTTTCATTCATTGCTGCTTCAACTAAGTGAAAGATCGGGTCATTGTTTAGGTAAAGCCAATATCCATCAAATTTGAAGTCTGGCCTAGTGCCAACCCTGAGGCCTAACAGATTTATATAAAAGTCTCTGGTCTCTTCCAGCTTGTTAGTTCGAATGGTGAAGTGTTCAAATCCTCGTACAATCATAATTTTTCCCTATAGTCTGCTAGGTGATTTTTATTGGTAAGTCACGATCCAAAGCCATTGTTTATTTTTTAATCACGACCATTGTTTATCATTTGATAAACAATATCAAGTTTTTTATCAAATGATAAATAATGTCAATTTGTTTATCAGCGAGTAGGCTTTAGGCGCGTAAATCGAAGGAACTAACAGTAAGCTTGCGATCTGATCGACGACATTCATTCCAGCCTGTAGCCTGATGTCGAAACCGCGTTGCAAAACAAAACACTGGAAACAAGATAAGCAATACAAACGCAACGTGTAGTGTGAACTGCATATTGCTGTGGAACGAGCACTCATGAAATTACTGCCGCTGAATTGACTTTATCGAAGGTTACTGATGCAGACGTTCGCCTCACTGACTTACGCAAACACGGCGATGAATCATCGATCTGTCTAGGAAGGCGCAAGGGATTGTCAAGATACAATATGGGTTATGCAGCAGTTCCTCTAATCCCTTCAATAGAAAGTCTGCTTTGGGAGAATGCCCCCCTATTGACTTGGCGGTAGGCTGTCAGAAACCCTGTGGATCCAACAAGGAATGGAAAAAGCAGTACGGTTATCACAAACGCTCACTGTCAGGCAGTTTGGTTTTCGGACCCAATTACGCAACAGGATCTGAGTGCATTTATGGATCCTTAGGTAAACAAGCCTTTATGATGGTCGGGCACACCACTCTTCCTGGCTCATTCATCGAATTTCCATACAGGGCATTGATGTATTTGCCTGTCACTTTTCCGTGCCTATCATCAAAAAAATATTGAAATCGATCACTTTAAGCACTTCGATTCACTTGGACGTTCCTCGTTAACCTGTTGGACATTATTTTATTCACCGACCGTGTTGGCAGAACTTCATACCAACAAATTGCGTCGCCGATAATGTGCTCAGCAGTTTTTTGGGGTAAAGAAGTCAAGCGTCCCCCTTTCGATACAACCTACAATCATCGTTCAACTGTTCATTTGTCATCTTTCGGTTCACCTCACATTAAATTTGCACAGAGTACTGGCTAACGAGCTTGGACAATGAAAGCGAAAACAAAGTCTTGATGATCGTTTTTACGTCGTTAAGTTTGCAAATTGCGATTTTCAAGATGAAAACCTATTGACTTATTAATCATCACGACTAATCTGTTAATGAATTGTTTATCAAATGATAAAAAGGAGTAACCCATGTCACTTAATTCTGTTAAAACAAATCCGGAAGCACAGTTATTGATGCTAGGTATCGATCTACCTGCAGCACCAAACGCGGTGTCCAATTACGAACCTATAGTACAAACTGGCAATATCGTGATGACATCCGGTCAACTTCCGTGGGTTGATGGCGAGTTGAAATATGAAGGTCAATTAGGCAAAGGTGGAGAGCTTACCGACGAAGAAGGCTATCAAGCATGTCGATTATCTGCATTGAATGCAGTGGCGCAATTGAAAAAACACCTTGGCGACTTAAACCGAGTTAAAAAAATCATAAGAGTTGTAGGTGTTTTAAATGTTAACCCCACCTCACGCTGGACGGAGCAGCCTAAAGTATTAGATGGCGCTTCGGATCTAATTAATTGCATTTTTGGAGAGCGTGGACGCCATTCTAGAATGATTAATAGTAACTCAGCTATGCCACTAGATTGCGCTTCTTTGATTTATATTTATGCGGAAGTCCAAGAATAAGAAACGAATACTAACCTTGGGATCATGAAAAATAATGGTTCATTTACATGGAGCAAAAAATGACAATGTCAAAATCTAAAAATTTAACTGAAAAAAAATTAAGATTATTTTTGATTAGTGTTTTGGCGATCTTTACATCGGGGCTCAGTTTTGGCTTGCGTGGTGCTATTGCTGGGGACGTTCAAGCGCTCTTTCTTAATCCAATAGATGCTGCCAACTCTGCAACATTAATAGGTCAAATCCTTGGAGTGGCATTCTTAGGTTTTTCATTTACTTTGTTTTTTGGCAGCCCGCTGGTGAACATAATTGGGATTGGAAGAATGCTGCAGCTAGCCGGTGTGAGTTTTGTAGCGGGGACTCTGATTACTATGTTTGGCCCAGTGTTAGTCGAAGGCGACGATATATATTGGGTATTCTGGATAGGCATGGGATTAACTGGTATCGGGTGGGGTTTTACTGAATCTGCAGTAAACCCTTTAACCACTGCTATTTACCCCAAAGATAAAACGAATAGGCTTAATATATTACATGCTTGGTGGCCTGCTGGTATCGTCGTCGGAGGGGTAGCAAGCCTTGGGTTTGATGCGATTGGAGTCGGGTGGCAAGTCAAGTTCGGAATAATACTCATACCAACAATCTTGTTCTTACTTTTAATCATAGGTGTCAAATTTCCAAATACAGAACGCGTAGAGTCGGGCGTAAAATTTACCGATATGCTGGCCGAAATAACCCGGAGACCGTCTTTTGTTATTTGGTTTTTCGCAATGTTTCTTACTGCTGCGACAGAACTTGCACCGGGACAATGGGTTGATATTACTCTTAGTCATACCATCGGAATGCCAGGGATAGTGATCCTAATCTATATTTCAAGTTTGATGTTTTTTATGCGTCATAGTGCAGGTTTTTTATCAAAATATATTTCTAATACCGGCTTGCTATTGGTGTCTTGTATATTATCAGCGATTGGACTTTATTTACTAAGTCAATCGGTAGATCCGTACAGTGCAATAATAGCCTCAACACTTTGGGGGGTCGGTGTCAGTTTTTTGTGGCCCACTATGCTTGCTAGTACATCTGAGCGCTTTCCTCGTGGTGGTGAATTCTTTTTGGGCTTAATGGGGTCGGCAGGTTCTCTATCGATTTATTTTGTTCTTCCAATGATGGGAAGTGTGTTTGATACAGCGAAGTTGACGATTGCTGGAGGGGGTGATGCTTTTGATGCTCTTGACGGTGTTGCACTTGATAATGTATTGGCTAAAGCTGCGCAAATCTCTTTTCAATCGGCAGCCATCTTTCCAATTATATTAGTACTTGTGTTTAGCATTATTATGCTTTACGAATACAGAAAAAAACACGCTAAGACTGCTGAATGTTTTGAAAATACTCAAAATAGGTGAGTAATATTAATGACTATTTTCTAATAGAGCATAGTATCCATAAAGAAAATGCTTTACTCGTGCTCTTATAATTGCATTAATATCTTCAGGTAGTTGCATAAGGTAGATCCAGCGACGTATCCCCATATAAAAGAAACTGGAATGGAATCCCCAAATTATTTCAATATCAATTTCTGAAGGGGCTGGATCTAACCCATGCGCTGCCCTAATTTCGCTTAAGATAGGGAAAAATATTTTTTCTTTTAAAAGTTGAGTATAGTTTTTGTTGAACTCTGGATTACTTAATGCCGTAAAAATGAACAATCGAACCCAATCATTTTCTAAAATGGCCGAAGTGTATTCTTCTAAATAATTGATCAACCTTTCTTCTATAGGCTGTTTTTGATCGGATAGTGCAATTTCCCATTGAGGGTTCCAGCGAGAAACAAACACTTCATGATGAACTCGTTCAATCAATGCCTCTTTGCTTCCAAAATATCGATATATCAGCGGTTGGGTAACACCGATATTTTTAGCTAATTCACGTGTAGTTACGCCAAACCCATGTCGAGCAAAACATTCGATTGATCGTTTGATAATGTAAGTCTCACGTTCTGTTGCAGTCATGTATTTCGTAGTAACTTTTCGCGACTTCTGGAGCATGCTGTTTGGATCTTGTGCTTGAATGAGTGCTGTTTCCTTTGTCATTCCTATCTACTCTGGCCTGTTTTGATGACGAATACTTTTTAAGTCTAATGTTACTTGCCGTTAATGTATATAATTTCACTAAAGAGCGTGACGGGATCACATGTTCTCCAATAACAAAAAAGATTGAATTGAGAATGAATTCTAAATCCTGATAGTGTCATAAGCGCCATCACCAGATATATCGATGATTCTTCGCAGTGTTCGTACCCACCGTAATATGCCGTTTGCGCCACAGAACAATCTCTAAAGGAAAATGATGAGCTTGAAGTCAAAATTGGGGCTTTTCTTTCTCGCTGCCGCTGGTTGCGCCTGCCCCCTTACGGCGGCGTGTCTATCCATATCTCAAGCTCCAAGAAATCCAGTTTCCCTTCACCACTCAGAAACCCCAAAACAAACGGTGGTGAACTGAACAAGATTGGAACTACCGCACACGTGGAAACGGCCAGCCGAAGCTGACTCAATCGCCTACTTGCTGTCATTGAATTGGCCGGATTTTAGCCTCTATCATGGAGCGAAATTGATGACCCACCGGTCTATGATGAAGTGATCTACTAGGGTTCGTCGGTCCGCTAAACTCTCTTCAATATCTCGGTCGCTTAGCATATCGAACTGCTACAAAAGCGATATCAGATGGGGATTGGGAGCCGGAGAAGTCCATGTAGTGCCCAAGTTAAAGTAAAAACAGGACTTCAAACATTGCAAAGCGTATTAGTTCCCTCCGATGCGACAGAACTAAGAAAACGGTCCAGATAATCTGGACCGTTTATTGTTTGTGGCGTCTAAAGAAGGGGATTACTTAATCACACCACACACAATTCGAGCACCACCGCCGCCAAGTTTCGCCGGATGGTCAAAGTGATTATCGCCACCAGCATGAACCATCAAAACACGACCTTTTACATCATCAAGTTTTACTCGTGGCGTCAGTGCCGCAAGCCATGTGGTGTTATTCATACTGTGGATCCTATTGATTGCTATTTATCAGTGTTGAATCAATTTCAGAACATTGGATTGACCATAGATCTCGGCAAATTCTTTCAAATTTAGCCCAGCTTTATTGCGCAGCTCTGGCGAGCACTCCGCTTGATATAGGTCTTTCGCTATACCAATTTCGCGTTTGATGAGTGCCCCCATTAATGCGGTGTTACCACGCTTATCTTGCAGGCAGGCGTTGGCACCTGAGTCGAGCAGCAAGCGAACGGTTTCTCTATTTCCTTGATACGCTGCCACCATCAAAGCGGTATAACTTTGATTATTTCGTTGGTCGATTGGAAAGCCTTGAGAAACAAAAGTATCGACCACTTCGTTATTGCCAATTCGCGCAGCACCAAAGAATAGTTCAACCAGAGATTGGTATTCCTCTTCCAATTTGTCTTCGGCAGCCAATAAGGCTAGCGAGAAGCTCCAAGAGAGCAGAACGGCGCAGAGCAAAAACACAGTTTTCATTTACTCATCCTCATTAACGGAATGGGAGAATGACCCACGGGAGCCCTGATTTTCGGGCAGAAAAGAGCAGATAAATCTCCCGCAGGTCAAAACTTATTGCTTACATCATCGCTTTGTTTTTCACTTGCTTGAGATTGCTATCTGTTGCCTTGGCCAGACGCGTACCGTACTCTTTATCTGCACGATAGAAATAGCTCACCATGGTTTCCTTAACGTCTTTATCCATCACCTTATTTAGGTCACCCGCTAAGTTGGCAATCAAATCACTCTGATCTTGCTTGCTCATGCTGCGGAATAACACACCTGCTTGGTAGAAGTTGCGAGGATTGCTGATTGCTTTTTGTTGAACAGTCCCGACCAGCTTGGTTTCAACCGCTTTATATTGCGTGCTTTCTTCCAGCGCCAGTTTACGGCTTGGTTCGTAGTTCACATCACCATGGCCTTGCTTCGCGTTGTTGCTCAATCCGTCTTGATTATGGTTATTCACGGATGCTAACGGACGGTTTACTGGCAGTTGGAACAAGTTCACTCCCAAGCGGTACAACTGTGTATCTGCATAAGAGAACAAACGACCTTGAAGCAAACGGTCTTCCGATGGCTCGATACCAGGAATCAAATTTGACGGTGCAAATGCCGACTGTTCAGTGTCTAAAAAGAAATTTTCTGGGAGGCGGTTTAACATCATAGTGCCGACTTTTTGATCCGGTACATTCAGCCATACTTTGGTTGCATCCAACCCGTTATAATCCAGTTTGTTCAGGGCTTCTGGCGATAACACTTTCACGTACAGATCCCACTTAGGGTAGTTCCCTAGACCAATTTCTTTGTAGAGATCATTGGTTAAATGGTTGAAGTCCTTACCCTGCATTGCCGTCACTTCATCAGGACGAAGACTTTCAATGCCTTGCTGGCTTTTCCATTGGAACTTCACATAGTTCACATCGCCTTTCTTGTTGATCCACTTGTAAGCGTGGACACCAAAGCCATCCATAGTGCGATAGCTTGCTGGCGTGCCTAGGTTGCTATATAGCCAAGTCAGCATGTTGGTCGCACCCGGCTCATGGCTGAAGAAGTCAAAGAATCGGTTTGGATCCTGAACGTTGTTAACTGGAGACGGCTTTAGAGAGTGCACCATATCCGGAAACTTAATTGAATCACGGATGAAGAACACAGGCAGGTTGTTCCCAACCAGATCCCAGTTACCCTGTTCAGTATAAAATTTAGTGGCAAAACCACGAGGATCGCGAAGTGTCTCTGGTGATCCTTTTGAGTGAATAACGGTCGAAAAACGAACGAAAACAGGAGTTACCTTTCCTTTATTAGTAAAAGGAGCGGAAACCGTTAAGTCACTAAAATCACCCGATGCAACGAACTCACCATGAGCACCTGTACCACGAGCATGCACAACACGCTCTGGAATTCGCTCTCTGGCAAAACGCTGCAATTTTTGGATCAGGTGAACGTCTTGCAGTAATACGCTTCCGTTTTCACCTGCTGTGATTGAATTCTGGTTGTCACCGACTGGTGCGCCATTGTCTCTTGTCAGGGTCTGCGCCTGTAGAGATGTGCTGGCTAAGCCAACTGTAATTAGTAAAAAGCTTTTTGACATCTTCATGGATGCTCTCCAATGCGTCCTAACCATTTAACCAGTCGAGTGGTCAATGGCTAATCAAAAGCTCCTTTCTGCCCACGAAGAATATATCTTCAATGATTGCATTTGTTTAATGGGAAATAACGATAACTCTAATAGATAAAAACGATGAAATACTTATGGCAAATCGAGTGCCGATAAAAAACCAAACTGGATATCTATAAATCACATTTAAATACTGCCCATGTCAATTTTTGGGGGGATAGTAGCAACAGCATCGGGTTTGGCGCTAGTGCCTATCATGTTTACCTCGCGATCTAGATGAAAAGATACCAATCGCGCAGCCATAAGCTAGAACGGCCATTAATTTTCCTGTTTCTCTGTCACGTGCAAGGAAACTTAATGGCATCCAGTGGCTAATCTGGGAGCATTTGTCTACTTTTTATGGAAAGATCCACCTCCTCGTCGAGCGAGTCAGCAAAGCTGCGATGAGAGACGCGGCGCTCCCCGCTCAGTGTAAGCAATCGGGTGTCTACGTTGGAAGAAAACGCCATCCAGACAATACCAAGGCCCAAAGGGAGCGTCGCGACAATATACCCAAGGTATCGAATGATGTACTGCCGCAGCGACGGTTTACAGCCGATGTTGGCACCATGTCCTTTACCTATTTGATCAGTCCGCACGCTAGAATATGATGCTGATTGCAACCTCACACAAGCGGGGGTTCAGTCAACTCACTCTGTGCATCAACACACATTTTGGCAAAGTGCGTTTTTGCGCGACAGTGCGAGCCCCCCCCTCTCGATTTACCGGCCCAATGCCCCATCGGATTGCCTGCCTGAGTTATGAATTTATATGATGGGGTTCTTCACACCTGGATAATCCGGTATGACGTTGACTAAACCCATTAATATCTAAAAATAATCAAAGTTCATCGCCCAATCAGCCCGCCATTAGGACTATTCACAAAAGTTCATTAGAAATAATCGTTATTCACAGCACCTGTCTGATCTGGCATGACAATGTATTTAACCTTTAATAAACAATAACAATATGAAGCGAACTTAATTACCCATAAATTAATTTGAGGTAAGACCAGAAATAATAGAAAAACAGGTACCATCCTCGCCGCAAAAAAAACAAACAAGGAGAAATTAAACATGAAAAAAATAATTATCGCATTCGGCATCCTGGTGACGGTTGCTTGCTCACATGCCTTCGCTTCAGATGAATACCGTCTTGATAAGAAGCTGTCTAGTATCAGTTTTTCGACCATCAAGAATCAGTATGTGATCGAGCCCGCCTCCATTCAACCGGCAGCTGGAGTGTTATCAGAAGATGGCCGCTTGTCGTTGTCTCTCGACATCACAACGATTAAGACTGGGGTTTCGATCCGAGATACTCGCCTATCAGAGCTGTATTTTGAATCGGCCCTTTTTCCTAAAGTGAATATTGTGGCTAACCTTGATCGCGCATTATTCACCACAGGCGCGCTGCACGCGATTATTCCCGTCGACGTAGAATTGTATGGCGTGAAAAAAACGCTCCGTTTCCCTGTCACGATCATACCAACGGAACATTATCTGATCGCAAGTACATCTTCCCCGGTCATGATCAGTGCAAAAGACTTTGGGATCCCAAGTGAAAATTTAGCCACCTTAGCTAAATTGGCAGGTGGCATTACGATTTCAGATAAGACACCATTAAATTTTAATTTGGTGTTTATCAAAAAATAACATGGATAACCAATATCGAGATAAACGCCATTAATCACTCTGGATAAGCCACCATAAAATATAGAAAGGCCGTCTTTTTCGATCGGCCTTTCTATTTTTGCCGCGGATATCAGATTTCGCTCTACGGAATGTCTCAATCGTTCAACGCTTAAACAAGCCGCTCTCAGCCCGCGTGTCGCCGCTTGGAGCACGAGAAATTCGGAGCCACTGAATGCGCCCATCCACAAGGGCATGCCCCTATCCTGACCGAGTAGGTTTGTCGGTTAAGCCACAACCGAGAGTTCTGGCTCCATGTGCTCAATACTCAATACTGAGGCCACAGGGTGACGCTGACAAATATGGGCCACGGTCTCACTCGCCGCCTTAAAATCAAAAGGTTTTTCTCCTGTAATCACGACCCCACCCTCAGTGACACCCGGGGTGCAGCGCATCGAAAGAACGCTCAGTCCCCATACTTCAGCGCCCATCGCGAGCGGTCAGCTTAACGAAAGAAGGGCAACTACTATTAAAAAGGCCTGACGATTTTGCGTGCTGTGGATGAACTGCAGGATCAACTGGATGGCGAAAAGGACAGATTTGCCGGAAACTTAATGTCTTAGCTCCCCTTTTAGGTCGATTTAAACACATGCCCCCAACGCTCGTATCGAACTCGATCTTTCTGAGCACCCAGAGTGGTCATCCCATCACCAATGGTGACGTCATCATATCTATTGGAGCATGAAACAACTCATCATTGAGAATGGTCACTTTTGCGGCCAAGCAACGTTTTATCTGCGCCTCACCACAAGACATTCAAGAAATGGGTCGACCAAAGACCTCATTTGATCTCTTACAACACCGTTGTGCGCATTAAGAGAAAACAACGAAGACGTGGCACTGTAGCCCTTTACCGATATGGCAAACGACCGTGAGCAGATGATACGAATCAATCCTAGCCTTGCGAGTAATGAAGGTCGTGAGATCAAAAAGTGGGTCGTAGCAGGACTAGGTATCACCCTGGCACTCTGAGTAGGACGTTCAACCAAAAATGGAAGGTGGGCAGCGCGAAAAAAGCCCCTCAGCTCGAGTAGCGGGGGTTCTCTCATGGTTGCAGACACCGTTATCAAGCGTTCCTTCGCAACCACTCAATAAGGATGCTTAGCCGTTTTTTTTGTATGGCTTCTCCATCGGTTTGGCTAACTACACAGCTCATTGAGCAGAAGTCACCGCACTCGAAGCCTCCAATACTGGATGCAACAGAATATGGGCTTGGTGCTGTTCAGCCTGCCACTCTTTCATCTCGGCACGAAACTGGCCGTGCTGCTCGATATGCGGCAATAACTCTGACGCTTGCTCTGACTGGATCAACACGGAAAGCGGTGCGACTTGTTGGTCGGTGTTATCGAAACAGTGCTCGAGATGTTCTTCTAACATGTAGAGTACCCCAGGTTCAATGGGCGCCTCTTTATCGAACAAGCGCGATTCGACATTCAACTCGTCATAGAGATAAACCAACAACGAATAGAGGCTTTCTGCCCCAGCCAGTTTGGTTTGATTGGATTTGGTGTTCAGCAGATAAAGCTTTTGTTCCAAATTGCCACTTTTGGATCGCGCCACCTGGATCATCATACGAATGTCTTTTTTCACATTGGCCAACGTTCGCTGTTTGAGCTTAGGCTTGAGAAATCGCACTAAAATTTCGTTGCGGGTACTCACTGGCACATGGCGATCGGATTGAGCCACCTGACCCAGCAAGTGAAGCAACGCATGGCAGATCAAAGTGTGCAGGTTTTCGTAGTATTCAAAATCTTTTTTAATTTGCATGTCTGTACTGGCAAATAAACGACAATGGGATTCGATGCGCCTAGGATACGACTTACCTACCCAGAACGCGAGTGACGAGGTGGCATTTGTGCTGGAATTCTCGTTCCTTATGCATGCCGTGCAACGTGTCATGCGCTTTTCAGTCCCTCGTAACTGTAAGTAAGTGCTCACATAAAGGAATAATGCGCCTTAACGAATTAAGTAGGCGGCGCAGCACTGACGCTTCGATACCGGTTGGCCCCCCGAGAACGATCCTCACCGCACAACAACAAGTTTTCGTGATGAGTGATGTAATGCAGCTCCTCGTCCACCAAATCGCCACAAAACCGTTCGGGATAAATGAGGGTATTACTGCGGGTGACTCGCCAGTGCAATGCGTAGCGACTGGACCAGTTGCGGTTGGGTAAGAACCCATGCAAGAGCCGCTCATTAAAAAGCACAAACTCCCCCTTTTTCATCGGCAAGACGACCGTTTCGGCGGTCGTCTCCGGCACCCCCCAGACGGTTTTGGCTTGGTACTTCGCCATCTCAGCTTCCACATAATGTATGACTGTCCGATATGTATCGATCCCGACATCGTAGCTTTCAAACAACCGAGAGGTATCCACGTTTGGCACGAGGTTACCGAGTTGTGCTCGCCTTAAAATCGCATCGACGCTTCTGCATCCCGCAAACGGATTTTGCCATTGCGCGGCGCTCGGTAACGGTACCCAGACTTGTCTATGACGGTAAAACAGTGATCGACGCATAAGCTTGAGGGGCGCGTCATCCGCGGTGACATCATCCAACGCCAGCCAGACCGAGACATTATTGTCCCGGCGAGCTTGCCCTCCCATGGGCTTTAAGCAAGGTTTCGGCTCACCAATCGCTTTCCAATCTCCGCCTCCCCAATCTTGAAACCACCCTGTACTGCTGCCCCCACCGGAAACATGATCAAGGTAAGATCGCCACAACAACAAGTCTTCCCCAAGCAATTGGCGAAGTGTCTGTATCACCATGGGATGCGTCATTAACGCCGCCAGTTGAGGCAACACCAAGTGCCAATCGCGCACACTGTATCGCCCATAGATGGGATGCTCCGGTGCTTGGGTGACAATGTCACTCAGCGACGCTCGAATTTGGTCAAGGCCATGTTCATCGACGTAACATGGCAAAGGTCCCAAGTAGCCATCCCGTTGAAATGCGATACGTTGTTCGGGTGTAAGGCCATTCACGCTCATCGGGACTCCCGATCAATCACGACCAAGGATTTAGGCAATAAGGGTTCGGCGACAGTTCGGCGACAGCGGCGCCAGACAACCCCGCCAAAGAGTGCAAGTCCCCCCCAAACCAATCCGTGGATCAGCGCCATCCCATTAGCTTCTCGCCCAACTTGATAAAAATGCCGATCCCAATGTTTTTTTCCCGCGCCTTCGTCAGCTTTCACAATGTGGTGAGCGTCATCGAGAGCCCAAATATAGTCGTAGCGGTAAGCAAAATCATGAACAATCCCCGGAACCAACAGCAGTCCGGTCGGCGATAGTCCCCCCCACAGGCCTCGCGGAAAGGAGGCCCCATCAAACACAAAACCGCTCGGGATAACGAATACGCGTCCTTGATGACAACAGCGCCAATCTTCCGCCAACTGCCACGAACGTACGGCCGTGCACCAACGGAGCCACTGACGCCAGAAAGGTAACCCTTGAGTGGGGAGACGGATGGGAATCAGAACGGACATGAGCATGATCTTTCCTTATGACTGCGCTACGGACGCACTAGCCAAGCGCGTTGATGGGATTGATGGCGTTTCACCGCATCGAAAAAGGCCTCCTCGATAAACGACAAAAACACCTGATGTCGTTTTGGTGCAGTGAGCAGCAAGATGCGCGTTTCCCCTGAGCGAAATGCTTTCGCTGGTGGGGTAACGTGTGAAGGTAAATGGGGTTCTGCTGAGTAGTGTCGGCCCAGTTGCTCGGCTAAACGCTCGAATTGCCCTTGATCGGTCATGACACATAACAGTGCCACCAAACGATCTGCTCGATCAAACACAAGACTGATTTCCGCCAACCCATCATTGACCAAAATTGTGGGTGGGTGAAGGGTGTCAATTGGCAGGCGATAGATTGGGCCATGTGTATAGCGATCCACATTCGCAAACGTAGCGGTTGGGTAAAGTTTGAGCATGGTTTGCACCGTTGAAGTACCGAGGGTCAGCCTAAACACCGTCACCGAGGCCAGCGCGGAGTGATGAATCAGCGTAGCCATGATCCCGACTATCAACGCGTATTTCATGCTCCCTCCGAACTAACATCATCTGATAACCTGACTATATGGCTTCTTTTTCAGTGACAGAAGGTTAATAAATTTAAATAAAGCTTTTGGAGAGAGTGAATCGAGTGGCATTCGAAGAGTCGACAACTCAAAGTTACATTTAACGTTTATTAATCATTAACAGCGCTTTCACCAATAGCAATCATATATACAATCGAGAGCATATACATGCCGACTACTGATCCCGAGCGAATCATAGGGTGGCCGTTTCATCAACTCAAGCCAGAGAAAGATCATGGACACTAATGCGATATTCGATTGTTTAGCACTGACCTTTGAACGAGACTTTGAGCGCATCTTTGTTCGTCCCAATTGTTATTTTGAACGCTGGCATCAACGGATCCACTTTTCCACCCCGTTGGATCTGCGTTATTTGGTTTCACCAGCACCACTGCGACGAGAAAGTTTAACCGATTACGAATGTACTCGGTTGCAAATGGCTGCGGTCCGATTTGTGTGTGGTTATTTTGATCAATTGATTTACCAGCGCCCCTACTGTCCTGCAATTGATAGCCAATACCAGTTGAAAGAAAGTCACTATGTAAAACGTTCTTCTTTACTTGTACGTGACGTGAATGCGATGACTGTGGATTTGTCTGTCAGCAATAGAGCTTGTGGTCAGGAGAAACAGCAAGTCACGTTGGACTGTTATGGAGACATCAACGGCCAACATTGGTTTTTCTCACGTTTGGTATTCTTTGGTCACGCAGAGCCGCGATTGGGGATCTACCCATTATCGCTTCTCAAGGCCAAAACACAGCGTCACTTCTTCACTCATGATGGTATCCCTGAAATCAAAATGTTCTAGTGAAGTGAGGCGCTTGCTTTTGTGACATGGTCACTTAAAACAGGTGTGGTGTTTAATAGACTCGATGGTGGGTAAAAGCAGTAATAACACGTTATGTAAGTGTGTACTTACATTCATTATGATAATTAATAACTAAGACTTGTCTAAAAAACAATCGGATCTTCCTACATGATAGAGTGATCAGTACAAAAAAATGTGTGATATTGCTATATCGCACAAAAAAGTTTGCTTAAAACGCCCATTCCGATGTGTATTTTTGTCGAATAAATATTTAAGTGTTTGAAATTATTAATGTTAGTTAGGACGACATAAAAATGATCATAGACCCTTCTATTATGATGTGGTTCAAGTCGATGCCTCAAACCAACCGGTTAGCCCGTTATTCACTTATCCACAATCACTATAAGATCTATTGTTTCTATTAAGTACTATCTAAACTATTAGACTATTGATCTATATAACTATAGAGCATTTAAGTGATTGAAATTAAATGGTTTTTAGAGAAATATAGATCAGAAAAGTTTGCACCTTGATCAAATAAGTTTGCTTTAGGATCATATAAGTTTGCTTTGTGATCATTTTTGTTTGCTTACCTGACAAATAAGTTTGCTTATGACGACAGAAAAGTTTGCTTAATGATCATTTACTTGTCAAAAACAGAACAAAAAAGTTTGCTTATTTGAACGGCGCACAAAAAATTGTGACACAAGCAAACAAAATTGTCGTTAATACTGCCTAATCACACATATTTGTTTGCTAACTGGTTAAAATGTGTCATCCTACACTGCATGTAAAACAAAAAAGTTTGCCTGAGCAAACAAAACTGTCCGGTATGAGTACGAACCCTAAGAACTTACCGAAGCACATCAAGAAAGGCCATGAATTGGTTTTCTCTCAGCAGGATCTGACTGCTCGTGAGGCAAACTTGTTTGGTCTGATGGTGGCGAACATGAAACCTGAAGATTGGGACAATCAAGGCAAGACACCTGAATACCGATTTACGGCGTCTCAATTGTCCGAGTGGTTGGGATTAAACAATCGTGCGATTGGCTCTCAGTTAAAGCAGGTCGTCAGCCGTTTGGCATCACGAAAGATAGGGATCATTATTGAGAAGCAAGGCGACACGGAATTTGAGTTCACGCCTTTATTCAAAAAGGCGACGTACAAAGATCGTGTCCTGACTTTGATCCCCAATGATGCGCTATCAAAAGAGTACATCGAGTACAATCAAGGTTTCTCTTTGATCAACACCAAAAGTTTTTTGGGACTCAAGCGTGAGTACACCAAGCGTCTGTATGAGATCTTGTCACGCTTTAAAACGGATGGAACCAACTTAAAGCCGATCGAGATCGATGATTTGAGGGCCTTCATGGGTTTGCTCAATGAAGACGGCTCTCTCAAGGCCAATAAAAGTTCCTTTAAGAACACCAGCGTATTTTTGTCGCGGTGTATTAAGGAGAGTATTGAAGAGTTAAGTGAAGATCCCAAGACCAGTAAAGAGATTTTGTTCTTGGAATCAGAAGACGGTTTGGGGATCCGTCTGCACAAGCATGGCCGTAACATTCACGCGGTCGAGTTCTTGTATCGTTGGATAAACAACGCTAACCCCGCGAAAAAGCTGCATTTTGAGGACGCCAAACGCAATATTACCCGGTTGGAGACCAAGCGTTTAACCACGGATGAGCCGTTGACAACAGAAGAGCTGGAGCTGCTGTCTTACTCGTATCGTTCAATCGATGAAGACGATAAAGCGGCATTTGTTGACCAAGCGCTAATGAGTCGTCAAAGCAGTGGCAATGGCGACGTAACGCCTGAACTGGTCGACGGTGACGACGACGACAAGTCTTTCCTCGATAAATTGGCGGAGCTGGAGCGTATTAACGGCGCTAAAGGTTATTGATCCAATATCACACAAGAAAGTTTGCTTTGAGGGTTCAAGCAAACTTTTCTGTCGACTATCTCTCCCCTACTCCGCGAAAACGACAATATATTTAGGTATTCCATCATTTTTTGTTGTGTGAAATGAAAAATAGAGGATATACTAAATCCAGAAACTTGGTGGAGATAGAAATGGATACTCTGCAAACTACTGCAACCTTTCAGAATTTAAAAGAAGGGGCGGATCGCTACATTAAGCGCCGCAATCTTCGTTTGTTGGCAAATCATCGCAAAGAGTTACGCAACTTTACTCGTGCCGAAGCATCGGCGTATTTGGGCATCGATGCAAAAACCTTAGACAAGTACGTGGCAACGGCGGGCATCGACCCTCGTCGCCATGAAGACTCTCAATGGTCGATAGACATTGGTGAGATGTATCAAGTCCGTGATCTGCTACCTGAAGCTTTGCGCAAAGATCCAAAATTTGTCCGCCAGTCGAATCAGAAGATGCAGGTTTTGGTGATCCAGAATCAAAAAGGTGGTGTGGGTAAAACGGTCTCTGCGGCTACCATCGCCTCCGGCTTGGCAACGGAATTTCACCAAGAATACCGTGTTGGGTTGATTGATATGGATGGCCAGGCAACGTTGTCTATGTACTACGCACCTGAATCCGAGCTTGAAGGCTGTCTATCCATTGGCGATCTGATGATGCGCAATTTTGAGTTGGATGAAGGCGAAACCTTTGAGCAAGCGGTGTCTGAGTCGTTTCTTGAAACGACAATCCCAAATTTACGCATCTTACCGGCGTCGCAAACAGACCGGGCGATTGAAGGCTGGTTTCATGAGCAGGTGTTCAGTCAGAAGCTCGCCACGCCGTATTCTTTGTTGAGTGACATTATCGCTTCGGTTCAAGATGAATTCGATATCTTGATCATCGATACCCCGCCTTCGTTGGGGTACGCGACGTACAATGCGTATTATGCGGCAAGCAGTGTGGTCTTCCCGTTGTCGATCACTGAAAATGATATCGACGCAACGTGCTCTTATTTCAGCTACATTCCTCAAGTCTGGGCACTGTTAGCCAACGCCGAGCACCAAGGCTACGATTTTATGAAAATCTTGCTGACCAATCACAGAGACAGTTCGACAACCACAGAGCTGATGAACAGTTTGTACGATCATTTCTCCACCTATTTGTATTCGAAGGAATTCAAGCACAGTGAAGCCGTTCGTCAGTCTTCTTCGCTGCTGTCGACGGTATTCGACATGTCTAAGAGCGAATACCCTAAGAGCAAGGCGACCTTTCAAGGGGCGCAGCAGAATGCGTATGAAGTCACCAGTCAGATACTGCGCGACATCGTGAATGTATGGCGTGAAGAGGAGCAAGACTAATGGCAAAAAAACGTGGCGCGATCAGTCCGTTAGGCAACACCGTTGGATCTGAAGAAGCGCAGAAAAACGCCCGTGAAGCCAATCTAGAGTCACTGAGCCGTCAATTGAGCTCTGAGTTGGAAAAAGCCGGAGAAAGCACGCACGCGTTCTTAGCGCGCCAATTTGGCCTGGAATCGGTGGGTCAGGCGGTGGAATGGCGGCTTGCTTCGGGACAGTGTGTTCAATTTCACGAAGTGACCCTCTCTTATGACCAGGTTAAGCAAGACACTTTTGTCACCTTTGACATTAATGGTCGCGATCAGTCGCTGCTAACCCCGGAGTCGTTAGCTGATCTGGATTCACTGGAATATCAGCAGTTTTACCCTGCGGTTGGTCGTGAAGTCGAAGGTAAAATTGATATCCTTGATGGCTCTCGACGTCGTGCTTGGTTTTTGCTCCAGCAAGGGAAAGTGGCCACATTTCGTTTATTGGTTACCAAAGCCACCATAACGGTCAATGACGCTAAAGCGCTTGCCAAGCAATTGCAAACGGCCAAAGAGCATAACCCAAGAGAGATTGGTCTACAGTGTCTGACCCTTATGCAGCAGGATGGGCGCACTCAGGAAGACGTTGCGAAAATGCTCAACATCAGTCGGCAAAGCGTGGGTCGTGCGGTAAAGGCGGCCAGTATCGATGAACGGCTCATCGCCCTCTTCCCAGTTGTGAATGAGCTTTCTCACACCGACTATGAACTTTTGCACAAAGTCATGAAGCATTTTGAGTCGTTGCCAGATAAGCTGTCTCACTTCATCGAGTGCCTGAGTTCGGAGTCCCCTCAAGCGTCTGAGGTGAACAATCGCAAAGAGCAGCGCGTCGAACAGATCAAAGCGGCGCTCAAGTTTGAAACGGCGAAGACGAAAACCGAGAGCGATGTCGTGATCACGCCACTGACAACGTTTTCTTCGAAAAGCATGTACGCCAGAAAACGCATTAAGGGCCGTGCCTTTAGTTACGAGTTTGCGCGTTTGCCTAAGTCAGTGCAAGAGTCACTCGATGAGGCGATTGCCTCTGTGCTGAGTGACTATCAGCAAGACAAATAGCGCTGACGCGACTCTGTCCCCTGAAAGCCTGATCTCCTGTCGTGGTGATCAGGTTTTTTTGTGCCCGTTTTTTGGGAGGGAGACAGTGTGATGTTCTAAAAGTCGCGTTACTGCGGCTGCGGAATGCGTTTGACGACAAGAAGCGCAATGATTGCAAACACGGCCGCCAAGGCGAAGCTCCACTCTGCGCCGTAGTGTTCACCCAGTGTGGTGATGATGAAGGGCGCGATCGCCCCGCCGAGCCATCGGATGAAATTATAGGCGGCAGAAGAAACCGAGGTGTCACAATTGGGGGTTTCCAACGCCAGCTCAGTAAACAGCGTATTCACGACCCCAAACCAAGCGCCACACAAGATGACTCCGGCGCTGAGCCAGCCGCGCTGCGGCACGGTTGATCGGACCAACCACGCCATTAGCAGCATAAGAATAAACAGCACCACCAAGCACACGGTTAAAATGGTTTTCGGCGTTTGGTGCGTTTTCCATTTTGTGGTCACGATGGTGGATGTGATGGCGAGAGCCAATCCCCAGCCGAAAAACACCAGTCCGACGCTGACTACATCGAGATGAAGGACGAAGGGAGCGTAGGCAAGAATGGTAAAGAACACAAAGTTGTAAAAAAATGCCGCCACGCTGATGTAGAGTAAATAGGGGGTTCGCAGTGCTTTGAGGGCGACCAACCCTCTCCCGGGGTGCCGCTGTGAGGGGGTACGTGGCACCCACTTAGTGATCGCGCTTCCAGCAACCAGCATTAAGACTGCCGTTCCAACAAATGGGTAGCGCCAAGACATTTGACCAAGTGCGGCTCCCAATAGCGGCCCACAAGCAATGCCAGCGCCCAATGCGGCTTCATAATACTTAATAGGGCGAGCACGATTATCGTGTGACAATGTCACCAGCAAGGTGAGTGCAGTGGCCACAAACAAGGCATTGCCCAGCCCCCACCCACTTCGATAGCCAATCAATTGATAGACCGATGTTGCTGTTCCGCAGGCTAAGGCAAACAGAGAAATCGCGATGGATCCAAGCACCATGGTTCTTTTGAGTCCTAGGTGGTTCGCGGTATAGTCGGTGGCCAGCATCATAATGGCGGTGATAAAAAAGTAGCTCGAAAAGAGCAGCGAAACTTGACTGGGAGTGGCGTGCAGTCCTTGAGATATCGACACCAAAATGGGGTCGACCAATCCGATCCCCATAAAGCCGACAATCGTTGCAATGAGCACGGCTCTAATCGCTAACCTATTTGAAGGGATGAGGGTCATGGTTCCTCCTGTGTTGGGTGGAATCAATCCGATAGGCTTCGTCAGCCTACGGGTTGTTTTGTATCGAGTGGTAGATGACTCAATATTGCGATGACGTCAGGCGGCAGATCCAGTTATTCATATTTATTATTGCTTACGGTCGCTTGACTTGTGTTGAGGTAGCGGTCGTGGTGCCACTTTCTTTGACGACTCAGGCTCACTCATTCCTTAAGATGAGCGTGATGGTCAATCGAACGCAGGGCATGGGCGACGAACTAGACCTGAAGTAAGGGACACCACACAGCATTAATCTCCTCCTCTCTAGTCGATAAAGACAACGTCACTGCACATGGAATTTGGTTTGTTTTCTGCATAACAACGCTCATCGGTGGCGACACCCACGCATACCGCTGCAGAGCGGCCGGGTGATGACGGCAAAAAAGCGTCTCAACGCTTGTGCGAAATCGTCCGTGTAACGGGTGTGTTGGTCTGTAGAACAGTGTTGAGTTTTCTTGCTGATCCCCAATTGCCCCTGCGCTCTAGCTCGGCCCAAGGTTTTATGCGTGGTAGTGGCTGCTGAGATGACATTCGTCGAATGACTACCAGTGGCGTGTGAAGGCTAACCGCCCTCACCTGCCTTAGAATGTTGTCAATGCCCAGGCTGGGCATCGTGCCTGAGCAAGAATAGCGTGGTGGTTGAGCTGCCGTTTGTCGAATGACTGCCAGTGGCGTGTGAAGGCAAACCGCCCTCACCTCCCCTAGAATATTGTCAATGCCCAGGCTGGGCATCATGCCTAGCGCAAGAATGGCGTGGCGGCTGAACTGCCGTTTGTCGAATGACTTCGAGTGGCGTGTGAAGACAGACCGCCCTCACTTCCCATAGAATGTTGTCAATGCTCAGGCTGGGCATCATGCCTAGCGCAAGAATAGCGGTGGCGGCCGAGCTGCCGTTCGTCGAGCCTCTGCCGGTGGTGCGTGAAGGCCGACCGCTCTCACCTCCCATAGAATGTTGTCAATGCTCAGGCTGGGCATTATGCCTAGCGCAAGAATGCCGTGGTGGTTGAGTTGGCATTCGTCGAGTCTCTGCCGGTGGTGCGTGAAGGCAGGCCGCCCTTACTTCCCATAGAATGTTGTCAATGCTCAGGCTGGGCATCATGCTTAGCGCAAGAATGGCGTGGCGGCTGAACTGCCGTTTGTCGAATGACTTCCAGTGGCGTGTGAAGACAGACCGCCCTCACTTCCCATAGAATGTTGTCAATGCTCAGGCTGGGCATCATGCCTAGCGCAAGAATAGTGGTGGCGGCTGAACTGCCGTTCGTCGAATGACTGCCAGTGGCGTGTGAAGACAGGCCGCCCTCAGCTGCCTTAGAATATTGTCAATGCTCAGGCTGGGCATTATGCCTAGCGCAAGATAAGTGGGCCGGCTGAACTGGCGTTTGTCGCGTCTCTGCCGATGATGCGTGAAGGCCGACCGCCCTCAGCTGCCTTAGAATATTGTCAATGCTCAGGCTGGGCATTATGCTCAGCGCAAGAATGGCGTGGTGGTTGAGTTGGCATTCGTCGAGTCTCTGCCGGTGGTGCGTGAAGACAGACCGCCCTCCCCTCCCCTAGAATGTTGTCAATGCTCAGGCTGGGCATTATGCCTAGCGCAAGAATGCCGTGGTGGTTGAGTTGGCATTCGTCGAGTCTCTGCCGGTGGTGCGTGAAGGTAGGCCGCCCTTACTTCCCATAGAATGTTGTCAATGCTCAGGCTGGGCATCATGCTTAGCGCAAGAATGGCGTGGCGGCTGAACTGCCGTTTGTCGAATGACTTCCAGTGGCGTGTGAAGACAGACCGCCCTCACTTCCCATAGAATACCGTCAATGCTCAGGCTGGGCATCATGCCTTGCGCAAGAATGGCGTGGTGGTTGAGCTGCCGTTTGTCGAGTGTTTGCCAGTAATGCGTGAAGACAGACCGCCCTCACCTCCCATAGAATGTTGTCAATGCTCAGGCTGGGCATTATGCCTAGCGCAAGAATGGCGTGGTGGTTGAGTTGGCATTCTTCGAGGGCTTGTCAGTATTGCGTGAAGAAAAATCTCTCTTACCTGCCTTGGAACGATGTTAATGAGCCGTCGCTGTTGGCTTTTTCATAGAACTGGGCAACCTGCTTATGACGCGATGCGCATCACCGACGTAAGTCATTAATGTCTAATAAAGCATAATGAATATAGCGTAAGGCGCGTGAGAGATAACATCGGACTGTAACTTCAACCTTGAGTGAGGAGCTTTGGATGAAAGTACAATCTGAACCAGCCGCAACGTTCGCGTATAAAACCAAAATGGTAGAGCCAATTACTCTCTTGACGAGAAAAGAGCGAGAATTGGCGTTAGATAAATGCGGTTATAACCCCTTTGGTCTACAAAGCCGAGAAGTGTATATCGACCTACACACGGATTCTGGAACGAGTGCTTTGAGTCAAGAGCAATGGGCGGCGTTGATGATAGGAGATGAAGCCTATTCTGGTAGTCGTAGCTTCGAAGCGTTAGAAGATTCGGTTGCTAAGGTGTTTGGCTATCAACACTTCGTGCCTACTCACCAAGGGCGTGGAGCTGAAAAAATTCTGTTCCCTCTTTTAGTGAAGCGATGGAGAGAAATGCGTGGTCACGCGGTTAGCAACAGCAAACCTATCTTTATCTCGAACTTCCACTTTGATACGACTGCTGCGCATGTAGAGCTTGCTGGTGCTAAAGCGTTAAACAGCGTTGTGGATGAAGCCTATGACACAGAGGCCGAGTTTCCTTTCAAAGGAAATATGTGTTTGGTTAAATTGCAGAAACAAATTGACCAATATGGCGCGCAAGCCATCGCCGGTATAGTGATGACTGTGACCTGCAACAGTATGGGAGGTCAGCCAGTATCGATGGAGAATTTGCGTCAAGTGTATGAGTTGGCGCATGGGTACCGTATACCTGTGGTGATTGACTCTGCCAGATTTGCCGAAAACGCGTACTTCATTAAGCAACGTGAAGAGGGCTATGCCGACAGCGCCATCATCGATATTGTTCGTGAAATGTATGAATACAGTGACATGTTAACGCTGTCAGCGAAAAAAGACCCAATGGTCAACATCGGTGGATTGCTTGCCGTTAAGCAGAACGAAGATCTGTTCCGCCAAGTCCAAATGCTGTGTATCGTTAATGAAGGGTTCGTCAGTTACGGTGGGCTTGCAGGGCGTGATATTCAATGCCTCGCGGTCGGTTTGCTAGAAGCCGTCGATGAAAATTACCTGAGAGCACGAATTTCGCAAGTCGAGTACTTTGGTCAACTGCTTAAAGAAGCGGGTATCCCAATACAAACTCCGGTGGGGGGACACGCAATCTTTATCAATGCGGGGCTGTTGTTGCCACATATACCGCCAGGGCAGTTTCCAGGTCATGCACTTGCTAACGCGCTGTATCTTGAAGGTGGAATTCGTACTGCTGAGATTGGCTCTTTTCTGCTAGGTCGTGATCCAGAAACTGGGATGCAAAAACACAGTGAAGTTGAATTAACGAGATTGGCGATCCCTAGGCGGGTATATTCTAATGAACAGCTTATCTATGTTGTTGACGTGTTGAAAAAAATCAAAGCCCATGCGAAAAATATAGTCGGTTATGAGTTTACTTATGAACCACCAGTGCTTCGTCATTTTCTTGCGCGCTTAAAGCCAGCAGGAAAATTGATCAGCTTTGATTATTAGACGCAATCAACTATCCATTGATGGAGGTTTGGAGGGGCTCGGAAATGATTGACGATGCTCGTCTGTCTGTATAAAAACCTCCTTCATCACATCATTCTACACATGGCTTGAATCATAAGGGCGCCGAAATTTCTATGGCTGGGATAAGAGATGCCCATTATCGTGAGATGACGTCAGGTGGAGGCAATAGCCTCGACCTCGACTCGTCTTGATCAATTTCTCGCCAAACGTGCGAGACAGCTTTTTGCGTAACCGGCATATTAAGACGCGAATAGAGGTTTGCTGATTGAGAGAATCCTCACGAATTGCACTGGTAATGTCGCTCATTGAAACGGGGGCATTACAATGGACGAACAAGTAGGCTAGCAAGTCGAACTCGCTGGTTGTTAATACGGTATGTTGACGACGGTAGCTTAAGCTTCGTGAATGAAAATGCAACGTCATTCTGTCATAAGCTAGATGGGTGTACTCAAACTTGTGTTTCCAGTCACTGATGATTTTGTGCAGCCTCGCGTACATTGTTAATTTGGAACAAGGCAGAGACTGCCACTGGATCAGACTTTGGCAGCGAGTCTTCCGTCGAGGCGCAGGGTGCGCGATCTGTGTTACCCATAAAATTGGTGCAGTGAAGTAGGGCAGTTGCGGATGAGTTGAGGTCAACCAATGCGTCAATGACGCGAAGCTTTTGGCGTAGACAATACAGTCAAAAGGAAGCAGTTGATCATAGTTGGCGTAGTCCCGAGGTTCGCTCACGATACTGACGCGAATATTTGATTGAGACATGAGTTGTAAGACTTGCGCAGTACGCTGAAGGGTCTCATCAGCGATCAATAAGATTTGAATAGTCATCGGTTTTCTGCCATTACGTAAACTTGGATTGTTTATGGCAATAAGCAATTAGTTTCGCAATTTATTAGTGTTTTTTAAGTTGGTGAAACCACTAGTTTGACCGAGAAACATCTAAACTTTTAAAATGTCACACTGTCACGTATTTTCAACATTGGAAGCCAATGAAAGGAAAGTCTGATGGTCGTTGTGATTTACTTGCCTCGACCTTGACGAGGTTAGGGGAGGGGTCATCATCGGGCAATCTACGCACGCAATCCGGGCTAAGGGCAATAATATAATTTAATAATTGCCAAAATGTTGCAGCTTTTCCTTATATTAGCTTTACCTTAAATAAATGAAATCTAATAATAAATAACGATTAATTATTATTAAGTTTGAATCCTTAAACGAACTCTGCAAAGTATTCGCTCTAATTAAGTAGTTGAAATAATAAAGTAAATTATTACAAATAGAGTTAGGAGTGACGGCTGAGGAGGTAAAACATGTATGACATTGAGTGTAGAAAAATCTCATGTGCATTTTGTCGAGAGGTACAAGCGATAGAGCACGTGTTAGGGATCAGTGTTAGGTCGTGTGAAGGAAAAATGTTTATTGTGTTGGGGGAAAAGCGCATGGGGTGCAGTCAAAATGCAGTCCGAGCGCTGTGCTACTTGTGCCAGAAAAAAGATTATTTGGTTTCCAAGTCGGATATCGAAGCTTATGTTTGGCAAGGCGGGGTAGTGGGGATGAGCAGTTTACCGGTCTTGATGCATGAGGTGCGTCGTTTGATCAGACATAGTCGCTTTGAAATTGTCACGATCCGCAATAAAGGTTTTGTTTTCCATGATGCCAAGCAAAAACGTTTATTAGAGCAGAGTCGCGTCATCCACCAGCAAGCGGTCAACACCTGATGAGCGTCGATAATAATCCATGTTAAATTCTATTAATTCTATATCGACACAAATACGATATAATGGTGCTAGGATCAATTCTGCGTTGAGTTCTTGATAGGCATTCCCTATGGCGGTCCCACACGTCCAGGGTGAACGACAAAGTGTTGTAGGGAGTGACACTGTGCTTATCAGACCGACTACCTGCAAGCAGAATTGATCCGCTTCAATGCCTAGTTGTAGTGGTCGTTTGGATGGTTCAAGCCTCCTCGAGTGATTTGAAACGCTCAATCAAGAAATCGAGAAACAGCCGCAAGCGTTTAGGTTGATACTGCCGGCTGAGATATATGGCATTGAGATCCGCACCGTAGGAAGATGTCGAAGCGTTGAAGTTTTTCATATAGCCATTGAGAAGGGTGACAAGGCGTTGTTGTTTAATGTCGGCCTGCACGTCGAGTATGGATTTCAACGCAATACCGGCCCCATCCAGCGCCCATTGGCGTATGACTTCACCATCGTCGGAAAATCGCTTTGGCATGACTGTGATGGCATTATGCTGCTCTTCATCTTGAAAGTGCCATGTTTTCAATTCTTCGTTGCTTCTAACCATGGCTAAACAGTCATGGTTGGCCAAGTCCTGTGGTGTGATCGGAGTACCTTTCTGCGCCAAATAACTCGGTGAAGCGCATAAGACACGTCGACTTGATGCAAGTTTTCGCGAAATCAGATTGCTGTCTGCCAGCTCTCCGTAGCGTATCACGATATCCAACCCAGACTCGGCTAAGTTCGACAAATTGTCGTTGAGGTACAAGTAGGGAATGACTTCCGGGTACAGGTCACTGAACTCGGATAAAAGAGGCGAAATGTACTGTTTACCAATATCTCGTGGCGCAGAGATTTTCAGTGTCCCCCGAACGTCATTGGTGCCAGTTTGGAGTAAGTTTTCCGTTTCATTGACGCTATCGATGATCGCAAGACAGGCCTGATGATACGTTGCGCCCGAGTCGGTTAACGAGATATGTCGGGTACTTCGATTGAGTAATTTGACACCGTAGCGAGCCTCCAATGATTGCAAGCGCGCTGTGACCGTCGCGGGCGATAACCCTAATTCTCGGCCAGCGGCAGCAAGGCCGGCATTTTTCACGATGCTGACAAACAGCGTCATGTCTGAAAACTTATCCATGAACTCTCCCCATCGATTATTCAGCTCAATAAAATAATCAATTCGAATAATACTTAATTATCAATTTTTTTCCAATGCTTATACTGACTTCATTGTCATGGGATGGGAGAGAAGTGATGCAAACCAAACAGACGATTTACGTGGTGGTCGGTGGGACATCCGGTATCGGAGCGCACCTAGCGAAACAACTGGAAAGCGAAGAGAGCGTGGTGCATGTCGTGAGTCGTCGAACCGGCGTGGATATTGGGGATGAACAAGCGATACGTCGCTATTTCGACACTGTTGGTGCGTTCGATCATCTTATTGTCACTGCGGGCTCTTCTGCCCCCTCTGGTAAGGTTGTCGATGTTGACATTGCCCAAGCAAAAGGGGCCTTCGATACCAAGTTTTGGGGGGCGATTCACGCCGCGAAACACGGCTCACAATACATCCGCGAAGGAGGATCGATCACGCTGACTTCAGGGATGTTGGCCCGAAAAACCGTAGTAAGTACATACGTAAAAGCGGCCATCAATGCCGCCATGGAAGCGACCGCTAAAGTGCTAGCAAAAGAGTTGGCGCCGATCCGTGTCAATGTTGTGAGCCCCGGCTTAATTCAAACAGACGCGTACAAAAACATGAGTGAGGCAGACAGAACGGCGATGTATGAACGTACGCGCCATCATTTGCCTGTTGGCAAAGTCGGTGAAACCACGGATGTGACGCAGGCGTACCAACTTGCTATTCAAAATGCGTACATGACCGGCGCCGTTATTGATGTGGATGGAGGAGCGCTGCTTGGCTAACGTCTTTCCCCCTTTGATGAGGAGTCTAATGTGACACTGTACATCTATGAACATTGCCCATTTTGCGCCCGAGTGCGTTATGTCGCCGCCGTGCTTAACATCCCGCTCAACGTGGTGATCGTTGCGTATGACGACGATACGACCACGGTGGACTTGATTGGAGCAAAACAAGTGCCTGTATTGCGTAAAGAGGATGGAGAATGCGTGGCGGAAAGCTTGGATATCATCGATTACTTGATTGAACTGGCGGGGTCGAGTGACCACCGCAAGCCTTCTTTAGCCGCCTTAAAATGGCAACAAGCCGCGTTTTTGCCTCTACAAAAACTGGGGTATCCGCGCTGGGCGGAGATGGGATTGCCCGAGTTTTCAACCGAATCAGCGCGTTGGGCTTGGCGGATCAAGAAAGAAACTGAGGCGCTAAATTTCGATGCCTTGCTGCGTGATACTGACGATATCGCCAAGGACGTTGAGGGGCTGATCATCGAGGCGAAAGAGATCTTACATCTCGGTTGCGAACTGCAAGCGAGGCTCGTCGATGAGGCGCTTGTGTTCTCGTTGTTACGCGGTTTTTGCAGCACTACCGTCATCCAGTGGGACTCCGCTGTGAAAAATTGGCTGCTGTCGGCAAGTCATAACACCAACATACCCCTACTTAAGTAAGGATTCCCAAATGAGTAAACTTTTTGAAGCGGTGCAGTTACCAGAGCTTGCGTTAAAAAATCGAGTGGTCATGGCTCCCATGACGCGTGCTCGTACAAGCCAGCCGGGTAATGTCCCAAACCGATTGATGGCAACGTACTATGCGCAGCGCGCTGGTGCGGGGTTGATCATCTCAGAGGCCACCCAGATTTCAGATGATTCGCAAGGGTATTCGTTTACCCCTGGTGTATACACGGATGAGCAAGTGGCAGGCTGGAGAGCAGTGACTCAAGCGGTCAAAGAGCAAGGCGCCGCGATGTACTGTCAACTGTGGCATGTTGGACGCGTATCTCATCCCACTTTCCAACAAGGTCGCGCCCCGCTCGCTCCTTCGGCATTGAAGCCCGTTGACACTCAAGTGTGGATTGCTGATGAACAAGGTGAGGGCCACATGGTTGACTGTATCGAACCTAGGGCGATGAACCAAGCTGACATTGATCGGGTGGTTAGTGACTTTGCTTCGGCGGCCAAACGAGCCATGCAAGCGGGCTTTGATGGTGTCGAGATTCATGGTGGCAATGGCTACCTCATCGATCAGTTTTTACGGACCAACTCTAACCATCGAACGGATCAATACGGTGGGACGCGAGAAAATCGAATTCGCTTTTTGCTGGATGTTGTGGATGCAGTTAGCGCAGCGATAGGCGCGAATAACGTTGGCGTACGACTTGCCCCGTTCATTACGTTCAAAGACATGAATTGTCCCGATATTGTGCCAACGATTTTAGCAGCGTCAAAGCAGTTACAAGCGCGCGAGATTGCGTATCTGCATTTATCGGAAGCCGACTGGGATGACGCGCCCGTTATCCCTGACAGTTTTCGTATTGCTCTGCGTGAATGTTTTACTCACCCAATTATTGTGGCCGGTAGCTACACGCAGGCTCGAGCCGATGAAATCCTTAAGAAAGGGTATGCAGATTTGGTGGCATTTGGTCGACCGTTTGTTTCAAACCCCGACTTGGTCACCCGACTCAAACATCAACACGCTTTGGCGGAGTTAGACGGCACGACTCTCTTTGGTGGGGATGAACGCGGCTATACTGACTATCCCTCGTATGGCTAACGGCGCAAGGTATAACGCCCCCGCGTTGGGGGCAATGGATTGGGTGTTGACGCGCTTAGGCGTCAACACGGTGGCTTTTAAACAACGTAGGAAAGGACAGCAATGAAAGGGATAGCCAAAACAATACTGGCAGTAGGTATCATGACGGTGAGCTCGGCGCAGGCGTTTGAGCTGACGAGCGATGACATTCGCGAAGGTCATCCGATGGACAAGACCTTTGAGTTTCAGGGGTGGGGGTGTGATGGTGGTAACCTGTCGCCGCAATTGACGTGGAAGGGTGCCCCACCAGGAACCAAGAGCTTCGCGATCTCGGTGTACGATCCAGATGCCCCAACAGGCAGTGGCTTTTGGCATTGGTTGGCGTTTAATATTCCGGCGTCTGTCCATACCCTGCCGCGCGGCGCAGACATTAAAAAGTTAGGTGGAACGGAATCACGCATTGATTTTGGCACTGCTGGCTTTGGTGGGGCATGCCCACCCGTGGCAGATGGCATGCATCGCTATCAATTTACCGTTTGGGCTTTACCGACGGCGAAACTGGAATTAGATGAGCAAACGCCCGCCGCGGTGGTTGGGTTTACTTTAAATAGTATGGCTCTGGATAAAGTCACATTAACAGCGACTTATACGCGCTAGTTGCCGTTAGGCTGGGCTTGCTCGTCGTTTGAGGCGCGTTCACTTACGGCGTTTTTGGTGGTGGTTGTAGTGAAAGATCCTTACTGTAAAGAGCCGCCGGGTAGCCAGGATCGTACCCTTGTAGTCTTGGCGTCGCGAGCCGATTTGTGACGCCAAAGTATAAAGGGATCAGTGGCATGGTTCCCAAAAGGTGCTCCTCGGCCTGCTGGTAGAAATGGACGCGTTCTTCGGTGGTGTCTGCGAGGCTGGCTTTCTCAAGGAGTGAGTCATAGAAGCGGTTGTGATAGTACTTTCCGCCAAGTGCATCACTGGCCAAGTAAGAAAGAAACGCACTGGCTTCATTGTAGTCCGCGCACCACCCCATGCGAGCGATTTGATATTCTCCCAGTCGAGTGCTGGAGAGGTAACTTTTCCACTCTTGGTTGAGTAATTCGACTTTGACAGGCAAGGTCGATTGCCACATTGCACTGATGGCTAAGGCGATTTTTTTGATCGAATCGCTGGTGTTGTATAGGAGCGTTAGGTGCAGGGGGTGGTCTTTTGTATACCCTGCTTGTGCGAACAACTGCCGAGCAAATGAATCTCGGCGACTCTGCGTGAGATTAGCTAAGGCAGGTTGCCAGTTCGGGGCATCTTGCGTAGTCGGGGGGATCAAATGGTAGGCAGGGATTTGGCCTTGTGCAAGCAGACGATCGGTAAGCACATTTCGGTCGATGGCGTAAGCTAGTGCCTGACGCACTCGAACGTCGTTAAGCGGGGGACGTAACGTATTAAATTGGTAAAACTCTGTGCATAGATTGGGTTTACGCAAAAGGCTCTCTGGCTGTTCTCGACGCAGTCGGGTGTAGTGTTCTAGAGGGACTGTAGAAGTGAGGTCTATCTCCCCCGTCATAAAGCGGTACATCTCAGAGATCGGGTTGTCAAGCGCGAGATAGGTCACTCGTTCGAGCTCGGTATTGGCATGATCCCAGTAACTGGGGTTTCGGCCAAGCTCTAGACGTTCGTTAATCACCCATTCAATCAACAGGAAGGCGCCATTGGTCACGATATGTTGAGGTTGAGTCCAGTGATCGCCAAAGCGTTGTATCGTTTTTTGGTGGACAGGAAGAAAGCTCGTATGCGCCAACATATGGACAAAGTAGGGAACAGGGCGATCGAGTTCGACAAGGAGTGAATGAGGGCCCTCTGTCTTGACTCCCAGTGCTGAGACTGGAGAGGTACCATCAATGATCGCTTGAGCGCCTCGAATGTGCGCCGCGCTGAGAAACCAGGCATACGGAGAAGCCGTGCTGGGGTCGACGGCTCGGCGCCAACTGTAAACATAGTCCTGTGCCGTGACGGGCTCGCCATTTGACCAAAAAATGTCATCACGAAGGGTAAATCGGTAGTGTTGATGATCGTTGGTTTGCCAATGGTGGGCATTTGCGGGCACGATGTCACCGCGGCGGTTGGTGATCACCAGGCCTTCAAACAAATCACGCAGCACATTGCTTTCGGCCACACCTTGCGCTTTATGCGGATCTAAGGTGGCGACTTCGACACCATTACCGATAGTCAGATGGTCAGCGCTCGCTGATAAAGAAAACAGTGAGAGTAGAATTAGGAGAAAGAGGGAAGTTTGAGCGATATTCATAAGGCTGGGTCCGGTAGCAAAAAAAAAGCAGTGAGAGGGCTCACTGCAAAACGGGGAGGAACTGTGGAGTCGCCTCGTGGTTTCCATTAATCATCGGAAAGTAATTAACTTATGGTTGTTTGTTGACTCATAGCCGCCAACGATCTGTGAATCAACACGACTTAATGTAAACCCAACACTCGTCTACAACTATTTATTAACGCGTATTAAGTGTCATTATTTAATGCACTATAACTAAATTTATTGGTGTGAATACCGCTATACGCATGGGGCTGATTCTAAAAAATTAATTTTAAAACATACAGTTATCATTTAGGCCCATCGCCGGTGTGTAGGTTCACGTTGGGCGAGGTGACGGACTAATAGGGATTGATTTTGCTTGTCGACGAGGCTATATGATGAGTATGAATTTGCGGGAGAAGGGTAGGAATATGGAGATTCAGGAACAACACAAAATTTTATTGAACAAAGGTCGTTTACGGGCACAACTGAAACACTGTTCTAGTGACGATTTGATGTTAGCTATCGACAATCTCACCACCGTGATACAAGAGCGTCGCCAAACGACGTTGAACAACAAACTAGCAAAAATCGCCCAACGGATTGATAGAGAAGGGATCGACGTTTCGTTATTACTTGCTCGACTTGGACAAATGACCACCTCCGGCTCAACAAGTCAAAATGGAGCTTAATTTGACTGGCCAAGTGATAAACGATCAGCAGCGAACGGGATAATTCAAGGTGGCGAACATGCTGATGCTCAGCCTGAGCATAGACAAGATAGGCGTGTAGATTCGTGATTAGGGCCGTCACCTTGGATCGAACTGCGTTGTTTGCTTTGGTTCTTAGGAATCGAGGGTTTGTGTTGACCGACTCTGGTGATAGCCACACTGGCGAAGAGGTCGTGATTGACTGGCCAGATCCGTCGACCTTGTCCCGTGTGTGTTGGCGGTTATCTTATGCGGGCATGCGAGCGGAAACGGGGCTTCATCGACCTCCATGGCGCTCCGCTTGTACGATTGTGTTGAGTTTAGAGGCGATCTTGCCGTCCCACTTTGTGGCTGATGACATTGAGGCCATCGCGGGCCTCACCGCTTCAATATTAGGTCAAGATTGCGATCTTAAAAGGACAGGCATCATCATTCATGAACTCCTGCTATGAAAAGGGTTTGCTCCAAAAGACAGGTAAGGCATTGAAGACACTCAATAGATTAATAACAATGATCCCCAGCCCAAAAACAAAGACGATGAGTAAGGTAATGTTTCCACCATACACGCGATAGGTAGGGGAAGGGTTGTGACGCTTTTGGCGGGTTTTATACACTAACAATGCTGGAATGAGGCACATCCAAATTGCTGCGGCTGCGGCGGCCAACGCAATAGCACTCACAAAACCAAAAGGCAGCAGTAATGAACACAAGAGAGGCGGCAAAAACGTTGCGGCCCAGGTTTTGGTGCGTCCTCGGCGACTGTTATCGAAGTGCAACATGTCGGCCAAAAAGTCAAATACCCCCAAACCCACACCGACGAAGCTTGACAACAAAGCAGCGGTCGAAAAGCTGTTGATGAATATGGTTGTGTAGCGATGGGGAATGAACTGGTTTACCGCTTCAAGTAACGCGTCAATGTTACCACCTTGTTCGATCACGGCATGGAAAGCAGCCTGAGGTAAGTTACCATAAACGCACACCAGCCATATTGCGTAGCATAGAAAGGCAATAGACGTCCCCCCGATCAGAGAATATTGCGCCATGCGTTCATTGCGATAATAATCGCGCATTGACGAGACGGCATGATGATAACCAAATGAGGCGACGGCGATCGGAAACAGTGCCCAGATGTATTGGCTCTGCTGCCAGCTAACAATGCCCACTACGTGGTCGACATCGATATGAAAGGCCAGTTGAGTCGCACTGAAGGCAAAAGTGAAAATCACGATGATCATCAGTAAAACAGAAAGGCGATCCACCCAAAAAGTGGAATGCCAGACCACGTAAGAAAAGAGGGCAGTAAACGCAATCGAAGCATAGGGCACCGAGATGTCAAGATACTGATGGAGGAGTTGCCCGGCTGAAGAAATGTATGCATACAATAAAATAGCCCCCACGAAGTACACCATGATGTTGTTCAACCAGGTCATTGGGGTACCCAGCAAGTCTTGAGTCAGCGTTGAAAAAGAAGAAGTGTAAGGGTAGGTTTGGAGAACCTCTAGGATCAAGCAGCCACTGAGGGTCATCACTAACATGGTGACAAACATAGTAAAGAGTGACCACAGTGTCCAAGCCCCCGCCCCGACGGTCGGTAGACCAAGCATTCCAGCCCCAATACAGATGCTTGCGATGATGCATACTCCGCCGATCAAAGACGGGTGTTTTGATTGAGATGTTGTTTCCATTGTCAGGTTCGCTCTTATTGTGTCGTCTCGCAAGTCGCTAAGAAGAGACGGCTTTGTTACAGGGGGACGTGACGTTCGGCTAGCGATTTCAATGATGTTGGCAATCTTGGCTCTTTGACGGCACTGGCGGCTACTTTATGCGAGCGAGAGATCCGGAGCAGGTTATTACTTTTTATTAACGGTAATAATGTGAAGTCTTCTGTGTAGTCACTGTCTTTGTGTCACGCTTGTAGCACGCTTGTTTTGTTCCAATACCCATCGTAAGGTGACTAGAGTTTGAGTAGCCTCACAGAAGTATGATATCCGGTTGAATTATATACGCATCTCATTGAGCATTAATTCTTATGTCTAGATGGTGTTGGTATTATTAAAATGTATGCATTACTTCGTTTGCTCATTGTATTCGTCGGTCTTTGGGTGACGAGCATGACTTATGCGTCCGATGTAGAGATAAAAACAACGTCCTCATTGGGGCAAGGGGTGCTATATGCTCACAATGGACAATGCTACGTCGTCACACCTGCACATGTGATGGACGGTGAAACCCGAGGAACTGCTTTAACTGCAGGTCGTCAACACTACCCGGTGACATTACTGCATACATTTGAGGTAGATCTCGCCATTCTTCGTTTCGATGCTATCGCTCCTAGGTGCGACAAAAGTCCACAACCTTTGAATGAGTTGGACAAGGTACTTACGGTAGTTCGTAATGGTGAAGTATTGACCAAGTTAAACGATGCAAGCACATTACGAACACCTATCGAAGTTGTCGGGATTGATGAAACAGAATACTTACAGATCAAAGCCAGTGACCAAGCTCGTCCGTTTAAACAAGGGTTCAGTGGCAGTGCCTTATACATCGCCAACAGTATCAGTGGTGTGTTACTTGAAGTCGAAGACGGTTATGGCTACGTGTATCGTTATGATGCAATGATGGAGCGGCTTAAAGAATACTTCGGTGTTGACGATGGCGTAACAGTGCAAGCAGAACAATTTTCTCCTCTTGAAATCAGTGAACAACTTGCTGGCGAGCAGAAGAAAGAATGGACACTATCACTCAAAAAGAACAGTCCTATCATTTTTGATGCTGGCAAACGAGACAGTCGACTCGAGTATAAGGTTGAAATTTTCGATCCTGACGATAAACGCGTTTTTAATGATACCTTTTATGCGAGATCGTCATATCGATATACTTATACACCTCAAACAGAGGGTGAGTATCTTCTGCGTGTGACTGGCTTACATAATCAGGGTTCCTTACATCTTGAGATCACGTCTTACACCACGGATACTCAATTGACGGGAGATGCCAATACTATCGTTATTGGCGATACGATCCGAAACAAACTAGCCTATCGGAGTGTGGCCACATATCGTGTGAATGCGACCAATAACAGTCCTATTGAGTTCCTTCTGATCCCTAAAGATAGCAACCTAGAGTACGATTTTGAGATTCTTAATTCAGATGGGCAACGCCAGTTCGTAGAGGATTTCTATGCGAAGAGTGAGTATCGTTTTGCCTTCACACCAAAAAGTAACGATCTTTACACTTTGAAATTCACGGGAGCGGCGAAATATGGCGAGTTTGAGATCCGTACTAAGCAATATCATCGTGATAGTCGCTTGCGATCTGCTGCGAATATTATTGAACCAGGAGATAAAATCGAAGACAAGTTGGCGCGAAATTCGGTTGCGGAATATCGAATAAGCTTAAAGAGAAACAGTCCTGTCGAGTTCTTGACTATCAAACGCGATAGCCCATTGGAGTACGACTTCGAGATTTTTGATTCGGAGGGTAAGCGCCATTTTGTGGAAGATTACTACGCTAAAAGTGAGTATCGATTTGCGTTTACCCCTTTACTCGACGATGTGTATACCTTGAAATTTACTGGAAAGCATCGTCATGGTGCTTTCGCATTGAAGCTCAAGCAATACAACACTGACAGCCAGCTAAGAGGCAAAGGTCATACTTTGCAAGTGGGGGAGAGCATGGATAACAAGTTGGCTGATAATACGGTCGCGGAGTATCAGATGCGAGGTGTGGGCAATAGCCCGATAGAATTTCAAATGATTCCCGTCGACAGCAACTTAGAGTACGACTTCGAGATTTTTGATGAGCAAGAACGGCGTTTGTTTAAAGAAGACTACTATGCGAAAGCAGCCTACCGCTTCGCGTTTACTCCGCAAAACGACGAGTGGTTGACCTTTCGATTAACGGGAATCAAACGTCATGGACGTGTGATCATTAAGACGAAGCAATACAACCACGATAGCCAACTGCGCGGAAAAGGGCATGCGCTAAGCGTTGGAGAAAGTATAGACAACAAGCTAGCGACGAACAGCATCGCTGAGTACTTCATCCAAGGTGTTGAAAATAGTCCTGTGGAGTTCATTATGTCGCCAGTTGATAGCAACCTCGAGTACGACTTTGAAATATTTGATGAAAACGAGCAGCGACTTTTTAAAGAAGACTATTACGCAAAAACTGGTTATCGGGTGGCGTATACGCCTGAGAAAAACGGGCGTCTGACGATTCGCTTGACAGGAATACAACGCCATGGGCGTGTGCTCATCAAGACCAAACAATACAACCTCGACAGCCAATTACGTGGAGGTGGACATACGGTCTATCTCGGGGATGTAATTAAAAACAAATTGGCTTCTCAAGCGGTTGCTGAGTATCAGTTACAAGTCGATGCAGGGACACAAATTGAGTTTTTGACAGAATCTCTAGACAGCCCGTTAGAGTACGATTTTGAACTCTTCTCAAGCAATGGCAAGCGGTTGTTTAAAGAAGATTATTATGCGAGTAAGGAGTACCGTTTTGCGTTCACTCCTCCTCAATCTGACACGTTGACTATCCGGTTCACGGGACTGAGCCGCCATGGTTCTTTTAAGCTTAAGGTAAAATGATGAGCCGATGGGGATTGATTGCCGCTTGGTGTATACCTTCATTAGTTCTCGCTAAGCAGCCAGATTTAATCAGTTTTACCGAATCTTACAATCAGACGGTGAAGGTTTCTGGTCGTTTTCATGCGGGGATTAATGTTGATTCTGGCTCACGAATAGAGGGACTCTATGTTGATATTCCCGCCGAACAGAGTGGTAAACTGTGCGTTAGCCTGATCAGTGTTGATGGCGTTTATCGCGCCAATATGGAGTATGACGTTTCTGATGTGACGTCTGGCATGATAGAGCTTCGTTTTCCAACGGCCTATCGAGGTGAGTTGGATCAGTTTGAATCTGATCAAATCGCTATTAAGGCAAGTGTGGCGGCGTCATGTCAAGACGTGCAGTCGTCGTTTCTATTAGCGTCATGGAATACGTTTGAAAACGCGGATTCGCTGAGTATCTTGATCCGCAGTGACGCTCGTCGAGATATTGCCTATATCCCGACTAAAGCGAATTATTTGTACAAAGCGAAATGCCAACGTATTCCATCGAGCTATGGGGTGTCGTATGACAAAAAATGCCAATTTGATCAGGTAGATCTTGATAAAGTCGAACAGGTTGAAATTGTACGCAAAAACTTACGCACTTTGCCACACATTGTCATAGAGATTAAATAGCATGAAGAAATGGATGCAACTGTCTCTAGTTATTGGCATGTTAAAGTGGCTAGGACGCACTGAATGGCTGGGCACATCGCAACGAAGTCGCGCATTTTTGCTACTAAGTGTGGTTTGCTGGCTAGGGTTTGCTGGGTACCTTCTAAAGACGACGTTTCCTTATATTCCAGGGTTGCCGCTCGTACCTACCCATGATTCCTTGTTTAACGTTCAAGCACGTACGGAACGTGTCGTGATTCAACCATATGAGTCTACTCCCTACCCATATTGGGAACTCGGTAGTGTGCAGCTGTTTGATGGTTGTGATGACAACTCAGAGCACGTATCAGGAACATTAAATATCGCTGAAGGTGTGCGGATAGAGATCCTTAAAACCGAGCGTAACGCTCTTTATATTACGCTTGATAGTAAGAGCTTTGCCTCTGTGGGAGAGCTGGTTACTATGCCAAACAAGGTCCTCTCGGACTGTGCCACATTTGTTTTAGATACACAGTCTAAGAGCTATACCTTACCGTTTGATGGTGAGGTAGAACTCGGGGGGGCGATCAAAGAAGCCAGCTTACGTTCAGCGTTGTTGCTCAGTGGTCAAGTTTCGATCGCGGATAAGCGGATCCTGTCCGAGGAGTATTATCAAACCACACCAGTCACATTGTCATTGGGGGATCGTTTTTCTATACGATCACCGTCAACCCAAACGTCTGGATTTATATATACAGATGCTAAACAAGGTGTCCAGGTATCGTATCGAGTCAAAGGAAAAATGGGGCTGATTGAAAAGTACAAATCTGAGCCGATAGAGATAGCCAATGGCTTTTGGGGAAAAGTACTTAACGATGACGTGCTAATGGTGCTTTGGGCCGTGTTTTTGGCTTTTTCTAGAGCCTTGGTGACGTTGGTGTCGCGTTACCATCAAGCTCGAACTCTTCACCCTACTTAATACAAGTTCGCTCGGAACGGTGCTTTGATGAGGCTTCCTTGTGACAAGGACTATTGCATACGCGGTGAGGTTCGGTTAATGCTTAGGATAAGCTTGCCATGATGCTACCGAATTCTCGCTGCGCGATGAATGACAGGAAAATGAATGCCAGATCTAAACCGAGATATGGGCCGTGAGGTCAGATTGTTGTGCGTGATTGATAAGCAAACATGTTTTATGGATCACAACGGAGAGGACGCCTCTGTCAATGAGGTAACGCTCGAGGCTTTGCCGCAAACAGGAACCAGCTTTATCGGTATTTGCATTGGGGAAAGTCAGTATGGGAGCTCATTATGGAGCGTCGATGTCACCAGTGCGCATATGGATCAGGTGCTCTCTAGTACTGGAAATCCTTACATTCGCAATTCGCTGCCCAAACTGCGTAACGGAGAGTTTTACGCTGTGTTAATAACGGTCAAGTATAATGACCAGAGTGACAGCTATCTGTACCGTACTTATTCAGAGGATGCGCCTAGACGAGCCGATGTGCTCAGAATGGCATTTCTAGAGTTTGGTTGTGAGAAAACTCAAAGGTATGAACGCCTTTATCAAGAAAGGCTACATGGCCAACCGGAGCGGGCCAAGCGACAAAAAGTACGTGATCATCAAGGTCAATTCGTACTGGTTCCCTACAGTGTTGGTCAAGGAATGTGTTCGTTGTTGCATAATGGATCGGTCGGTTACCTATTAGATGCGGGGGCGGGGACGCCCATTAAACGTCCAGATTACATCGGAAAAAAATTTTCCAACCAGCTGCGCGATGATATTAATGGGCTCGATGAAGTCAACGTCATTTTATCTCATCTAGATGCGGATCATTTTCGCTTGTTGCGGTGGGATACTGAGTTACTAAATAAGGTGGCATGTATTTTTATTCCTTCTCAGCAGCATTGGGTGGACTGTGCAGATAAGCGAGTGGCAAGTAAAGTCACGCCCGTGAAAACGATGAAGGTAGTCGGCCCGAATTTAACATTACATTGCGTGCGCACTCAGCCTAGTTTCAAAACGAATATCAAAAATGACCATGCATTGATCGTTCATGTCCAGCTCAATGATGAAGATGCGCTGTTTCCAGGAGACTACTCGTACCAGAAATTAAGGAGCGACAAGAACCCGTATCTGGCGAACTTGCCTCAGAGCTACGAGTATCTGTGTGCTCCACACCATGGGGATGAAGAAAGCCAATACTCGGTCCCCGAGAAAAACAGCCCAAACAGCGTGGTATTTTTTTCTGCAGGTAACCATAAGAGTTGGGGGCATCCCAAACCGTCCTCAGTGACGGCACACGAAAGCCAAGGCTTTAACACTCATACCGAGCAGTACACAAGATGTATTAAGGGTCTGAATGGTTGCACTATCAATAAGGCCAACAAGATAATCGGGTAAGTTGTGGCATAGTGCGGCCTTCAGGGAGACATGTCCAGACGAAACGTTTCGATCGTGTTAATGCTTCTTTGGTGATGGGCGATGAATGGGGGATTATTGATAACTTTAGCAGATGATTAGGACTAATAGAGGTGGTGTTTCGGACTTAATATCGAGGTGATTTTCTCCAACTGTCTGATGTAATGGATTTTTTTTGAAATTAGTGCAATTGAGTTCATGGTTTGTTTTTAAACATGTTCCGTTAACATATAGCGCATCAACGACGACGTATGAGGAAAGTAACGTGTACCAAGAACTTAGCGAATTGCTCGATGAGATCGGTTACGCTTTTGACAAGCATGAGCTAAAAATCTGTACTCTTCGAGCTCATAAAAATAAGGTTATCAAAGCCATGCTGGCTAAGGCCAGAGAGTTAGAGTTTGATATGTCGACCAACATCGCAAAAAGTGTTCTGTCCTCTATCATTAGCCAAGAAGAGATTGATGAACAAGAAGCCATCGAAATTCTTACCGATTACGTGACAAGTGACGTATCTAAACAGACTACGATGCGTGAACGTTTGTTTGCTGCGGCGATCCGCAAAAGCGAGGATTTTCACATTGTCATGTTACTAAATGGTGAGGGTGCTCGACGTGTTGTATAAAGAAGTACTGCGTGAACGTGCGAAAGAGGCGCTGCGCTGCGCACGCCTGCTTGAACTCAATACCGCTGAGCGCCATACAAAGGTATGTTTGATTGCCTGTATCGCGGATACTGACATCCACATCAACAATATTGGCGAGGTATTAAGCTTGTCTATTTCGAACCCAACGCAACTGTTGGTCGGAGCCTTTGAGAAAAGTGAACTGATTGGACTCATCCAGCCTTTGATCGAGAACAACGGGGAGCCAGTCCTACCGTATCGAAAATAGCGACCTGTGCATTTTAACGCTTTGTTAAGCCGCTACGGTGTCATGGATGCCCGTAGCTTTGTCGTTGGCTTAACAGTATTAGAATGTGCCTGCCAAAATCCCTTTCTCTAGTCAGAAACATTACCTCAAATGTGACGAGCCTATTTTAGGATTCAATCACCTAATTATCATGATAATTAGATTGCTCTAATAGTGAACAATTAAATGACATTTATTTTTGCAACTAGGGCGTTGTCATTGGATCTGTCGTGGAAGCAGTTCATCAATTTTCCTTTTTCCGAATAGTAAGTAAGAAAATCGATTAAATCGTGACATGAAATTGATCTTACTCCCAAGTCAATGACTGTACCTGCATGATGCTTATTAAATTCAGAACCAACACGAATCAAAACCTTATCGGGTGCAAATATATTTTTTGCTTTGATAAGCATGGATCTGACTTTATTTTTACGCTTTGATTTATCCCTAAATACTGGAGTTTGGGGAGGGGTACCTTTGAACGTAATATCATAACTGTTGGTGCTTGAAACGGCATTGGCGATCTGTTTTCCGATGGTATAGCCATCCAACACGACATCTTTAATGTTTGACAGATTAACCGCTGAATTCCCGATGGAACTGTTGGGGCTTGTCGCTTTCGATTTTGGGGAAACCACATTGCCCCCTTGGGCAACGATTTGCTCGGCAAGCATACCCGTAGCGGTTTTGACGCCCTCTCCAGCCTGGCTTGGAATGAGGCCTTTCAGAACTGGCGAGACGGTCTCCCCAAATTTCGGGCCTGCCCAGGCCATAGCGATACCGGACAGGTTATGGATGACGGCGTCGGCAAATGGGTTTTCCACCGCTGCGTTCAAAGTATCGCTTGGTTTGTTGATCCAAATTTTAATGCTCTCATAACGGTTTGTGACGTAAAAATACCGTGGATTGCGTGTCTCCATTTTGTCGAGTCCCACAACGATCGCCTCAAGCGTCCCGGATAGGCAGACATCTTTAACCGAGACGTCGTAAGGGCCTTTAAGGAGGCTGTTGGGGGAGGCGAGATCGATAATTCCTCGAACGGCGATACCAAGTTTTCTATCGGCTGCACACCCGTTTGCTTCATAGCAAATAGTGGCGTCGTCTGGGCTCCATGGGGCTTTCATGCGTTCCCTCTCTTTATCACAATAGGGTTTATGTCAACAATATATAAATGGGTGAGGAAAATAAAAATAATATCCTTACGAAAATTATAACTTTGTTCAAATAAATAGGGTTTTTATTATTGATTGACAAAGTTAAATGACTGTCCACTCTTTTTCAAGTCGCAATAAGAAATAACAGTTTTTATTCCAACGAACTTTAGGTTGTTATTTTTTATTATGCAACTCAATAGATACTTTATTTAATTGTGATGATTCATGGCGTGAATGGACCGCCAAAATGGCATATATGGTGGTTTTCTCAAACCAATGAAAATATAAACTGTCGTCGTCTATCAATAAATTTCGCCTTTGGGAAAACAAAGACATGGCGAAATATATTCACGATACCTTAATTAGCAAATTATGAGAGTCTATGCCATTTTTAAAATCTCAGGCTGAACAGCTTTCTCAACCAATCAGTGATGAGTTGGTGTGTGGTGTTTACTTGAAAATGGACAAAAGTGCGTTTCGTCCATTACGGAATGAGTTCAATGTTGCGCAAACCGCATTGCGTAAACTCAGTCAGAATCCGGCAGAAAGCGAAAAAGACGAGTTGATAGCCGCGTGTCACGCAAGTTGGCAGTCCTTGTCCGAGCGTTTGCTTGAAACTTTCGCCCACACCACGCGAGACATCGAGTTAATTTCTTGGTTTATCGCGGCTCAATGTTTGCTCGACCCTAGTCTTGAGAGTGCGGCCAATAGCATCGAATGGTTAGCGGACTTGGCAGAGCAGCACTGGGATCATCTCAACCCCGTCTTGACTGAAGAAAAACTCATATCCGACGAGAGTGCAGCCATCGCCAAGCAACAAGCTGAAGCGAAAATTAAGGCATTGATGCAACTGGTTGGGGAGAGTGAAGAGAGCTGTTTGCTGTATGGGCCACTGCTTCAACTTCCCTTGGTCGGAACGGTAACGTTTTATGACTACCAAAGCGCTGAGCGCCGAGGTGAAACCAGTCAATTAAAGTCGTCTCTCTCCGCAGTAGTCGCTCAAGAGCGCGCTGCCATCACCGCTAAATTGGACAATTTGAGCCAAGCACTCGCGCAGTTGGATAGATTACGCGTAAACGTCGCTCAGCGAAGCCAAGCATTAGGCGTCAAAGCGGCCAATTTTGGCTTCGTGACGGGATTACTGCGTCGCGTGGACCAAGCGCTATTTCATCTCACTGGGATCAAAGTGACGGCGACGACGGAGCCGAAAGCCGCAGCGCCTGCTGATGAGCCTTCTGTGGCTTCCGAGTCCACGATTATTGAGCCATCGACTTGTACATCGGAGCCTTTGCAGCCTGAGACAACGTCACAGCACCTCCATGCTGGGAACTTGTCCGCGTTGGGCGCGCTCAACAATATGAACCGTGATCTGGCGTTCCATCTATTGAGAGAGATCGCGGACTATTTTCGCCAAAGCGAGCCGCATAGTCCTAGCGCTTTCATGTTAGAGAAGGTGATTCGTTGGGGCTATCTCCCTCTGCCAGAGTTGTTGCAAGAGATGATGGCAGAGAAAAGCGCTGACTCGGCCAGTGCAATGTTTAATGCCGTTGGGCTCAATCACCTTGAGCAGGTGACTCTGCCTGAAGTGACACGCCCAGCGATCACCCCGGTGCCTTCGGTGGCTCCGCAAGTTTCGGAAGCACCAAGTGCCCAAGAGTTAGTATCACAGACTTCCCCTGTCGATACCCAACCTCAACAAGATGACGAACCTAAATCCTCAGCGAAATCTGGCTTGAGCTGGTAATCGTCTTTTTAAAAATAAGGAAAAAACATGGCAAGTATTTATATGCGCGTTAGCGATCTTCAAGTTGAAGGGGCGGCAACAATTGGTCAGCTTGAAACGGCTGAGGGCAAAAATGATGGTTGGTTTGCTATCAACTCCTATGCGTGGGGCGGTGCACGTAACGTTGCGATGGACATTGGTAACAGCACCAATGCTGACTCCGGTATGGTTGGCGTGAGCGAAGTCAGTGTCACTAAAGAAGTGGATGGTGCGTCGGAAGACCTTCTGTCTTACCTATTTAACCCAGGCAAAGACGGTCGTACGGTTGAGATCGCGTTCACGAAACCAGCGAACGAAGGCCAAGGTGTGGAAGTGTACTTCCAAATCAAACTCGAAAAAGCACGTTTGGTTTCTTACAACGTGAGCGGTACAGACGGCTCACAACCTTTTGAGAGCCTGTCGCTGTCTTACACGTCGATTTCTCAGAAGCACCACTATGAAAAAGTGGGCGGCGAGCTGCAAAGCGGCGGCGTTGTGACCTACGACTTACCGACCGGAAAAATGACGTCTGGTAAGTAATCCTTCAAGGCGCATTATCGCTCATAGTGCGCCTGTTTTTAGCCAATCTCTAAACTAGGACACTGTTATGTCATTGAACTCGCAACATAAGCGCGTCAGTAAGAACCGAGTCAGCATTACGTACGACGTGGAAACCAATGGTGCTGTTGAAACCAAAGAACTGCCGTTTGTCGTCGGTGTAATTGGTGATTTCTCGGGCCATAAACCGGAATCGGAAAAAGTCGCGCTTGAAGAGCGTGAATTTACTGGCGTTGATAAAGACAACTTCGACTCTGTGATGGGGCAAATCCACCCACGTTTGTCGTACAAAGTGGACAACAAGCTAGCAAAAGACGACACCCAATTTGATGTGAATTTGAGCTTTCGCTCGATGAAAGATTTTCATCCGGAGAATCTGGTTGAGCAGATCGACCCACTTAAGCAGTTAGTTGAGACACGTAATCAACTCAAAGTGTTGTTGAGTAAAGCGGACCGCTCAAGAGATCTCGAGAGTTTGTTAAAAGAAGTTCTACAAAGTACAGACGCCATCAATGGCTTAGCTGAGGAACTTGGTTTAAATCAGGAGGGCGGCGAATAATGTCGGTAGAACAACAAGCAACGCAAAATGTGGCAGAAGCAGAGGCTTCACTGAGTTTTCTTGATCGTGCGATCAGTGCGACCGCCCAGACGCCGGTCGATACGACGAAAGAGTTGTTGAGCATTATGACGGCCCAAGCGCTAGAAGGGACCGTTACGTGGGATAAAAACCTCACACTGACGATTGAGAAAGCCATCGGCCAGCTTGATCGCAAGATCTCTGAGCAGTTGTCTACAGTGATGCAAAACGCTGAGTTCCAGAAAATGGAAGGGTCTTGGCTGGGTCTGCAAAAACTCGTTAAAAATAGCGAGTTAGGACCAGATTTAAAGATCAAACTGGCGGATTACACCAAAGAAGAACTGCTTGAACAATTCGAAGATGCCCCAGCAATTGATCGTAGTCGCTTTTTCAACATGGTGTACCAGGAAGAATTTGGTACGGCCGGGGGTCAGCCATACGGTGCTCTCCTTGGGGATTACGAGTTTGGTTACGGTGATGAAGATGTGTCCTTGCTTCGTTACATGGGCGAAGTCGCGTCGGCATCTCACTCTCCATTTGTTGCGGCGGCAAACGCTGGCATGTTCGATTTCAATTCATTCAGTACCTTTGCTGAAGGTAAGCCAGTCGCTACAGGCTTTGACTCGCCAGCGTATGCAAGTTGGAATGCATTCCGTGAAAGCGATGACTCGCGTTACGTAGCGCTGACCTTACCTAAGACAATGGCACGCTTACCCTACGGCGCGGATACGGTGCCAGTGAAGTCTTTTGCGTTTGAAGAGCTGAAAACACGTGACAACGGTCAAGCCATTGTGTCATCAGACAACGAGTTTGTTTGGAGCAACGCAGCGTATGAATTTGGCTTACTCATGACTCAAGCCTACACAAAATACGGTTGGTGTACGGCGATTCGTGGTACGGAAAATGGCGGCAAAGTTGAAAACTTACCGAACTTTACGCACGTGTCAGATGCCGGTGATCTACTGCAGCAATGCCCGACTGAGGTCAACTTTACCGATGAACGCGAGAAAGAACTGAGTGATCTGGGTTTCTTGCCGCTCGTGCATTACAAAAACACGAACTACGCGGTATTTATGGGCGCGCAGACGACGCACAAGCCAAAGACTTACACAGATCCTGATGCAACCGCAAACGCCGCAATTTCAGCTCGTTTACCTTATACGATGGCTAGCAGCCGCATTGCTCAGTACCTCAAAGTCATGGGCCGTGACCGCATTGGTTCTAACTTAAATCCAAGCGATGTTGAGCGTGAGCTGAACAGTTGGATCAATCAGTACGTGAACCCAAATGCGATTGGTAACGATGCGAAAGCCACGCACCCGTTGGTTGAGGCAAAAGTCACCGTCGAAGAACAAGCTGGCCGACCTGGTGCTTATTCAGCGGTGGCCTACCTTCGTCCTTGGCTACAGATGGAAGAATTGACGACCTCATTACGTATGGTCGCAAATATCCCTGGTTAATCTGATTCGGGGGCTCATAGCCCCCGAATGTTTTGCATTGAGTTTTTGATGAAAGTTGACTCCGAAATACCACTCAGCCCAATAAGCTCTTCCGCCTGGCAGGCCTTATTAGCTAAGGCGCCACGTCAATCAAAAGCGCAATTCAAAGCATGGCTTACTCGTTTGATTGCTCAGCTTGATGCACTGCTCAGTGACCAGCTATCTGAAGTCATTCAGCATCCGCAGTTTCAGCAACTGGAAGCGTCTTGGACTGGAATCGAATCTTTAACAGAGGTTCAAGTTTCGCAGCGTCGTGTGAAAATTAAGCTGCTCGATGCCAGTTGGCAAGTGGTGGCTTCCGATCTTAACCATTCATTCGATTTAAAGCATTCGGGGCTGTATCAGAAATTATATGCCAACGAGTTTGATACGGCGGGAGGAGTGCCTTTCGGGCTTGTCATGGTTGACCATAAGATCAGTGCCGAATACAACCCAGATCAAGAGTGGGATGACTTATTCACTCTTCAACTGTTATCTGAGTTGGGTGAAATGGCATTTTGTCCAATGGTGTTAGGTGTTGATGAACTCTTTTTTGGGGATGACCCTCGTCGACAACTGCATGATCGAGCTCGTATAGACCGTATTCTAAGCAGCCGTGATCTCGTGTCGTGGCAACTGCTACGAGGGCGCAGCTCGTCACGTTTTCTCCACTTAGTGATGCCAGAGTTTTTAATGCGCCAACCTTATCAGCATTGTCCTGCTGGCTTTCTGTTTAACCAAGAACAACGTGAGCATTGTGCCTTATGGGGGAACAGTGGCTACCTGGTCTTGAGTAATGTGATGCGCGAGTTTGACCGCATCAGTTGGTTTGGGTTTTTGCGTTCATACGATGACACTGGAAACTATGGAGCGGTAGTGCCGAACTCTGGATCACTGCGCACGAAAGTAGACTTGTTTGCGGAGGACGATGGCTTTTGGGCCGCGCAGGGATTCATGCCCTTAACGAGCCTTTATTTGAGTGATCAAAAAGGATTTTTTAGCAATCAGTCCGTCTGGCAAGCCCCGAGCCCAGATCAACGTCAACTAGGAATGCTACAGACCAATTTGATGGCCTGCCGATTTGGTCACTACATCAAAGCACAAATCCGTGATCAGGTTGGACGGTACGACAGTGTGGAAAGTTGTCGACGTAGCCTTGAGCGGTGGCTGGATCAATACATCAGCAACGTGAGCTATGGAGAAGACTCGATCTTAGCGCGGTATCCCCTCCGTTCCTGCTATGTGCGAATTGAAGAGTCAGAACACGATAAGACGCGTTATCTGTGTGAAATCATGCTCCAGCCTCAGTATCAGTTTGAAATGATGGACGCCAAAGTCGTGTTGACCGCGTCGGTATCTGGACAAGAAGTGGGAGAGAGTCAATGAGTCTAATGGCAAAACTCAATCAGGGGTGGCGCAATGACATTGATGCCGTCCGCGACGTCATTGTGGATAACGTTTGTGATTTGATCTCGAGTCGGGCACCTCTTTGGTCGAACGAGCCATCTATCCCAGAAGCGACCATTGCTGGTTTGGGGATGAGAAACATAGCTCGCGCACAAAGTAAGACAAACACTGCCGACATTATTGATGAAATTGAAGCGCTAATCCGTTTCTATGAGCCACGTTTAACGCAGGTTGAAATTGAGGTGCAGGAAGGGACAAGCGCGACGAACCAACTGAGTTTTCGTCTGTCTGCTGTGGTCCACTCGGATCTTGGCGATGAAGCCATCGTGTTGGACTCCTTTCTGGATCTCAGCAGCAACAAACTTGATGTAAGGAAGTCTAATTTTGTCTAATTCATTGCTTTCCTATTTTGAACAAGAGCTGCGTTTTATTCGCAATGAAGCCACACAATTTGCCGAGCGCCACCCAGGGGCAGCGCGCGCGCTCAGTATACGCAAAGACAGTATTGATGACCCACAGATCGCTCGTCTGATCGAAAGTGTTGCACTGATGAACGGTAAGTTACAGCAGCGTCTTGATGACTCTTATCCGGAACTGACCGAAAGCCTGGTTACCTTGCTGTTTCCGCATTACTTAAGACCGATCCCGTCCTATACCATGCTGGATTTTGAGGTGGAGAAGGACGCCAATGCTAAGCATATGATTCCCAAAGAGACGGAATTCGACTTAATGGGGGAAGGGGAAGAGCCGTTAGTGTTTCGAACGACGGAGGACATCGAGATTTTTCCGATCTCCGTCTCGTCAGCCGACGTGTTATTTGCACCTTTTGAACTGGCTAAGCCATCAGGGGCAGAGAGTGCGAAGGCAATGTTGGAGCTGACCATCACGGCGACCGATGAAGGCATTGAACTCAGTGAGTTGGGTATGGAAAGTCTCACTCTGCACCTCAAAGGAGAAAGCCACTTTGCTTTGCGTCTTTATGATGTCTTGGCTCAAGGTGTTGCTCAGGTGGCACTTCAATGCGAAGGCGGTGCGGTGCTACTGGGACCATCGGCATTGCAACCCATTGGTTTTGACGCTGAGAACACGGTATTGCCCTATCAGGCAGCCAGTTTTGGTGGGTTCAAACTGCTGACTGAGTTCTTTATGTTTCCCGAGCGTTTTCAGGGGTTTAGTCTCGATTTGACGCGCCTTGGTCAACGACGTCTAGGGGCGGAATGTCGGCTTCAAATCTTCCTTGATGAAATCAGTGTGGAGCAGGCGCGAAGCATCCAGACCCAGCACTTTTCATTGTTTAGCGTCCCTTTAGTGAACTTGCACAGCAAGATCTCTGAGCCTATCCATATTGACTTCAGCCAGAAGCAATATCCGGTGTATCTCGACAGCAATCAACGCAGTGATTTGGAAGTATTTTCTGTCGACGAAGTGGTGGACGTTACAGAGGGTGAACCGTGTGTGGTGCCGCCTCTGTACGGGGAAAAATACACCAGCACAAACAATTCATTGCGATGGCAACTTGTGCAAAGTATCCATGAAAGAGGGGTGCTGAGCAGCAGTTTGAAAGTGGCGGACTTGGGACACGTCAGTGCGAAGGTAGGGGAGCGCGTCTGGACTGTCACCACCACGGCTAGCGATGGTGTGAGCGCAGGTTCACTCCCAGTAACAAGTCAAATTGCTTGTCGTGATGCGCTGACAATACCTGCCACAATGAGTTTGTCACGCAGGCCGACGTTGCCAGTACGAAGTCGAGACGCCAATAAGAATGTGTGGGCGCTGCTGTGCCACTTGCATTTTAACTACCATGCCATTTTGGGTACCGACAATCCAACGGCTACCTTGAGAAATGTACTGGAGTTGTACAACCACAATCAAGCCGTGCAGAACCAAGTATATATTGATGCCCTACTGGAGATTACCCAAGAGCAGGTTGTGGCACCGCTCCGTGTCTCTGGCAAAACGTGTTTTGCCTACGGAACAAAGATCGCTGTGACGTTAGAAGCCAGTAACGTGAATGGGGGCATTGCTTTGTTTGCCCACTTACTGGATCGATTCTTTGCCTACTTTGCGGGCTTTAACAGCTTCACGCAGTTGGATGTTTATCTCGAAGGACAAGATGGTGTTTATCTGTCCTTCCCAAGGAGAACCGGGTGCAAGAGTCTATTGTAAGTCGATTGACCTCGGGTGGCTTCGCGGGTCAGTTGGAAAAGGCGTGGCAGATGTTCAAGCATCAAGCGCATCTGGCGGGGCAACGACCTGAAGTCAGGTTCAAAGCCGAAGTTCTTCCTGCCTATTACCAGACTCAGGTGTCTCAAGTCACGTCTGACCGAGCTGGGACATTCATCGTGTCAACTTCGGTTGCTGCGTTGTCTGGCAATGGAGGAGCGATGCCCCGAGCGATGTACAGCGGCGCGCTCTCAGCGCGATTTGAACGGGGGGACGAAGCCGCCTGTGATTTCTTTGACACGTTTAACAACCGCTATTACCGCCTGCATTGTGAGACCGAACAAAAACACGATCTGGCCTATCAAGTTGAAGAAGAGCACTTCCATTGGAACCAACACCGTCAGTCGATGACGGGCATGCTGTCTTCACTGGCTGGTCAGACGGGAGAGATGCGCGCTATACCCGAAGATCACTTGGTGCAATACACCGGACTGCTTGGGCTGAAGCTGACGTGTCCGCTCGCTTTGAAAGCGTTGCTGGAGGACTATTTTGACGCGGAGTTTGATATCGCCCGAAGTGGACTAGAGTACCTCCCTCTTACGGAATGTTCGTTAACCCAAATTGGGCAGAGTGGTCAGAATCAACAGCTTGGGATAGGTGCGTTGGCAGGGAAGAGTACACCGATGCTCGGACACAAACTCGCGATCAAAATTTGTCCCAGAAACTACGCCCATTACCTTGCCATTCGGCATGACGAGAAAATGATACATGCGATTGATCATATGGTGCGCAGTTACATGGGGGTCAATACCAAGTTTGCTTTGTACATGAAAGTGCGAAGCCAGTACCTGCCGCGAGTCACGCTCTCTTCCGACCATCAGAAAGCACTGCGAATAGGGCAGTCTGCGTGGATGGACAATCAATCAACCCAACCACAGTTTGTGGAAATGCCACTGGCGAAAAGTTAGGAAAAAAGAATGATCAACATTGAACTGCAGAGCTTGGTTAAAAGGCTGACACCAGCGTTAAAAAACGCTTTAGAGTCAGCCGCTGGTGAATGTGTCAGCCATACTCATTTCTCGATAGAGCCAGAACATTGGTTCTTGCTGTTGCTGCAGCAAAGTAAAGGATGGGATGCGGCGTTGCAACAAGCATCCTTATCGAAAGCTCAAATCCTCGAGCGTTGTCATGCTCATTTAACAGGGTTACCTCGTGGGAATGACTCGTCCCCCGCGCTGTCACCAGAGTTGGTTGAGTTACTGAAAGATGCTTGGATGTTAGCCTCGCTGAACAATCAACAATCGGTTGTCAACGAGTATCACGTTCTCATGGTGCTTAAACAGCGAATGGAACAGAGCACTTACAATGGTGTCTTGAGTGGCTGGGTGACAATGTTATCGTCAGAGTGGTTGCGCCAGCAGGCTTTGGCGGCCAATACGCCCAGTCCAATCTCGGAGACGTCCGAAAGCATGGTCTCAGCCCGTGGTGATTCCACCACGCCGGCTTTGGACAAGTACTCGCAAAATTTAACGGAGGCCGCACGAAGCAGAACGTTAGACCCGATCACGGGGCGTGGTGATGAAATTCGTAAGGCGATTGACATCTTGTGCCGTCGACGTCAAAACAGCCCCATCTTAGTCGGTGATCCCGGTGTGGGAAAAACCGCTATCGTTGAAGGATTGGCACAAGAAATTGTCAATGGCAATGTCCCGCCTGCGCTCGAGAATGTTGAGCTGCGAAGCCTTGATCTATCCCTACTCCAAGCGGGTGCGAGCATTAAGGGGGAATTCGAGAATCGCTTAAAAGATGTCATCAATGAAATTAAGCAATCGCCGACACCGATCATCATGTTTATTGATGAGGCACACACGCTGATTGGCGCCGGAGGCGCTGCAGGTCAAAACGATGCGGCGAACATTCTTAAACCAGCCCTGGCTCGGGGGGAATTTCGCTCTTTAGCGGCGACGACGTGGGCGGAGTACAAACAGTACTTTGAATCGGATGCGGCACTGACGCGACGCTTTCAAGTCGTGTCTGTTGACGAGCCGAGTGCTGAGGATGCGGTGCATATGCTACGCGGCGTTAAACGAAGCTTGGAAAAGCACCACAGTGTCAAAGTGATGCAGCAAGCCATTGATGCGGCTGTGTCGTTGTCTATCCGTTATTTACCCGAACGCAAGTTGCCGGACAAGGCGATCAGTTTGTTGGACACTGCGTGTTCACGAATTGGGTTAAGCCAAAGTGCCACTCCACGTCAAATGGAGGCGGTGGCAGAGCAAATTCGCTATACCCGCAATGAAATTGACACGCTATCGCATGAAGCGGCCTTATGGTCGATGGATGACCCTCGATTAGCGGCGGCAAAGCAGCGGTTGACCACCTTAGAGGCTGAACATGAGGCCATTGAATCACGCTGGAATGAGGAGCGTGATTTAGTGACGTCAATCCTCGAATTGCAAACTCGTCTGGATGAGGAGCTGCAAGATCAGGGCGAGATCACGTCCAATGAACTAAGAGACACGCTATCTGAGAAAATGGCGGCATTGGCCGAACTGCAAGGCGAGCAGCCATTGGTTCTGCCTCAGGTGACGGCACAGACGATCGCGGAGGTGGTTGCACTGTGGACTGGGATCCCTGTCGGCAACATGTTAAGCCAAGAGGTCGAGCGAATGATGGCGCTTGAGTCACACATTGGTGAACGTGTTATTGGCCAGATCACCCCAATTGCTGAGTTGTCACAGGCGATACGTCTTTCGCGAGCGGGATTAACGGATCCGCGCAAGCCTGTCGGTGTGTTCTTAATGTGTGGACCTAGTGGGGTCGGCAAAACCGAGACGGCGTTGGCTTTAACTGATTTGCTGTATGGGGGCGAGCGTAATATCACCACCATTAACATGACGGAGTTTAAGGAAGCGCATAAGGTCTCGATGCTGCTGGGCTCGCCAGCAGGCTATGTTGGATACGGAAAAGGAGGCGTCTTGACGGAAGCGGTACGCAAAAACCCTTACTCAGTACTCCTGCTGGATGAAATGGAAAAAGCGCACCCAAGTGTGCATGACATCTTCTATCAAATCTTTGATAAAGGGGCGATTTCAGACAGCGAAGGTCGCCATGTCGATTTTCGCAACACCATTATCATCATGACCTCAAACGCCGCGGACAGTGCCGTCGTGGATGCTTGCTCAGAAGAGCGACCTGACGTTCCTTCTCTGACTCACACGATCTTTCCTGAACTGCAAAAACACTTTAAGCCAGCGTTTTTAGGTCGAGCAACGATTGTGCCTTATTTCCCACTCAATGACGACGAAATGGCAAAGATCGCGGCGTTATCTCTTCAGCGAATTCGCCAGCGTGTTGATGAACACTACGGGGCGAGCTTTGATTACGACCCACAAGTGATTGAGCAGTTAGTTCATCTGAATGAGTCCCCGGAAACAGGGGCGCGAGCCATTGAACAAATCATCAATCGTCAATTGATGCCTAACTTGGCGAATCAATGCATTCAACGCATGAGCGAGAACCAACCGGTGGAAGCGGTACATGTTGGTGTCGACAGCAATGGCTTGTTCGACATTCGCATTCAATAACAAGTGATAAAGAGGCGTTAGACCTCACATTAAGCAGCGGTGAGTGATCACCGCTGCCTTGACCAACAACGACGTGAGTTTTTGATTTTTTTGTTGCTAGGGGCGATGTCAGCGCTCCCACGTTAGCAACGTTACATCATGAGTAAGATATAGATGACGCAACCTGTTTTTTCTAAGTCACAACTGGAATGGATTCGACACAACCTCACTGTCGCCGTGATCCACGGTGGGGACAAAGCGCGCGCGGAGAGCTTTATTTTCGAGAACTTAAGCCCGCGTTCAACTAAGACGTACGAACCTGTGGCGCACGATATCGCGAATGCTCTTCGAGAATCGGGTTTTCAACATGTGGAGGTATTGGCTGAGGACATTGATCTTGCTCAGCAGTTGAAAGACAAAGCCATTGACTTAGTGATCACCAATAGCGGTGGACTTCAGGGATTTGATTCGATGTGTCATCTGCCATCCACATTGGAGATGTTGGGCGTCCCTTACGTCGGACATTCGCCAATGACGGCAGGCATATTGGATAACAAACACCTCTTTAAGCATGAGATCCACGCCGCGGGATTACCGACGACACCTTTTATTACTATAGGCATTGACGAACGCTTCGAGGATGACGTCAAGCAAAGCGCGATTGACCAAATTGAGGCGCAGTTTTCGGACGGGTTTATCGTAAAGCCTGTGTCTGGGAGAGCGTCGATCCATGTTTACCCGGTCTTTTCGAGAGAGGCCTTGGCAGGGGTGGTCGAGAAAGTGCGTGCAGCGACGGGGAACACGGTGATGATCGAACCCTTTCTCGGCGGTCGTGAATTTGTGGTGGCGGTGGCAGGCGAGTTCATTTTCAAGTCTGGTCAGCTTACACAGTCGGATACACCGCTGGCTTTTTCTATCACTGAGCGTGTGCTTGGCGAGGACGAGCCGATTTTTACGTCTATGGACGTAAAACCCATCACCCAAGATCGTCTGATTGCGGTCACCGACGAACCTCTGCGTAGTGAACTGGCAGCGATTGGGCAGAAAATCTACCGCCAATTGGGTCTTCAAACGCTGGTTCGCGTTGATTTACGTATGGATAGCACAGGCAAAGTGTACGTTTTGGAAACGAATCCAAAGCCGGATCTTAAACGCCCTCAAGGGGACAACGTCAGTTTGGTATGCCATGACTTAGCCCGTGAAGGCATGGACTACACAGATCTCGTCCAGTCACTGGTCTTCAATCGTCTGTCTTTCTTAAAACAGAAAAGACCGATGGCGTTGGCTCACTGCCTAACGGCGCAATTTGATGCTTTGCAGGAGTAATGGTTGAACACGTTTAAGCAATACAGTCGCTTGATGCTTGGGGCGTTATTGGTCCTGTTGTCACTGATGTTGATCTTCGTCGTGGGCTATGCCCAGGCATTGAAAAGCTACCAACAACAAAGCCGAGACGCCATTCTAGCCCAAACGGAAGCGGCCAGAATCGGTATAGAGCAAGTGCTGAACTCTGGGGTCCCGCTGCCTGACATTGCGGGGTTAGAAAAAGTGTTGGCTCCCATCGCAGATGCCGATTCGTCAGTGGTCGATATCCGCGTGATCTCGGGACAACAAGAATTGTATCGCTATACCGATGAAAGCATGCTCGGAAGCTTGGTCAGCATCCCTTTGAACAACAAGTTTACACAGGTGGGAGCATTGGAAGTGATGCTCAGTGATCATGAGATTGCCAAGACAATTGATGGGCACTTCAAACCCATGCTGGGGTTGGTGCTCTTTTTGACCGCCGCGTTTGTGTTTTTTGTTCTTCGAAGTGCCAATCCTAAGATCTACTTTACCGCATTTGGCGGGGTGTTTTTGGCAATGTCCACGAGTGTATTTTTAATGGTGGGGGCTCTGTATAAGTCGGGTTTGGAGAACAAAGCCGACTCCATGGCCAACATCGTAACGCAGCGATTAGCGCCTGTATTGAGTGCTGGAATTGGGTACGAGCAAGTCAGCGGTATTGATCGAATGTTGGACAGTTTTCGTCAGTCCAATCCTGAAGTTTCATCCATCTCCGTGTCGCAAGGGAATACGATGATCGCCAAAAGTCAGGCTCGCGCCGATTCCATGGCTGTGGAGAGTATGGCTGCGTTTCTTGTGGAGGATACCAAAGGCAGCCAAGTTACGGTGGCCTTTGATCCCAAGGCATTGCTGGCTCAACTCCTGAAAACGCTGAAAAACTTTGCGATCTTGTTCGCTGGGTGTGCGTTCATCTGCTTTGCATTTGTGCGTTTGCTTTGTCACTCCAAGGCACAATCTGACAATGAGGCCGTGTTAGCAAAAGTGAAACCTTTGTTGCTTGTGACGGTATTGATGGAGTCATTGATGGCGCCCGTATTGCCGCAATATTTGACGCAGATAGCGGTGGAGAGTGGCGCGAGTGAAAGTTGGTCCTCGTACTTTTTCACCCTGTACTTCGTTGGATTTGCTGCGACATTACTGCCGGTGGCGCGATTACTCGAAGTGTGGGATATCCGCAAAGTGTTGGGGTCAGGGATCGTACTGTCGTCGCTAGGTTGCCTACTTTTGGCGTATGACTCTCAATTGATGACGGTGCTCGTGGCTCGTTTGATTTCGGGGGTGGGTCAAGCCACGATCTTCATTGCTGTGCAAGGGTATATCTTGCGCTGCAGCGATCAAAGCAACAAAACGCAAGCCGCCGGTATTATCGTGTTTTGCTTTAATGCGGGCTTTATTTCAGGCGCCGCAATTGGTGCGCTCTTGGCGGACACTGTTGGGGTTCAGGGCATCTTCATGTTGGCGGTGTTTGTTGGGGGGTTAATGTATCTGTTCGCGTTGACTCTCCCTTCGATGGCGATGCAAGCCACAAAGCAGGGGACGTTAAAAGAAAACTTCACCGCCATGGTCAAAGATGCGTCAGCACTGATGCGAGTCCCTTCGTTTATGCGCACAATGTTGCTGGTAGGGATCCCGACCAAAATGATGCTCACAGGTGTCGTGTTTTTTGCCGTACCTATCTTGTTATCGAATGCCGGCGTAGAGCGAGAGAGCATCGGTCAAGTATTGATGGCGTACGCTTTTTCCGTGTTATTTGTTAGCGGCAAGGTGTCACCGATGATAGACCGAGTAGGCTCGGCGAAATGGGCGCTGTGTCTTGGCAGTGGCGTCGGTGCTGTCTCACTTATTTTGTTGTCTTTTTCTTTCCGTTTTGAAGACATAACGTATCTGGTTTTACTTGCCACGTTTGCGATGTTAGTCATGGGGATTTCCCACGGATTGATCAACGCCCCTGTTGTGACGCACGTAGTGACGTCGACTCAGGGCGCGAATGCGAACTCAGTCGCGTCAACGTATCGCTTTCTTGAACGACTCGGACATGTTTTGGGATCCATTGTTGTTGGAGCACTGCTGACTCATTTGGGACACACTTGGGCGTTTTTCACCTTATCGATCTTCTTCGGATTCGCCGGGGCGACGATGTGGCTTCTTGATCGAACGCCAAGCATGGAGGGGCAGTCATGAAGAGGTTGATGGGAGTTTTGCTGTGGGTGACGATGTCATCGTTCGTTCAGGCGAAATGGCCTCAGTGGTTGGGAGAGCCGCTCAGAGACAATCATTCGGTGGAGTGGGAAATAAAGGCTCAAGAGGGGGACGTTGTGTTCGCGCCGCGCGCAGAACGTCCGCGTGTCTGGGTGCTTATTTCACGCAAAGCGGACTCTTACGATGTGGCCCTCTCCACCATGCTAAAAGTCTTTCGTCGCGAGATGCCTAATGTCTCATTTCGAGTGTTCTTATTGCCAGCGACTCAGCAGCAGTTGCGAACGTGGACGCATGCGGCGGAACGCGAGGCGGCTCTGATTTACAGCGTGGGATCGCGGGCGACGGTGTCGCTTCATGAGGTTTATTCGGGCGGAAAACTGCCGGTGATCTCAGTTAATGCCAAAGATCCTGTCTTGATGGGGCTGACAGACAACTACCAAAGCAGTGGAAACAACTTTGCGTATACATCTTTAAACTTGCCAGCGGATATCACGCTTAACTTCTTACGTCGTTTCCGACCAAGCTTGACGCAAATAGGTGTGCTGTATGCCAAAACCAACACCAGTGCTTACTTGACCCAGTACCTACCACTGAAAATGGAAGCAGAAAAGCAAGGTGTGCGAGTTTTTCCTATTGAAGTGGATGAAACCCAACCCGGACAAACGCTAGAAGAAAGCATGGCAGCGCAAACGCAAGCCATGCGAGTTGGTGATGATACGTTTGAGCGTTCACTGCTTTGGTTAACTGGCAGTTCGAGTTTGCTCAGTCGGATCGATGAGATAAACCAGTATTCGCAGCGATTACCTTTGCTGACGGCAGTACCGGATGCGGTCAATGCCAGTGCGCAAAGTGCGTTAATGTCGGTTGGTGTCGGGTTTGAAAACAACGCACATCAAGCGGCGCTCTATGGTCTTCGCATTCTGAACGAAGGGGTAAAGCCTCATTCTTTACCTGTTGGACTCCTGTCCCCCCCTGATATTGCGATCAGTTTTAAACAAGCTGAGCGAGTCAACACCCCCGTACCATTCGTTTTGCTCGAAATGGCGAGTGATATCTACGCCAGTGATGGAAGTGTTGTGCGCTCTGCGGGCATGAGCATGGAGGAGCATACACCATGAGAATCGTCATATTTCTGCTGCTAATCATTGGAAGTAGCAGTCAATCGGCGTGGGCGTTCAGTCGACCAGACCGTTTACTGCTCGCAACGCAAGAGTGGTTTCCCTACCAGTATCAAGAGAACGGGGTAATGAAAGGCCCAGGGATCGATAAAGTAAAATGCGTAATGCGCCATCTGGATCAGCCCTATCAACTGACCATGACCAAATGGGACCGCGCGCAACTGATGACTGAAGTTGGGTCTCAACATGGTTTTTTCTTGGCTTCACACAACAGCAAACGCGATGAGTATGCTGAGTACTCCGCACCTTTGGAAGAGCAGAATTGGAGTTGGTTTTCTCTGTCGGATTCGACGGAGGTCGACAGTGCGATGTTCAAGTCTCAAATCAAGGTGGCGGCGTTGTTTGGCTCGAACAAATGGTTTTGGTTACAGAAAAACGGCTATCGCGTCAGTAAAAAACCAAGAACCCCTAAAGCGTTGATTGAGTTACTGCTCAACGGCGAAGTCGGTGCCATCTTAGGAAATGACGCCGTGATCGACGAAACCATCAAAAAAATGGGCGTTAGCTACCGAGCCATATCCCGTACTCGTGTTCAGTCCCAGTCTTTGGGGGTGTACTTTTCCAAAGCCTTTATCAAGCGATATCCCCGTTTTCTGGCGGAGTTTAATGACGCGGCCGAACAGTGCCGTTAGCGTTCAATATGGATTTAAAGACAGGTCAATTATATGCCTCTATCAATCAGAATAATCAGTTCTCCGGACGGTGAAAGCATTGCCGAGTGGAATCAAGCCTTTCCTGAAGACGGTGGTGATATCGGTCGTGCTTTCGGGAACACATTGCAGCTCAGTGATGCCAGTCGGGAAATTTCGGGAACGCATGCGATCATTCGCAAGAATTCGCGTGGGTACCAAATTGCCGACAACAGTACCAACGGGTTGTTTATCAATGGATCTGACAAGCCATTAGGGAATGGAAACCAATCGACTCTTAGCGATGGAGACGTGCTGGATATCGGTCGTTACCGCCTACTGGTGTCGTGTTTTGTTCCCGATCTTGCTGTTGTGAAATCTGGATTGGGAGCGGAGCGTCATTCCCCTTTTGGAGACGATCCGTTTAGTCAAGAGACTCCTATCGTTGGTGAGATCCCAACTGAAGAAGTGGATGAACCGGAGGTAGTGATCTCCACGTTGGATGTGGTTGATGACGATCCGTTTGTCGCCCATGTCCCTCCTCCTCAACAGGCGGCGGCGTCGTTAGATCTTGAGTTTCAATCTGCGGATGAGGACCCGCTTGCCGAGGCTGAGGTCAAGGCGATCTTCCCACCGTCGGAGGTGTCTGCTGCACGTCATCCGGATCTCAGCACATCTGTTCGCCCTGCAGCCTATGCGTTAGCGGAATTGCAACATCATGACCAACGTTCCCAAGACCGAACTGACAAAGCCTTAGAAATGGCGTTGACCCGTTTGTTGTCAGACATTTCACCTACTGCCATGGAGAGCATGTTTGATGAGCTGTCTGGTAACGGGTTTTGGTCTCGCAAGCCTAAGTATTGGGAGATGTACAAACATTACTTTCATCGTCAGGTCGACAATCGTGACTGGCAAGTGAAGTTTCAAGCGTACTTTCGAGAGGCGCTGCGTCTTCAGAGAAATTTAGAAGGGGAAAAGTGATGAATATTCGATTTTGGGTACCGCTGCTGGCGCTGTGGTTGTCTGGCTGCAGTTTATGGAGTGAGGACTTAGGGCAACCAAGGTTGGTCGTTAATCTGTCGGCGGCAACAAACATTAACCCGAATGCAGAAGGTAAACCTTCTCCAGTGGAGCTGCGAGTGTACCAACTCACCAAACGCAATGCGTTTGAGCAAGCGGATTTTATTCAAATCTATGACGACGATCAGGGGATCTTAAAGTCTGAGCTAGCGGTTGTGCGTCAATTACCAAGCTTGTTGCCAGGTGAATCGCGTCAGGAGGTTATTCCATTAGGGGCCGGCGTTCAATTCATCGGTGTCATTGCGGGATTCGCTGATTATCGCGAAGCAAAAAATAAGGTCATTTATCAACCTGTTATTGTCCATTCAGCGGCAATCAACATAGAAGTAGATGGCATCAATCTTACGGTGTCTGGGGAAGAAGAATAATGGACAACAATAAAGTTGTATGGAGTGAGGGGATGTTTTTATCACCCCAGCACTTCCAGCAGCAAGAGCGCTATGTTGAGAATTTCACGCGAGAGTTTGCAGGTCAAGTCAGCCCGAAGTGCTTCGGTGTTACGCACCTCGAGTTAGATCGTTCAATGCTCAATATTGGCAAAGTCTCTGTGCGCCGTGCTAAAGGGATATTCCCAGATGGTACCCCTTTTGTGGTTGATCAAGCGCTGGTCGTTGATGTGCCTAAAAACACCCATCACAAAAAAGTGTATTTGGCGCTTCCGGTTACCCGACCAGGCGCCGTAGATGTGGGCGAGGACGCCAGATTAAGGCACCGTGCTCTGGAACATCCCGTGTATGACACAAGCCGAGAGCAAAGTGATCCCGCCGCGTTGGAATTGGCCATTTTGAATATACAACTCAAGCTTGAAGGGGATGAGCTTGAGGACTTTGTCTTGTTGGCCATCGCGGAAATCAGTGAGCATAAGTCTGAGGGTGCGGTTGTGCTCAATCAAGCCTTTGTTCCCCAATGTTTGCATTTTGGGGTCTCGACTTATTTGTCTGATTGTATCGCGGATGTGTTTGCACAGGTTCAGTACCGTTCGCGCGCCATTCATGCCCGTCTTCAGGCAGAGGCAAACAGCAAAAGTTACCAATCTTTGATGCGTGACTATCTATGGCTACAGGTGTTGGGGAGTTGGATGCCGAAACTTGAACAGTGGCATCTCGATCCTACGTTATTGACGCGACACTTATACCTAGAATGTGTGTCGATGGCCGGTCAGATGCAAGGGCTTGAAGGTAAGATGCCAAAATCTTTTCCGGCTTGGAACCCAGACGATCTCTACGCGGTGTTTTCAACGGTGTTCTCCGAGCTCTTAGTCTTGTTACGCGAAGTGCAAATTGACAATGTTTCCACCTTAGTTTGGGACAAGCAACTGTTTGTTAGTCGTCGTTTGCTGCGCACCATAGTGGACGATCGCAGCCTGTATCATGAAGGTCGATTTATCATGGTGGTGTCGTCGTCTATTGGGGCGACTCGCTTGGGTGAAGAGTTCCCTCGCGCTGCTAAGTTAGCCGGCAACAGTGATATCGCAGGGTTGGTGCGTAATGCGCTGTCTGGCATTCCATTACGTCATTTGCCGTATGCTCCGTCGGAGCTTAAATCGTTGAACGATGCTGCCTATTTCGAAGTCGACACTAAGTCGGACTTGTGGCAAACCCTTGTCAAGCGAGACGAGGCAATCGCGTTACATATCGACGAACGAATCGATGACATTCGTGTCGACTTCCATGTGATTAGGTAGGTGTGAGATGGCGGGATTATTCAACGAAGAGCCAACGGTTCGCCTTCAACGTACGGCGAGCGAACAACCTCAAATACGGGAGCGAAGAGAAGCCCCAAATGTCGATACTTCAGGGACCGAACGATTAATCGAAGGGCTGACGGTCTACGGGAGTCCTTTAATGAATGCGGCGACCGAACTGCTCGGCATACTCGTCACCATACGTCGTCAAGGCGCTCCGAGAGATATCAACCGCTTTCGCCAACAGCTGTTAGGGGCGATCGAGGCGTTTCGTTTACGGGGTTTGCACTTGGACTATCACCCAAGTGTGATTGAGAAAAGCTGTTTTGTACTCTGCGCCGCTTTTGATGAAGCCGTGCTGTATACCACGTGGGGGGACCGGGCTCGATGGGAAAACCACTCTTTGTTGAGCAAAGTTTTTTCACAGCGCAACGGTGGCGAAGCTTTCTTTGTGTTGCTGGAAAAAGCGAGTCAGCAACCAGGCAAACTGGTGGACTTCATTGAGTTGCAGTATGTCTTACTGTCATTGGGTTTCAAAGGACGCTATCGCCATGGCGATGATAGTCAACTCTATGACATCACTGCCCGAGCTTACGGATTAATTCGCCACTATCGCTCTGAAACGCCAATGCCTGTGCCTCAAACGCCAGTGCTAAAGGAAGGGAAACGGCCGTGGCTAATGATCAGTATGGCGAAAACGATGGTGGCCACGTTTTTGCTTCTTGGGTGTGCGTATGGCTTTACAGAATATTGGTACCACAGCCGCAGTCAACCGCTGCTGACACAGTTTTCAGCCATCGACATGTCGGGCGTCAGTTTCAAGAAATCCAACAGTGATTTGGTGTATTTGAGTACGGATGATGATTTAGGTCGAGTGAGCGACACCCCTGATCTCCAAGACGAGAAAAAGGAAGAGCAAGTCGCAGCATTGGAATGGGAGATCATCTTAGCGGTGTTCTCTCGACCAAGTGATGCCCTTCGGTTGTCGTCTGAGCTTAACCAAGCGGGGTATGAGTCATTCACGCGGGAAAGCGAGCATGGTATCGAGCTGTATCTGGATGCAGGTGAAGACCTCAAAACCATACGTAAGTTGAAGAATGAGCTAAATGTTCGTTTTGGATTAAACGCCACAATCAAAAGAGCGCAGAAGTAAGATGGGTAAAAAGATATTGTCAATATTTGTGGTGATGAGTGCGCTGATGGGGACGCTTGCACTTTGGTTGTGGTTACCTGATGAACAGCCGGCTTGGATCAAGTGGGTCGCGCTGAGCCTTACCGCGGTAATTATGAGTGTGACGGTGATCTACTGGTGGCGCCAGCGGGCAAAGTCTAAAACGACGTCAGAAGAGCACGATCAGTCGGTCTTATTGAAGCAAGACACCAGAGTGATCGAACAGCTGTTTCGTCTGGCGGTCAAAAAAATACTGGGGCAAGGGCGCAACAAGCTTGACAGTTTATACCGTCTCCCTTGGTACTTGGTGCTCGGAGGTGAGCAAGACGCCAAAAGTTCGGTCTTGCTTCAAAATGGGTTTGAACCGATCAATGAACGCACCGAGCACGACAGTGATACCGAGCAGTACCTGCGCTTTTGGAGCAATGATCACGCGGTTGTCGTCGAAGTTGGTCATCGCATATTCGATAGTGAAGGCATCGACGATGCGTTGTGGGGCGTTCTTGCCAAACAGCTTTTAAAGTATCGTCCTCGCCAAGGTCTTAATGGGATCCTAACGGTGATTGGTTGTGAGCGTTTGGTCGTAACGGACAATAAAGAACGTTCAAAGTTAGCGGCGATCTACCAGGAAGCCATTTTATCAATGGGAGGGGCACTGGATCTGGTTCTGCCCGTCTATATGGCTTTTTCTAAAGCCGATGGCATTGCGGATTTCATCGATTTCTTTGAAGGCTTTACTGCTTGTGATTCTGAAAACCCTTTCGGCATTACTTGTGACTATGATGTGTCACGCCGCTATGACAAACATGACTTTGAGCAACAGAGTCACAAGCTGATTGAGGCGCTGGCCTTGCAACAGTTTGAACAACTCAATAATGCCAATGTGGACAAGGCGGAAGCGATACTCGCTTGGCCTTATCAGTTGAGAATTGTGTTTGAGCGGATCAATGAGCTTCTGAGCGAGATCGGTCGAGAGAACCGTGTGCGTGAAGCGGTTTGGCTCCGTGGCGCTTATTTAATGTCATCGGGGCAAAAAGGCATCAAGCATGACTTGTTAACTCACTCTGTCGCGGAGCGCGGAGAGTTCAATCGCCTCGAGACCAAAGAGCAGCAACCGAGTCGTCGTGGCTACTTTACGCAGCGAATCTTCAGTAAAGTCATACTTCCAGAGAAAAATCTGGTGGGCGTCAACGAGTGGCGACATGCGGGATATTTGGCTTTTCGTTCAGCGATCTTGGTCTCAATCATGGCGTTAATGGTGATTGGAGGCCTGAAGTTAAGGGATAACTGGACGGCGGATGAAAACTGGCGCAGTGCAGCTATCTCTCAGATTCGTTTCTACCAGTCGGATATCCAAGCATTAAGCCAAGACTATTCAATGTCTGATTTGGTGGCGGTCTTGGTTGAGTTGGGCGACGTTGTGATTGCTGGTATCCAACCTAAACCTTGGCATAAGCTCGTCAGTATCAAACAAGGTGAAACGGCAGAAACCATCTACAAAACGTACGAAAAACAGCTTCATCAAATCTTGTTACCGAAGTTAGAAGAATTGATCAGTAGCGAGTTGTATGTATACGTCAATTTGGGTAATCCAAGCCGAATCTTTGAAATTTTGCGTTACTACCAAATGTTGTTTGACCGCGACCAGCTCAACATAGAAGAGCTGCAAGCGTATCTAGTGGATATTCTGAAAGATCAGGGGGAATTATCTTCAGATGAGTTGGCTCAACTCTCTCTGCTCATCGAAGATTTGTTCAGTGGCGATTACGACCAACAGTTAGTGCCAAATCAAGAGCTGATCGCCGTTGCGACCAATAATTTGGAAGGGTTGTCGCCCGAACGTTTGATCTATGCGCGGATTAAAAGCATGCCCCAATACCGCACACAGGTGGATCTGCGCCGACAATTGGGTGAAAAGTTCGATAGCCTGTTTACGTTCTCTACCGGTTTCCATGGCTACTTAGTACCAGAGGTTTTTACCAAGCAAGGGTATGGCAAGCTTGACTTGACGGCTAAATCTCCTTTGTTGAGAGAGCTGATGGGCGAGTTCAAAGCGATCCAGGGCGACATGTCCGGGGCCTCTGTCGTGGAACTCACGGAACTGAGTAAGCAGATCCAAAGGTTGTACTTTGCCGACTATGTCTATTACTGGAAAGAAATGGTCAATAACATTGAGGTGAAGCCTTTTGCCGATGCCGCGGAGCTAAACTACGTCCTGCGCAATGTGAGGACACCGGCCAGCAGCCCATTGCTGGATGTTATGGAAGCGGTGGTCGTCAACACAACACTTGCGGTTGAAGAGCAACCAGATACCAAAGGACAAAAACGGGTAGCCAGTCAGTTGGGGCTGAAAAAAGCCAAGAAAGTGCTCAACAAAGCCAACAAAATCAATCGCGCGGTAGGCGACAAGCTACTTAGACTCCAGCCATCGTTTGTGGTGAATGAAGCCTTTTTACCGTTCTCTCAGTTTGTCAACGGAAGCGGAAAAGGGGCGACCCCTCATGATGAGCTGATTGTTGCGGTGACGGAGTTGACCAGTTTCTATGATACGGCGTTGACGAATGCTAATCCGGGGAAAGCATTTCATGAATATGCACTGGCTCATGCTCAGGGAAGTCGTGATCCGATCGTGAAGTTTCGTTTAGCGGGCAGCCAAGCACCAAGCCAGGTTGCAAGTTGGGTGCAAAGCATCAGCGAACAGGTCTGGGGACAAGTAGTGCAAGGAAGTGCTGACTATTTGAACACTCAGTGGGACGAACAAGTCTATCAATTTTACGCGGCGGCGATTGAAGGGCGTTTCCCATTCGCTCAGCATGGCCGGGGTGAGGTGAACTTAGATGATTTCAGTGCCTTCTTTAAACCCAGTGGCCGGGTTGACCAGTACATTGACCAATTTCTTAAGCCGTTCGTGTATTGGGATAATGGGCGCCTGAAAATCAATGAAGTGGATGGATTGACCTTACCGATCAGTGATTCGACACGAGCACAGCTCGAAAGAACGCGACAAATTACGCGTATCTTCTTCGGATCATCTGGGGGAGAAATGGCATTAACGATTGGCTTAAAAGCTCAATCAATGAGTACAGATGTCACGGAGTTTCGTTTACGAGATGCCCAAACACTCTTTAGCTACCGACATGGTCCACGGGTATGGCGTGATGTGACGTGGCCTTCGCTCGGCGGTGACGATCATCTTAGCGCTGAGTTTTTCAACGGAGACAATCGTCTGGCCGGGCAATCCTTTACGGGTCAGTGGGCTCTGTTTCGAGCCATGTTTAGTCGAAGCAGTCGTGCAACCACCAGTCGATTGGTGCGAACTCTGAATTATGACCTTGATGGTAACCAGATTGGTCTGGAGTTCTCATTGAGAGACTCCAATCAGAGCTTGGACAAGGCGGTGTTTTCACAATTCGCTTTGCCTAAGCAGTTGTAAACATGCCAATGGAAAGGGCGATAAATCAAGGAAGAGCGTTCGTTAATCGTAATGCTCTCCGAGTGCCCGCCGGGCACCAAACTCGGTACTGTCATGAGACACCCCACGAGTATATCAAGCAGTTTACCGCGCCAGCCGAGCTGGCGCGGGAATACTCGGCCTTGATTGATTGTCAGGGAGCGTGCGTTCAAGAGGTGTTAGGCGTCGACTGGTCTCATGGAATTTTACGACTGTCGTATGACCCGTGCGCCGTCACGCTAAGCCAGTTTACCTCAGCGGATCTTCCGACGTTTATTGCCATATTGCCACGTATTATTTCGGCCATTGAGCACTGTCACCACCGAGGGTGGGTGCACGGCGATATTAAACCATCGAACCTGCTCTATGTGCCTAAGAATCATCAAGTGCGCTTGATTGATTTTGGTGCCAGTCATCGCATGGGCACCCGCCGTGAAACATTCCGTCACTGGCAAGGAACCCCCATGTTTGCTTCGTCGGCACAGCTCAATGGAGAGGGGCGGGTCGAGGCGAGAGATGACTGGTATTCGCTTAACAAAATCATCGAGCAAGTCATGCCGTTGGAGCGTGACTATACAAGACGTACAGAATTGGAGCGCTTAGCTCAGCGTTTGTGTACGCGAATCAGCGATAGGAAAGTGTATGAAAAAGAAAAAGCTTGCGACCGAGAATCTTGACTTTGATGTCTCAACAATTAAGAGCAGCAGTGGGGAACTAAACGACAATTTAGGGTGTGCGATTGCCATTGAAAATTGGTTAACAAATCTGTATTCGGTGTGTAAGAAATCGCAGCGCGCTTTGCCGTTTTTAGAAAAAGCCATTGATCTGGTGTACTCGGAGGTGGAAGCTGAACTGTATCGAACATCCGGAGGTAAGGCTAGCGCCTATAGTGCAGCCGAAGTAGCGAAGCACCCGGTGTGGGATTTTTTTGTACAGCGCGTTACCAAAAGGTATGGCAGTTTGGTGCGGGTCGTGAAGCCGCACCGTTCGCCAACGGAATCAGTACGTTCCAAATTGATCAACCGTACTTTCTCTCAAATGCTTTACAACAAGAATCGCGTTCTTGAGCGTTCTAGCAACAGTATTCTGGCTTCGGGCGAGCTTGGCGTGCTTAAAGTTGAACTGCTGGATGCCCAAGTGGGGGCCTTAGTGGATGCCTACAACGGTCATCTAAAGCAAAATGATGAGCTGTGGCCTGCTTTAAACGAGCTGTTTCAAAAGCATGTGGGGACCTCGAGTAAAGCAGAAGGCTCAGTGAAGGAGGGCGGACCTGAAATCGATATCGCGGGCGACGTGTTTGCCGAGTATAAATTTGCGTACGAAAAGGTCTGGGACTTTGGCAAAATGCGCAACAAAATCAACCTTGCGATGGAGGTCGGTGCGCGTGGCGGCTTTAAGGGCAATGTGCATGCCAAGGTTGGTCAAGGGGGGTCGGCCGGTTTTCGCGACAAAAAGGTTGGTGAAGAGGCTGGGCGTAAACTAGCGTCGACCAAGTACACAGAAGATTACACGCCAGGTAAAGGGGTGGAAGTTAACAAAAAGGAAGACGCAAGCGACGACTCATTTGAAACGATGCAGTTGATCCCAGGCATTGACCTCGAAGTCAATGTTTCCTTAGCGGCTCAGGCTGGGTTGAGGTTAAAATTTGAACATGAACTCACTATTGGTGACTTCATGGAGATGAAAAACGAAGCGGACTTGTTTGCAGGAGCAAACGTCAAGGCCGAGTTTGTCGCAACGGCGAACACGGCAAACTATTTTGCGTCTGATGAGATAATCAAATTTAAGGCGGGAGCGAGCGCATTTGCGGGCGTGAAAGCCACAGGCAGCAGCTCCATTTCGTTTAAAGCGCGCGGCATTAAAATGGCGGGGGCGAGTGTGACGGGTTCCGTTTCGGCAGGCATCGGTGTGTCGGCTGCGGTTGAAACCATTGTAAAGAGCTCAGGAGATATTAGCTTTAAGGCGGGAGCTGGGGCGACGGTTGGTGTCGGTAGCAGTGTGGATTTTGGTACCATGGTGAACCCTATGCTGGTGAAAATCCTTCTCTGGGACAAATTAGGTCATCGTCTTCATTCACAACAAACCAAGCGAATCACCAACATTCAATACAACCGACAGGTCAATCAAATTGCTGTTAGTCGATGTCAAGACAACATTAGGACGGCAATGACCAATCTTGATCTGGAATATCGAACATTGGCTGAAGAACTGTGGCGGATCCCGACCTTCACCAATGTATCGACTCAAAATGAGGTTACTACGATACATGACGAGATCTCTCGTCCCAATCAACATGTGCTTGATCAATACTTAAAGACGTTGGGCGTGACAGATCACTTGCACATGGATGACGACGACGTTCTGCAAGCTGCTATTGATATCGATAATGATGCTCGAGAAGTCCAGGCTAACGCGGAGCGGGAGAAAGAGGCTAAGAAAGCTTTCTCGAAGAAGGGTAAGCGACTCAAAAGAGCTAACGCGATTCGCCGTAAGGCGGGGCCGTCTCCTGCAGGGTTGCTCGCGGTTCAGCCCCATACGGCTTAATCGCAGACCTGTGATGGCGGAAATGGATGTCCGCCTAACTATGATTGAATCAGTGGTTTAAAGTACATATGAGCAGTAACACAATACAACATCAATCTCGCCCACTTATAGCGACGTTATCGGACAATGAGGATTACATCGTCACTCATCTCACCGGAGATGAGACCGTGTCGCTTGGATCTAGGTTTGTTCTATCGCTGGTCGCCAGTGCAGAAGTGAATGTTAAAAACCTCGGTAAAGCAGTGCGGGTGATCTATTCACAAGCAGAAGAGAAGTTTCACTACACGGGGTTATGTAACTCAATCCAGTTCACAGGGTTCAGCAAAGAAAAACAGCAGTACTTTTATCAATTAGAAATGGTTGATCCGCTTTCTATTCTCGCGCATCGCGGCAGTCGTCAAATCTTTCAAAACATGACGACAAAGCAGATTGTTGAAGACATACTTAGGCAAGCTGACTTAAAAGGCTTTTTTCGTTTTAATGTGTCTGGCAGCGGAAAAAAACACGAATATTGTGTCCAACTGGATGAGTCGGATCAAGCCTTTATTCAGCGTTTGTTCGCCAGTGAGGGGTGGCATTATCACACTCAGCACTCATCGGGTAAGCCCTTGGTCTGCGTCGGGGATACCAACCAGCGTTTTAAAAAGATCGCGGCGCCAACACTGAGTTATCAAGTGGGAGCGCGTGAATCGAATCGTATGATCAGCCATTGGAGTGATTTGCGCCGTGTGGGTACGTCGACCGTGTCTTTTGCTGACCATCATCAGGCGAAAGGGGATGTTTTTGATAGCGGCGAACGTCAGACCGCCAGCGAAGCGTCACTAAAAACATTATCACGACAAGGCTATGCTTATGGTCATGATTCAAAAGCAGAAGCGCGTGACGCCGCCAAACGTCAGATGGAGGCGTTAGATTGCGACAAATTGGCATCGCAAGCGTCGTCGACCATTACTGCGTTGGTGTGTGGGTCTAAATTTACTCTCAGCGAGCATCCATTGAAATCTATGAACCAAGAATATCTGGTGACTAAGATTACGTATCAAATTGCAAGTGAAGAGTCCCGCAGCGACCTAACGTATCGCAATCAGTTTACCTGCATTCCTACTTCGGTGACTTATCGACCAGAAATACCGACAAAACCGCGTGTACACAGTTTGCATACCGCCACGGTGACCGGTCCTAGTGGCGAGGAGATCTATCGCAACAAATTGGGCGGTGTGAAAGTGCAGTTTCATTGGGATCGCAATGGCAAAGAGGACGAGAATAGTTCGTGCTGGTTGCCGGTGTCTCAAAGCTTGGCCAGTAAGGGGTTCGGAGCGCAATTCACGCCTCGCGTGGGTGACGAAGTTCTCGTTCAATATATTGATGGCGATCCGGATCGTCCTGTGATCACTGGCTCGCTTTATCACCAGAATAGTACCCCTCCATACAGCTCTGCGACTCAAAGTGGCATCAAAACTCGAACTACACCAAACGGCAGCAGTAAACAGGGCAATGAACTGCGTTTTGATGACCAAAAAGACAAAGAGCACGTGTATTTGCATGCCGAAAAAGATTTTGAGATTGAGGTGACAAACGATGGCCTAACCTCGATTAAAGGCTCAAAAACGACTCAGGTGGAAAAGACGGTCGCTATGGCAGCCAAAGAAGGGATCACGATAGAAACAGAGCAAACGCTGGTGGCTAAAAGCAAACAAAACTGGACGGGCGATAGTGGTCAAGACTTGGCACTAAAAGCGGCGTCCAATATTGCTCTTGAGGCAAAGTCGAACGTTTCTGTTGACGGTCAACAGGTCTCTATTACGGGTAAGAGTAAAATTGAACTCAGTGTCGGTGGAAGCAAAATAGAAATCAGTGCGAGCGGGATAAAGATTGATGCTCCGCAAGTCTCGATTGCGGGCAAATCGAAGGCGGAAGTTAAGGCCACGATGTTGGCTTTAGAAGCACAGGGCAAAGCCGATCTCAAAGGCAGCCTTGTTTCGATTAACGGTAGTCTGAGTACTCAGGTAAAAGCGGGAGCAATGGTACAAATACAAGGGGCGATTGCTAAGGTAAACTGATGACATTAATTAAAATTCCTCATGATGATGTTCAAGAGATCTTTCGTGCCTATGAGCCGAGTCCGGAAATATTAGAACTGGCGACGGCCCCTATTGCGCCCGCAAAGTTGATTGCTGAGGCGACGCACAGGGCACTGTTTTCTGATGCAGTCATGTTCATTGCTCATGCCTTACCAATACGCGAATCAGTGTGGTGGGCGGTGTGTTGCGCTGACACGCGTATGGATTGGAATGAAGATGAAACTAATGCCGTACGCGCTGCGCGTGCTTGGGTGCATACGCCGGATGAAACCAGTCGCCGATTTGCTGAGCAAATGATCGATAAAGCGGGCTTAGATACCGGCGCTGGATGGGTAGCTCAAGCGGCATTCTGGAGTGGTGGTAGTATGATTAAACCAGAGGATCCTGTAGTGCCCCCGCCTCCGTATCTGTATGCTCAAGCGGTAGCAGGAAGCGTCAATCTTTGTGCGGTTCTCCCTGATGGTGAGCACGCACAATCACGATACCATGAATTTATCGACATGGGCCTGAACATTGCTTCAGGTGGGAATGGAAAACGCTAGTAGAGAGTCATGTTACCAGCCGCTAGAGCGACGGACATGCATGTGTGTCCAATGCAAACCCCCGCTGTTGTACCGATCCCACATGTGGGAGGGCCACTACTACCGATGCCGAGTACGGTATTGGTGGGTAACCTCCCGGTAGCGACACTTGGTCAAATGTGTGTTTGCGTGGGTCCACCTGACAGCGTGGTAAAAGGCAGCGCAACGGTTTTAGTGAACAATAAGCCCGCAGCAAGAATGGGCGACCTGACTGCACATGGAGGAACCATAGTGATGGGGATGCCCACGGTCTTAGTGGGGGGCTAAGCAGCCATGGGCATCTTAACTAAGTCTTAAGCCGCTATGGCGGCTTAACACCAGCGTCTTTGTCACTATGCGCTCGCGCATAGCTGGGTGACTTTACGATACTGCGTTGGCGTCATTTCATGGAACTTGCGAAATAACAGCCGGAAATGATTCGTATCGCTGTACCCGACTTGCTGGCAAATTTGATCGATATTTAACTTGGTGGTCTCCAGTTTTTCTCTTGCAATCGCGATACGAATTCGCTGAATGTAATTCATGGGAGATTCTCCAGTTGCTGCTTTAAAACGACGTTTCATTTGTCGTTCGCTGAGAAAACTCTTTTCTGCACACAGGGCAACAGATAGGGCGCTGGGCTCTGCATCATGCATCCAATCCTGCAATCCATGGATCAGTTCATCACTGTGTTGACGGTATTGGGCAAAGCTGGTTAAACATAGGGGCTGGTTCGAAAAATTGCCTCCCATGAATTGTTCGCATTTTTCGCGATGGGCAGCACCGAATAAGGCATCAATCAATAAGATTGTTGCTTCATAATATTCGCGAATGCCCGAGGTGCAAATAAAAGGCCCGTCATGGGTGACATTGCGATGCGGCATGAGCTTGACGTCCGGATAGAGATGGCGGAAACGCTCGACTTGGACCCAATGCGTGGTGGCACTGCGTCGGTTTAAAACCCCCAGTTCTGCCAAAAGAAACGCTCCGGTACACATACAGATGACATATTTACATTGAGCGATTTGCTTTTTTAACCATTGTTTCATGTCATCCGGTAACTGGTAACTTCTAGAATCGGGCTCTCCACAAGAGCCAATCAAAACGATGTCTGCATCGTTGACCGTTGGCCAATGCGTGATGTTTGACAGTGTAAAACCAGCGAACGACGCTATTGGACCTTGGTGAGGAGAAACGTAGCTGATCTCAGGCGCTGGGTGTCCGGCCAATTGAGCGGCAATAGTGAGCATTTCGAGCGGTCCAGAGATCGCCGTAGTTGGCATTCCTTCTAGTAATAACGCTGTAATTCTCAAAGGCTGTAATGGAGTAAGCATGACATTTCTGACCAAGTTGCGGTGTCTGATATGGCCATACTATGTCGCCAATTCGGTCAGAATCCTAATGAACAAATGCGAAATTATCGGTTCATGTCATTTCATAGTGATTTTAAATAACAATTTTAAGTGTCTGATAAGTAATGATATTAATTTAAACAAAAGTGGTTATAACGATTTATGTTGAAAGAATTAGGTTAATTACTCTAATTTATTGGTCTGCCGTTATGCACTGAACGCTGCTAGTAAGTAAACTGACATAACAAAAGTTATACCTGTCTTGGTAGAGGGTTTGGAAGAACTGCTGAACTGGTTGGTCAATTAAATGAGCTTCAGTGACGTCAGGCTCGACACTGGGAGTGTAATCTTTGGAGTAAGAAGGGCTGCTGGTAGAAAACAAGTTGTCTCCCCAAAAATAGACTGATGAGTAGAGCTTGAGTGTTTTTTTGTCACCCTGTGAGAGAAAGCTGGAATGGAGATCGTGCCGTCCGTACCAGTTTTGATCGACAGTATAAAATTGCTTGAATGCTTCAATTCCAGACGAGCTATAGGTCGAGCCGTGTGCAAACATGAGCGTATTGTAACGCTCCGTCAGGAACGCAGGGTGATGTTTTGCGTTAAGAACGCCAATTATGGCAAACACACCGAGGTTGGTCACAATGAGAGCAACAATCCATTTACTGGCATAATTCACGAATGGCCTCCTTACGTTGGGAAGTCGAATAATCTCGACTGAAGCTCAAGTTTTGTGTGCTGCGTTCACGAAGTGTTGACGAGGTGTAGATACAAGAGATGTAGTATTGCGCTGGGTTCTCAGAAAGATAAATCATCAAGACATTTTCGGGGTAGGTGTCTTTGATGGCCTCATACTCTTGTGTACCGACGTCAGTGTTTGGGAAAAAATACGTGATGCCGAGATAAGTTCTTTGCTGCCAAATTTGTCGGGCAGTGAAGGCGTCAATGTAGAGAATACGAATTAACCACGATAAGGCAAACACGAGGAGTATCGATAAACTGGTTATTGTCAGTTTCGTCGCGAGCTTGGTTCGCGCAGGGGGGACGTTCGTTGCACTGACTGTTGGTGAGACCGAACTTGGTGTGTGAGGGAGGAGCTCCTGACGGTTGTCAGAGAAAGTTTCCGCAAAGGTGACGACGCCTTCAACCAGCAGGTAGCCTTGTTTTGGAACGGTTTTGATAAACTGTTGCTCGCGGCCCGTATCCCCAAGAGCTAAGCGGAGTTGAGCGATGGCTTGCGGCAGGTTGGCGGGGGAGACCACTCTCTCTGGCCAGGCGCTATGATTTAGTTTGTCTTTCGACACTACTTGACCAGGGTTTTCCACCAACAGTTTGAGGATCTGGCAGTCTGTCGATTTTAGCTTGCGACTCTCTTGAGTTTGGTTGTTAACCAGTTGTCTTCTTTCGGTTGGGTTAAAGGTCCACATTTTTCCTTCATTCAGTATTATCTGTTCTCGGCGAAACACTACATTGCCAATCGTTCGTCTTTTAAACCAATGTCAACACACTGGACGGATTGGTTTGACAATTGGATATAGCAATAGAGGGAGTCACTTTGCTCTAACACTTGGAATGCCTCATCCCCACCATCAAACAGTACGTGTTGTTCGGGGGGATCGAAGTACTTTGTTTCATCGGCTTCAACGAGCTGATTGATGTACTTAATCGAATACAAAGCTTGAGGCCAAAAGGTGATCAAAAACTGAGTTTTTAGCTTTTCACCACTGTCAAAGTGAATCGTTGTCAGCAAAATAAATCGGTTGAAGACATAGGGAATGAGCTGGTAATCGATATTTCTCGCGATCTTGTCGGTCGGCTCGACACCATAAGTTAAAATGGTCTTTTTGATGGTCGTGTGTGGGTTGAGCGCAAATGTGGGTATCGCTAGATGGGTATTAACGACTAATTGAAGCGGTAGCATAAGCAGCAGAACGCAAACACTGACGAGAAAAAACTTATTGGCATTCTTGTAATACTTCATCACGGATGATCTCGATTGGGCGTTCAATATCGATGGAGAAGTTGACACTTTTCCGCTCAGTTGTCTTTGCTTCACGACGGACACAACTGACGTAAATACGGGTTCCATTAGAGGAGATATAGAAGTCCACGTTCTTTGCCAACGCTTGCCCTGCTAAGGCATCCATTAACTGTTGTGTATGAGGATCATTGTACTCAACAAAAAAGGCGTTGTTTTCTGTGGTCAGTTTGAGCACATCAATGGCTTGTGCTTGTTTGGGAGGCACAAAGAGAAACCAAAACAAGGCGAGATTAACGACAAGGAGAAACACACACACACCTACCTGCCAATTTCGAAACGAATCAGCGCTGAGGATTTGTTCGGATTTAGGGTCGGCAACATTTGGCAATTCATCGACCAATGTGATCATGTTCCCGACCATAAAATAGCCTAACTTTGGTGCGGTACGGATAATACGTTGCTCCTCAACGTTATCGTCTAGAGCTTTTCTCAGTGAAGCGATGGTATTGGTGATACTGGTGTCGGAGACGAATTTCTCTTTCCAAACAAAGCGGTGTATTTCTTCTTTACTCACGACGCGATCGGCATTGGCAATGAGCAATTTCAGCATCTGACATTCAGAGTGCGTTAATCGTTTTTCTTGTCCCGTTTCCCTATCACGAAGCTGAATTTCGTTTTGAGGCCTAAATTCCCACATCAGTGTTGCTCAATCTCGTTCATCATCACCAACAATATGTGGCTGATTTGACTCGGTAATATGTCCTATTTGGTGGTCGCTTTTGAGGGTGGCGACCGACATAATTGCCCGCCTACTGCCTATATACTATTACATTATAACAGCAGTATATGAGGAGTTTGTAATCCCGCAAGTACTATTTTGCGGATAACCTAGCAAATAATAACTCGAGTAATCACTGAAAAGAGTCATCTATATCTTAGATTTCACTGATCAATGCTGACAATAATGTTATTTACGCCGTTTTTCCTACCAATTGAGTGAGGAGAGGCGCTCGTGCGCGTTGCTATTGATAAGAACGTTCGTTGAAGGTCGCTAAATTCGAAATGACGTGAAGAAGAATAATAGAAATACTCACGTCAAGTTATGAGGGCAGCAGGTTTTGCTGACCATTGCCATTTTGGGGGACACTTGGAATTTTTGTCTATATCAGGACCGTTTATTATTTTTGGTCTACTTGCAACATTATGTATCGTTCTCGCTCATCGCGTTATCCGCGAAAAAGAAACCACGTCGTTTTTTATGCAACGACTCAAACGAGAGCAGCAAAAACAGAAAGCGAAACATTTTTTCTGTGAGGAGAATAAACTCCCAAACATCAATTACATTCAAGACAAGTTTTGCAAAATCTACGAGAGAAAAGAAAACATACAAAGTGTGATACATATTATCTGCGTAGGTCGTACTCCTGATTACTACCGCTTTTTTGATCAGAGAACCGCTAATGCCATTAAATCGGAATTGCATAACACGTTGAGCAAAACACTTTCACCGAGCATTATTGGCTTGTTTGAAGACAAGTACATTGTGCTCATTTTTACGAAGAATTCCGTTTGGCAACATGAGCAAATCCTTGAGCAGCAGCAATTGCTGAAGCGTACTTTGCCTTCAGAAAAAACCATCAAAGGTAAAGTGCTTCCGTTTGAATATGCCATTGCCAGTATGGACATCTCTAGCAGAGATTTGCATCAGTCCAAAGACCGAATTTTCCGACGCATTGCCTTTGGTGTTTCTCAATCACTAAAACAGGCGGATGGGTTGTACATCTATCGTGATAAGGACTACAGCCTAAATTTGATGAAACGTGCCACGATACACGCCTTGCATCAAGACGTTCGTCAGGGTGGGGATCAATTTGAGCTCTATCATCAACCGATATGCTATAGCTTAAACACTTCGCAAGTCTACGCTGCTGAGGTGCTATTGCGTTGGAAGCGAAGTGAGTATGGCGGTCCAGGGGTGTTTATGCCATTGGTCGCGCAAGAGCCTCCTCTGCACTACTCATTGACTTTGATGATCATTAAGAAAGTCGTCAGTTTCATCAGTAACCCAGAGCACAATTTTCCCGATATCAGTATCAACATCAGTAACTCGGATCTGAGCATGATGGATTTCTATGCTGACGTGATGTCGGCCACTGAAAACTTCCCTGAGCTGCGCAGTAAGATTATTTTTGAGATTGTGGAATACTGCGATTTCTTTGAAAGAAAGCACACCCGCGACAATCTCTTAGCGCTGAAACAAGCCGGCTTCCGATTTGCTATTGATGATTTTGGTAGTGGTTATTCAAATTTTGCCTTGTTGTCCAAAAAATATTTCGACTTCATTAAGCTTGATAAGTCTCTGGTTAAAGACAGTGAAACCAATGTGACGGCCAGTGAAACACTGAAATTTATGGTTAAGTTGTGCGAGCGCATTGGTGTTGGATTGATCATTGAAGGGGTCGAAGAAGCGTCACAGATGAAGTTCTTACCGAAGAAGTCTCACGTTTACCTACAAGGGTATTTGTTCTCGCGTCCTAAGAGGATGAAAGGTGACTTGACGCTAAATGGTTAAGGAAGAATAGCGCTTAACAAGATTTGCCCGTTTTGGCGTAGAGAGTCGCAGTGATGCGTCATTCACGCTGAGCAAGCTGACGTCTTCAGGGAGGGAGGGCGTCGTCGGCTATTGTAGATAGGTAATTAATTTGAATGTACAGATACGATCGCAGTGCAATGCGCTTTGGCAGTTGTACCCGTTTGCCAGAGAACAATTGGTCAACGTAAAAACGCGACAAGCTACCAAGCTGAAGGGACCGGACTGCAGAGTCTTGGAAGTTTTGATTGAAAATAAAGGACAAGTGGTGTCCAAACGAGAGATCCTCAAATCAGCCTGGGGCGAGCGAGTGGTTTCTGATGCCAGTTTGACGCAGAGCATTGCGCAGATAAGGTTAGCGTTGGGGGACAACGGGAAGGAGCAAAAATACATCAAAACGTTGCCCTCTCAGGGCTACTTACTGTACGACAATGTCGTGGAAATGGCGGACTCTGAGTGGGAGATTGAGCCCGGTGCATCGGATGGTGAAAGCGAACATGTTCTCCGGCCGAGTGTGCACAATCTGCCCCAACTCTCTGTAAGAACCCCCACCTTTAACAGGAAAGTAAAGTGGCTATTGTTACTTTTGTTGATGATGTTGTTTGTGGCGCAACTGAGTGGGATCGTCAATCGATTAAGCTTCGATTGGAACCTCCAAGTTGATGATTGGGTGAATGTTAAAAGGGCGTCGGTAAATTTTCTGTACCAGCGAGAGCCAGCAAGCGAAAAACTATATCATTATTTAAGTTCGGAAAAGCGATTAACGGGCTACCAACAACCCCTTGATTTGGTGATTTCTACCGGAGTAAGTAATTACTACGTATCCTGTCTCTATCTTAATGACCACACGGGCGCCGATGACGTAAAGAATTTTACTTTTTCATTGCAGGAAAGCTTTTACTTTATCGGAGGGATGATCAATGACCTCTGTCGATAAGTGGCTAAAGCGCCTCGCACTTATGGTCACTGTGACTGCGCTGGCTAATGCAGGATTAAAATATCGAGACGTTCCTCCCTTTATGAAAGGGGCGAACACCCACCTTTACTACAGTAATAATGTTAACGTCAAAATGAACGGTGATGTGACTTTTTACGAAGACTATCATACGTTGTTTTATCGCCTATTTTTCAACAAACGCTCGTTTTCTAGTCGATCTATCTATGGCGAGGAGCGCGATTTGTACTTCAGCTACTATGCGGATTTTTACAGCAACAACCTGATGCTGTTTTCTGACTTCTCGATGCCAGAAGGCCTAGTCGCGGAGAACAATTATATAGAGGTCGAAGCGCATGCGCTTCGGCGTTTGAGTAATGAAGTTATTCAAGTTATCTACAGTAATGCGCGCGTCCTATGTTACACCAAACTGCTAGAAGGTGGCGTAAAGTGTATGCTCCGAAGAAAAGCATAATTGCCTTTTAATCAATACCTTATTGACTAACTCTGTCTGATTCACAAATGTTTAGATTAGTTCATTTGTCGATGAACGGCGTTTTTGGAACAGTGCGGGCTTCGTTCGTTATCTTTTGACGGCGAAGACAAAACTAAAAAACTAAAAACGAGAGGTAATCATGTTAGTCACTTTCTTAGGTAATCCAGTTCAACTGGCTGGTGAGTTTGTTACTGCTGGACAAATGGCACCGAATTTCACTCTTTGCGATAAGGAGTTGAACGATTTTGGGTTAGAAAGATTTAAAGGGAAACGCATCATTCTCAATATCTTCCCAAGTGTGGATACGCCAACGTGTGCAAACAGTGTACGAGCGTTTAATACCGTAGCCGATTCACTGCAAGGGGCAGAAGTGGTTTGCGTTTCTGCGGATTTACCGTTTGCGCTTGCTCGTTTCGTTGATGAAGAGAAGCTCAGTAATGTGGTGATTGCATCGTGTTTTCGCTCGCCGACATTTGCCGCTGACTACGGTGTTGCGCTTAGTGAGGGGGCTCTGAGAGGCCTGACGTCACGTGCTGTTGTGGTTTTGGATGAAGAAAGTCACATCTTGCACGCCGAATTGGTTAAGGAAATCAGCGAAGAGCCGGATTATTCTGCCGCCGTACGCGCTATTCAGGGATAAGTCACTTAAGTTTTGACCGGCTAGCTAACTCACTGCGTAGCGACTGACTGGTCAACCTGCTCTCTTCAGATGACCTGACTGGAGAGAGCCTTCCCCTTTATTTCCCTACTGTGTTGGCTCGTTGATTTGTTGATAAGTTAACTTAGTCGTTGGTTCTGCTGCTGTGCCGTGGACCCATGATCGTGCGCGGTTCGAGGCCAATCAAGACAGAGGCGTTACCTTATGTTTTGTTCGGATAAAATGCCCGGCAATGCGCCGGGCAAGTGGGGGTGCGAGCTCGTTAGAAGAAACCCAGCGGATTGACGCTATAACTGACAATCATGTTCTTGGTATTTTGGTAATGACCCAGCATCATTTTGTGTGTCTCGCGACCAATACCTGATTTTTTGTACCCGCCAAACGCAGCGTGGGCTGGGTAAGCATGGTAGCAGTTGACCCAGACACGACCCGCTTCGATTTGACGAGCCATATGATATGCAGTGTTGTTGTCTCTAGTCCAGATCCCTGCCCCTAAACCGTATTCGGTGGCGTTAGCGATCTCAAGTGCCTCGTCTACCGTTTTGAATGTGGTAACCGCAACGACCGGGCCAAAAATTTCTTCTTGGAAAATTCGCATCTCGTTGCTGCCTTTTAGCAGTGTCGGTTCGATGAAGTAACCATTTTCCTCGTGACTGTTACCACCGACCAGTAGCTCTGCCCCTTCATCTAACCCAAGTTGAATATAACCACGAATCTTGTTGAACTGCTCTTGTGACACTTGGGAACCAACTTGAGTGTCGGTATCTAATGGGTTGCCTTGAACAATGGTCTTCATTCGTTCGATAAGTTTCGCCATAAAGCGATCATAAATCGACTCTTGAATTAATAAACGAGAAGGGCAGGTGCATACTTCACCTTGGTTGAAAAACGCAAGGAGGACACCTTCAACACATTTATCGACATAGCTGTCTTCGTGATCAAAAATATCAGCCATGAAGATGTTTGGTGACTTGCCGCCTAGTTCAACTGTTGATGGGATCAAGTTGTCTGCCGCACATTTGAGCACCTGTTGGCCGACTTCGGTTGAACCTGTAAATGCAATCTTAGCAATACGTTTGTGTGTTGCCAGTGCTTGACCTGCATCAGCACCAAAGCCGTTGACAACATTGATAACGCCGGCAGGAAGCAAATCGTCTAGCAGTTCCATCATTACCAGGATGGAGGCCGGTGTTTGTTCTGCGGGTTTTAACACCACACAGCAACCTGAAGCCAACGCCGGAGCCAATTTCCACGCTGCCATTAACAACGGGAAATTCCACGGGATGATTTGACCCACTACCCCAATAGGTTCAGGAAAATGGTAAGTGGTCGTTTGATTGTCTAGTTCAGCGGCTGTGCCTTCTTGAGCTCGAATACAACCTGCAAAGTAGCGAAAATGATCCACCACTAACGGCAAATCAGCGGCTAAGGCCTCGCGAACAGGTTTACCATTGTCCCAAGTTTCCGCCACGGCCAGCATTTCGCTGTTGGCTTCAATGCGATCGGCAATTTTTAGTAGCAGGTTTGAGCGTTCTGTAACGGAAGTTTTAGACCACGTTGCCAGTGCTTTGTGCGCAACGTCTACAGCGAGGTCGACGTCTTCTTTCGTCGACGCAGGGACTTGACAAAACTCTCGGTTATCCACTGGTGAAGTGTTTGAAAAATATTGCTCTTTGACAGGGGATACCCATTCCCCACCTATATAGTTGAGGTACTTTTTCTTAAAATGAATAATAGCACCATCTGTATTTGGCTTTGCGTATAACATTATGCTTACCCTCAAATTTATCGGATTCAAATTCCGTAGAAAATTATCCAGTATTTGTTAGGTAATAAAATATTAAACCTGTTTTATACATGCTTTTTGTGGATTTTAAGTTTATATAAAACAATGACATAAATTAATTTTAATTTATTAAAGTCTGAATTGATATTGATATATGTCTCATTTGTACTGACAAGGTAAGCCGTATTTTTTCGTTATTTTTGTTTGTTTTTGGAAGCAGTGTTTTCATATTTTAATCTGGTGTCCTAAACGGCTGGCTATATTGTCCGATGTCATTGGTCGGTCTGGGTTATGCTCGTCATAATAATCAAATACGAGAGATAATAATGAAAACACGTGCAACAACACTATTAATTTCCCTATTAGTAGGCGTAGGAAATATCACGCCAGTACATGCCAATGAGCGGCTGAATGGTATTTACCTCGGAGTGGACTATCTTCAAGCTAGCTTTCTCGATCTGCCTTCGGCGCAGAAAGAAGAAGACGCGGGATATGCGATTCAGGTGGGTTACGTGTTTCCTTCCTCGAGTGCTTTCAAGCATGGTGTTGAACTCGAGTATTTTGATGCGGGAAGTGTAAAATATACGTTCCCTGCATGGAACATCATTGGCTCCGGGAACATTGAAATTACGGGTGTGAGTTTGAATTATAAGCCGAAGTATTACATTGATCGCTTCTATCTGTCCGCCCAAGTAGGTTATACGAGGTTGGACGCAAAAGGCAGTGCCTCATACACCATCAATGGACAAACTTTTCAGCAAGATTTTTCAAACAAAGTGGATGACTCTGGCTTAACATTTGGCGGTGAGCTGGGCTTTGATGTTACTCAGCAACTGGCGATTAAAGGGGGATATCGTGTCCTTGAAGAGGACACCAATGCTCTGTATGCCGGAGTGGCGCTTCGTTTTTAGTCTGCAACCCCACAGAATAAAACAGGCTTGAATTCAAACAGCGAACGCGGCCCGATCAAGAACCAAATGCAGCGATTTGCATAAATTCAAAGCTGAGCTTGATGTCACAATCTATTGATGTCGACTTAAATGATGTGGAACAACGTCCTACACACCGCTGTCTTTTTGCAACGGTATCGCCATTATGGGATTGGTGGAGACGGTATGTTAACAAAGCAGTTCTTAGGGTTGCGTTGTAGTGCCGTCTGACCCCCAGTCCTCTCTGCCTGAAAGACAAGGTCAACATCTATGTTTAAAAAACTCATTCCGTTTATGTTCATGTTTCCCCTGACGAGTCAGGCTTCCAGTGAAATCGTGGATAATTTCTCACATATCGGATTTGGCTATAAGGGCGCTAATTTTCATTCAGGGGCGCTGAAACCTTACCTGAACAACCAGTATGACAACCAAGAGACAAAAACGTTAGGGGGGCTTTATTTGGATGTAAGTGCTCAACTGTTTGACAGCGTCTTTGTGGAAGGAAATGCGGATTTTCTCACTCGATTCAGTTCCGAGGTGGATGCGTGGCAAGCTGGCGGTGGCGTCATTGGTCGTTTTGGGGGCGCTGTTGCCGGCTCTGTGTCGTGTGGGGCCGTTAATTACCGTGCGGACAGTGATTATAGCCCATCTTTTTCTGAGCGCGGAACTTACTGCAAAGCCATGCTTAGAAAGCAGATCGCGCGTCATTGGTTACTTGGGATCTCCTATCAACGAGATTTTTTGGCTCTCGACAGAGACGAATTTAAGGTCGATAACGTTTTTCAGTTTGGTTCTGTGTTTGGTCTGGTTGCTGGGTTCGAGTATGCCAAGCGTGATGCTGCAGAGGTCGGTTACGAACTGGGTCTTCAGTTCTCGTTCTAGCGCGTCGTAGCCGTTCACCATCTCGGGTAACGACTCATACTGATCGTGTTCACGTTATTGAAATATAAAATGAATATCCAGTCTGTTTAAAAATAAACAAACATAAAAAGTCTACGCTTTAATGGAGAATAATCTCTATTGGAGTGCCGTCAATGACAGCGAAACGCCTCACTTTGCCGATCCATGTTCACTTAGCGACGGTGATTATCCTGGTTGTGATTTTAGCCTCCGTTATTCAGATCGGGTTAGCGAGTCGGGGCTTATCGACGCTGATTGTTGAAGCCAACAATAAGATTTTTACTCGTGTCGCTGCTGAAACACGCCATCAGTTAAATCATCACTACAAAACGGCTTTTTCTGCACTGGGAACTTATTCGAAAAGTCACGCACTCCATGAAGTTGCTGAGCTCGCAAGCCAACAACTGCTCCCGGAAATCGCGCATCTCCTTGAGGAATTCGAGCACGTGAATGCGTACTCTTTCTATTACCCTTCGGGTGATTTTTTTTCGGTAATGCGGATCAGAGATCCTGTCATGAGGCAGAGAATTGCTGCTTCAGCGTCGGCGCGTTATGTACTGACTGTCTCTAATGATCTTTCGAGTCAGATACAGATCATGAGTCAAGAACTGAAGGTGTTAGAAACGCGGCCCAATGACAAGCGGATTTTGTACAAAACGAGTTCGTGGTTTGAGCAAGCAAATCAAAGCACCAACCTCATTTCCAAGCCTCTATTGTTGCCAGGTCCTGAATCCTTAGGGCTGAAAATCTATCGGCAAAGTTCGTCAGGAGTGATCATTTCTGCCGATGTCTTACTTGACGATTTACGCCGATCTTTGTCGGATACACTCACAAATGATTCCTCACTCCGAGTGCTTTACAACGACGCGGGACAAATTCTCGCCTTGAGTGATAGTGCTCAGCCACCAACGTCTTCCCAGGGAGTGATCACTCATATTGAGATGGTGACCAATCAAGTGGTGCCCCATGCTATCGAAGAAAATGCGGAACGTGGTCAACTGGGGGAATTCGAATACAATAACGAACAGTGGATTGGTCAAATAGTGACAATACGGCCTTTAAACAGCGAGCATGTTCATTTATTGATGGCATCTAAAGCCAACGCGTTGTTCAACAAAGGCGCTCTTATCAAGCAACAGACTTTGTATGGGTCATTACTGGTACTCATCCTCATGATTCCCATGATTTACGTCATTTCAAAATTTATTTCTAAACCTATCCAGCGAGCGACAGAAAAAGCGAAAGACATAGAAGGGTTTAAGCTTGACAGTGGCGCTTTGGAGCGGAGCGTGATTCGCGAGATACAGCAACTTAACGACGCGCAGATGTCGACGCAAACGACCATACGGCAATTTGTCAGTTTGACGCACAAGATAGCGCGTGAAGACAATTTGGACGATATGCTTAGTATGGTGTGTCGTGAGGTCGCGCAAGCGGTAGAAGCGCAGGGGGTGTTATTGTACCTGCTTGATACGGAAGTTAAGTGCTTGGTGCCAAGCATGCTTTGGTGTGACCAAGGCAATTCGTCAGACATTAGTGCTTCGCCTATCCCGGTCTCTGAAGCGACGCGCTTTGTTAGAGAGATCTTTGTAGCAAAGCAGACCGCGACATTTACGGTAGATGAAGTGCCTCACCTGAAACTGCCCCTTTTTTACGATCGCTGTGAGGTTGTTTGTATACCGATTAAAGGGCGTTCAGGGGAGGTGGTTGGTTCACTCGGTTTACTCTATCCGTACGCGAATGCTTCGAGACATTATGCTCAATACGCCGACTATTTGCAGACTTTGTTGGGCTTTACCTCGGTGGCGATTGAAACTCATGACATGCTTGACACGCAAAAAGCGTTACTGGATTCATTCATTCAGGTGTTTGCGGGGTCGCTCGATAAGAAGTCACCTTACACTGGTCATCATTGTCAACGTGTTCCGGTGATCACCGAATGGTTGACTCAAGCTGCGGAGGACTCGAAGATCGAAGCCTTTCAACACTTTAGTTTAACTTCTGAGCAATGGGAAGAACTGAAGATGGCTAGCTGGTTGCATGACTGCGGCAAAATTACCACACCCGAGCATGTGGTGGATAAAGCCACTAAACTCGAGACGATCTACAATCGAATACACGAAATTCGAATGCGCTTTGAGGTGCTCAAACGAGACCATGAAATAGACATACTCCGTCAAAACGCTTCGAAACTGTCCGAAGAACAGCGTGAGAAATTAGATCAGGTGCATCGAGATATCGATGCCGATTTTGCGTTTATCGCGGAAATGAATCTAGGGGCAGAATTTGTCAGCGACTCAGATCTTGAGCGACTAGAGCGTATCGCGAGTAGAACTTGGACACGAACTCTGAGTAAAACGGCGGGATTGTCTTGGGTAGAGAAACAGCGCTATCCTAAAACTGACACTTTGCCTGTGAAAGAGGGACTGCTAAGTGATAAACCCGAACACTTGATCCCTTGGGATTTTCCCCCTACAAACGAAGCGCGATTTACCATGAAGCCGACGGAATACCAAGCGAATCAGGGGGAAATGTACAATCTGTCTATTCGACGGGGCACGTTAGCCGATGAGGAGCGTTTTATCATCAATGATCACATTATTCAGACGATTAAAATCCTTGAGTCTCTGCCTTTTCCGAAACACATGCGAGGTGTTGCCGCGATCGCGGGTGGTCACCATGAGAGAATGGATGGCAAAGGCTATCCGATGGGGTTAGTCAAAGAGCAGATGCCAATCACCGCACGGATAATGGCAATCGCAGATGTTTTTGAAGCTTTAACCAGTACTGACCGTCCATATAAGAAGGCTAAATCATTGTCGGAGTCGATTGAAATTATGAGCCACATGGTCAACAACCAGCATTTGGATGCCGATCTGTTTGCGTTGTTTCTCTCGTCTGGGGTATATCTGAGATTTGCTAATCAATTCATGCGCGCAGACCAAATTGATGGTGTGGACGTCGAACGTTATTTAGACCGTGTCGAAAGGCCGCAACACTAGAGTGAGGGGGGAAGAACGTGGTTCAAAGGTCAAACAGGCAGCCATGTTTCCCTGGAACGCCTTCACTTAACGAGCGATATGACTCGGTCGGGTTGAGTTTTCTTTACAATTGGCTTGATTTCGCGACGACTTGATATGCGTCTCGATATAGGATGGTACCGACGTCCTGGTATTGAAGTACAGTCACGATGGTGTCGTATTCCTCAAGAATATGCTTGAGCTCGTACATCAGTGCCACAAAGCTCGTACTCGAATCGAGAAACCAAGAGATCGCATTGTTAGGCCAATTTGAATGCTCAAAAGGAGGGCACGGCAGGGTATCATTCAGTTGTTCGAAAATCGCGTCTAATTGCTCTCGGTGGTAAGAGTAAAGAATCAATCCTTCGTCGAGCATCAGTTTTGCTTGAGTAATGATTCCGTGGGTATGTTGAAGTTTTTTTTCTTCTTCCATACTGGCGATGAATCTTATGTACACTCCTATTTTTCCTCTTCTTGTGTGAAAGACGCTCACCTTGAAGCGACTTGACGGTGATCATTGTTGGAGAGTTAATACTTCCAATAAATTGCCAAGGCGGTGCTAAGCCACCGCCAAGGGATCAGAATGTATAGCTCGCCGCTAAGTAAAAAGTACCAATGGTCGGTGTGTAGGTTTTAGTTTGGCGGAAGAAACCGTAGTTTTTTTGGACTTCCACTTCATAAACATCTGCTTCGTACGCTGCTCTGACGGTGATCCCACCGAATTGAGGTGGCGTGTAGTCGACGCCGAGACCAAGTCGATAAGCAGTGCCGGTGTCAGATTCACTCAGTCTACTCGATTTATTGTCGAGTGAGATGGAACCCAGTCCCGCGGTGGCAAAAGGACGCACGCCATTGTCAAAGGTATAGCCAACATTTGCCGCTAATGTAAAGGAGCTATGCTCCATTGTAAAATCGGAGATAGTGTTCAATTGGGGTTTGACGTCAATGTCGCCATAGTTTGTGTACTGCGCCTCAATACTGATGATTCTGTTAATGGCATAGCCTGCAATCAGCTTGGTCGTCGAGGACTCGTCGAACGAGTATGCCCCCGCAATGTTGTCATCCAAGTAGCGATCTTCACTGTAGTCGGTTGTGCCGAAGCCAGCACCGACGTAAAAGCCGTCAAACGTCTGTGCAGAAACCGATGCCGGTAGGATCGCGGCCAAAAGTATTATTTTCTTCATCATCATTCCTCTCTATCTACATTGAATTGGTGTAACGAAAATCCGTGGACCTGCTCCCTTTCACGCTACTGGAGAAGGGAAATCACTCGACCATGGACACTGCGTCGGCCTTCGGTGGGAGGGAGGGTCTTGATATTAATTCTATCAATGCCGTTTCAGTGATATCAGACGCGTTTGTTTGGGGATTGGGACTTTCTTTCCTAGGAGGTTTCATCTGCATGACAAGATGCAATAAATTAGCATCTTGATACGCATAACTTCGAATACTTTAAGTGAGGTCAACGGTGATTTGTTTGGTCCTAAATACGGATCTCGAGGCGAACGAGGATCTCTTGCTCCATAAAGATCGCCAGGCTCTATCGAGGCTTATAGAGGCAAATGAAGTCAAGCTCTATTCGCCACCAGTGTTCTCGGATTCTATGCGGCTTCAACGATTGCGCTGGTTTGAGAACAAGATCACGGAGTATTTATCGAGGATAGAGGCCTTGATACAACGCAACCAAACAGGCCCGAAGAGTAAAGAACTTGGGGCAGTAAAACGTACCATTGAAGCGAGCTATCGGGAGATCTTACAAGCTTCTGAACGTCAGTTTCTGACATGGTTTCGGGCGATTAACCAGGACACGTTGCCCTTAGGTGAGTCAGAGACGAAATATTTCATGGCCGCTTATCATGCTCAGTTACCTGTGAGTCAATTTCTCCGCAGTGAGTCAGAACGTCTGAAAGGTTATGTTTCTCAAGTACTCGAGCACGCAGGTGATGGAGTGCCTACTGTCATCATTTCGAAAGACGAGGCACTGAGCCAAGCGTGTAAGCCGCACGCTCACATTACGTGCTGTCGTCAGTTGATCGATTTTATTAAGCGTAACGATGTTCAGAGCTTGTTAAGACGATTGGACCGGGGGATCGCAACCGGTCAGCATTTTCTGGCGATATCACGTTTTCAAGCGCTCGCGGTGTCTGCAGGAAAGCGGCTGTCACATGCGCTAAAAGAGCATGTGATTGGTTTACAGATCTGCGATTTACTGATCCCCAATGATGATAACATGGCCCATATCATTGGAATGGGAGAGTGTGGGGCGGTCAAAGCGGAATTTAGCCAACCAATCTATTTTGGAGCTGGGGATATTGGCTTGGAGTTCGAGCTCGATATCGTTGTGGATGTGTCCTTTGACATATTCAAAGTGGATTATTTTAGCTTGCGCCACAAGCCGCGAATTATGGCTGAGTATGAGCATCACGTTCGGGTGAAAGATCGGTCTATCGCCAGAGTGAAAGGCGTCGCCTTGATCCCATTTTGTCTTGACTACTTGGCGGCGAGGAACAAAGGAGAGCGTTTGCCCCACCAAACTATTAAAATAAGTAGTATTGATGACGTAACGCTACGCAACTACACGCTCGCGCAAGTTGATGGTTAGAGCCGCGAAAATTATGACAAGTTGGCGTGGTTTGGCGCTTAAGTGCGTTAGCACGGTGGTATCCCTGAAAGGAAAACGATGTATGGAATCGATATTGATGAAAGCAATTGCATTGCGTGAACAAAAGCAGTACCAAGCATCACGAGATACGTTAGCAAGTCTGCTCTCAAATGAAGTGTTTGCGGCACGCGCACACCTGCATATAGCCTGGTCGTATGACAACGAAGGAAAAGAGCGAAGGGCGATTGAGCACTACCTACAAGCCCTTTCCGGTTCACTGTCCTCAGATGAGCGTTTTGATACTCTGTTTGGTTTGGCCAGTACTTACCGAAGTTTGGGGCAATATCACGAGGCGCTCGAGTTTTTTGAGCAAACGCTGGTCGCTTATCCGGACGCGTTGGAAGTTCAGCCTTTCTATGCGATGTGCTTGTATAATTTGGGACGTCACAAGGAAGCGGTGTCGTTGCTGTTAAAGCTGTTACTGTCTACAACCGACAAGGCAGAGATCAAAGAGTATCAACGCGCGATTGCTTTGTACGCAAATGATCTTGATCGAACCTGGTGAGTGTACAAGTATAGAGAGTTAAGTGTGGAATGTGAGGGGGGTTGGGACACTGATTATGGTGCTTTAGGACGTTTTGCGGTCAGGGGCTCGTTCTGGGATGCATCTCTCCTTTTCTCGACAGGGATAGGACCATACTTGGATTGATTGGGGCAATGTGTTTGTGTCATCAATGACAGAGCCATCTTAAACTCATATGCATCGCTTGGTGGGTAAACATGTGGTTATCCAAAAAATCTATCAATCAAAACGTCAACTTGGCATTGGACGAATTCTCAAAGTCCATCAAAGCGATAGAGCGCGGGTCTACAGAGGCGTTAGCGCTCGTTATTTTCGTGAATGGTTGCTATGACAGCAAACGATTTACCCATTGTCGATATAACGCTCTGCTGCACTATCCGCGAGCGAGAGATGCGGCGCGACACCTAGTGGCGTTGTGTGATTCGGATATTGATGGTTTTTGCGTGGCGATTCGAGAGGCTCACACGATATTGCGTGATTCGGATGTGGTCCGTTGTGAGTTAGTTCTAAGCTATTAACGAGGCGAACCTGACGGTCTCTCTTGATGAGGAAGGGGTGAGAGAATGAGTATTGGCAGTCGTTTGGTGCGCGAACGCCTCTCTTACATAGAGCGTGAAGGCGCCATGGCGTAAAAGGTGAACCATATTCATTCAAGTGATCGTTCTTAGTTCGTTATTCACTCCGCATACTGCTTAGCACGTTTACAGCAAGTTGCCAGGAGTACGACAATGAACCCACTCGACTATACGTTTTATACGCTGAATGCAAAACGTTATTTGATTGAACCAAACGTTGCACACGTTGTAGGTGTGTCGCGCAAATCATATCGGTGGCCTTACGTCTTTTTCTTCGGTTTCGTCGTTGGTCTGTGGTTGTCGCTGTAGTCGCTATCTAGGAGCTCAAGCGAGCGACACGGAGTGAGGAGTGGCGGTTAGGGTAAGTAACAATAATAGAGTAGGTATCGTGCAATCCTGTTTCCTTTCATCCAGTCAATTGAAGCGTGTTAAGCAGCTCGAAAGTCAGTTTTCGGTGCAAATAGCGTGTGGTGTCAATATTTCCCGACTTGCTGAGCTATTAGTTTGTTCAGAGCGCAATGTTAGTAAGCTAATGACCTCGTTGCAAAAGTTGGGGGTGATAAGTTGGGTACCAGGCCGGGGCAGGGGGCATCATTCGCAATTCACCTTGTTAAAAAGTTTTGAAGAGGCTTTGACTGAGCAACTGGAGCAACTGGCTCAGAATGGAAATCTGAATCAGGCCTATAGATTGGCAGAGCAGTTCGGTCGAGTTGGACTGTTTCAAGAACGTATGCCCTATTGGCTTGATAGTGCTCGACAAACCTTACGTGAGCAAAATACATTGATGTATCTTGTGCCATACGATTTGCCTGAATGGCGGCCCCATTGCGCCCTGTCAACGCGTTCAATTTTGTTGATCGAGAGTGTATTTGACACACTCTTGCGGTATGACAGTAAACACCAACAAATTTACCCACATCTCGGCCATCAGTTACGATTGAGTGAGTGCCAAATTCGCGTTCGAATTCGCAACAATATTACGTTTCATAACGGTGAGCGCCTAACACCAGAATGGGTTCAAGCGAACTTTGAGATGCGACGCGATACGGTACATCCATACCAGATTCTATTTCGCCATTTGGAGCGTATCGACGTGGATGGCCAGTGGGTGGCGTTTGTTTTGCGTCAAAACGATCCGGTTTTTCTTCATCTATTGGCAGATGCCCATAGCGCCATTTTTGACTTTCGTTCTGAGGTTCCGCAAGGGACGGGGGCGTATGCTGTTGAACGCCTAGAGAGTCAACATTGGAGTTTAGTGCGAAATCAGCATTACTTTGGATTGGGAGGTGAAATTGAGCGTGCGGAATTTTGGACAAATGAAGCCTTACCCGATGGGTCGATGCATGTTACGGAATCTTACCTGACGGATGGGGAACTGGAGCAAGATCAGGAGGTCATTGAGCAGAGTGGGTGTACTGTCCTCCAGTTTCGACACCATGAGCATGCCCTATCGACCGCTGAGCGGAGCTGGGTTGTGTACCATAGCCGCGGCTTTCTGGAGCGAACCTCACGCCAAGCGGCGAACAGTGTCATGGATTGTCATCAGGATAAAGGGTTTCACTTGTTTGACCAAACTAGGTTGAAGCCTTCTAGACCTGTGGTAGTTGAAGTGAGATGCGTCCATCGAGCTGAAGTGAAGCCTCTATTGAGCGCTTTACAAGAAAAAGGGATTGAAGTGCGGATCCACGACCCTGACGAAGATGTGGCGGGTAGCGAGGTCGATATCGTCTATGATTGCTATGCGTTTGGCGATGATCTGACTTTTCAATATTACGAGTGGTTGTTGTGTGGAGACGTGTTTGCGCGCTGTTTGTCCCACCCGGCTCAGCAAAGTCTGTTGAGTTTTGTGGATACGTTAATGCAGGAAAGTGAACACAGTCAGGATTTTTTGCAAAAGCTATATCGCGCTGAAGATTGGTTGATCCAAAACTACCATTTTTGCCCCTTATGGCGCGACCATGTTGTGTATCAAAGAGCAGATAACGTGTACGGGACAGAAACTGGAAACATGGGATTGATGTCTTTAGCCAATATGTGGTTAGAGTGACCTGAGTTTTGTTACTCAGTCGACAGTGAAACGTATGGATTACGAGGTGAAAATGGAAAAAATCAATTTGTCAGAGAAGTTTCGTTTGTTTGATGAAGAATGGACACCCAAAATTGTTGGCCAATCAAATGGTCAGTTGGTGAAGATCGCGAAAGGGAGTGGCGAACTGGTTTGGCATGCCCACGAGAATGAAGATGAATTGTTCTTAGTGCTGAAAGGGCAACTGACGCTTCAATTAAGAGATGGGGATGTGGTGTTGAACGAAGGAGAGATGTACGTGGTACCGAAGGGCGTCGAACATTGCCCTAAAGCGTTGCCAGACACTCATTTTATGATGATTGAACCTGAGTCAACTGCACATACAGGTGAAACGGAGTGTGACAGAACGGTGTCACTCGAGCATCAGTCTTGGCTCTAAGCTTTCACTGAGCAATTGACCCTCTTTCCCGCAGGGAGAGGGTTAGAACGCGGCGAGGCTGACGGTCGTGCTCAGCTCAACACACTCGACATTGAATGTTGTTCGCAGCGGCTTACATAGGCGTTAATTAAAGGGGGACGCAAAATGGACTTTCAAGTATGGCTTGGTTTTATGGCCGCATCGCTGATCTTAACGGTGACTCCAGGACCGAGCATTTTTCTAGGGATCGCTCACGCGCTTCGTTTTGGGCATCGACGTGTCTTTTATACCGCATTGGGAGATATCACTGCCAATGGGATACAAATGCTTTTGGTGGCCTTAGGTTTAGGGGTAGTGATCGCCAATTCCGAGTTTGCGTTTGCAGTTATTAAAGTGTTCGGGGTCATCACTTTATGTTTTATGGGGCTTAAAATGTTGCTTGCAAGACCAACGGCCATTGAAGAGCCAGAGTCCGTTGGCGACGTTGTCTCTAATTATAAACTGTTTTGGTCAGGTTTTATGGTCGCCGCGGGCAACCCTAAAGCCATCGTTTTCTTTACGGCGTTCTTCCCTCAATTCATCGACATACATACGCCAGTTCTGCCACAATTGCTGATCATGTGTCCATCCATGGCGGTGTTGGATTTTACTCTGGTGATGCTCTATGCCTGTTTAGCCCGCCACCTGGCCTCGACAACACGACTATCATTGCTGTCTGTCACAAGAGGAAGCGGTGTCTTTCTATTAGGGGCGGCTGGCGCGCTGGCGCTAAAAAATCGGTAATCGAGTCACGAGCTTGTTGGGCATCTAGGTTTCATTGGGGGAGTGCTTACTATCTAGTTGAAGATACCATGCTTGAATGTGGGGGCCTAGGTGGGTGAGCTTGACGTTTTCGCTGACGGTGAATAACCACTTTAATGTGCCATAAACAATGTAATCGGCATAAAGTGGCGCTTCACCACCGACAAAGGGGAGATCTTTAAGATGTTGCTCCAGCAATTGCAGTTTGTCTGTGAGCTGCGCTGTGGACGCGGATTGACAGTTTGACTGCACGTTTTCTAGCGAGTCTCCGAGCGCTTTTTCACGTGAGGCCCTGAAGTAAGCTTTGTCTCGAGCCTTGAGTTTATTGAAGATATCGAAAATCGCGATACGCGCGATATCGGTGTGTAAGGTTCTTGCCCACTTCTCAAAGAATAACGCCAGCGTTTTACCTTGTTGCGAGGAGAATAGTGAGGGTGTATCAGGGTAGGCGTTTTCGAGGTACTCGGCGATCTCAAATGAGCCTCCAATACGGCGATTGTGATCATCGTGAATGAAAGGAAGGGTGTGAAATAGGCCTTGTGAAGCCTCGTCTATTTCGGTAAACCCAACATCGACCGTTGTGAATAGCAGCCCTTTGTGTTGAAGCGCCATCCGGGTTCTCCAGCAATATGGACTGAAGTTTACCCCTTGTTCTCCCGCTAATTCATACAGTGTAATCATGCGCTCTCCTTCTGCATCGCTCGATTGGCATTCACGTTGTTTCTGACATTAGAGTATGTGGAGGTGGAGTTCAATCCCCTTGAAGAGGGCGAGTGTCTATCACTTTTCTCACTCGCAAAGTAGAGTAGAGAGTGCTTTGAGCCAACGTTTGCACTAAATGACATCGACGACTGGTAGGGGAGTACCGACTATCTTGTTGCTAGGGGAAAAAGGAAAAATGATTTCAATTGTTATACCGTTGGGATCGTCGAGAAAGATCTGATGTTCATTGATTTGTGGGATCACACGTTCTCGAAACGGAACTTTCTGGTGTACAAAGTGCTGCTGAGTCGAGGCTAGGTCGTGTCCTTTGAAAGAGACATGGTCGATGGCTCCTGAGCCAGATTGAGCGCCGTTATTCCCTAAATAAGCGACGAGCGCTTCGGGAATATGCCCCTCTGGCAGCGACACTAAGTGCAGTATAGGGTGTCCGTCGTCGTTGTACATCCATGCCCCTGGAAATGCAAATTGCGGGCGTGGACCACGGTGAAGCCCTATGCATTGTTCAAAAAACTGAGCGGTCATTTCTAAGTCGGAGGTTCTGATTGTAAAATGATCGATGGCCTTTATGCGCATGTGACTACCTTGTGACTGATAAGAAAACTTGTGTGCAACAATACGCGACGGGTGACGGCCAAGAGAAGGGGGGGAAATGTAAAAACAGTTTTCGTCAAAACTGAATAGTCTTAGGGTAGAGATTGTCTACTTTGGCCAAGGTTGAAAGCGCGCTTGAAATCAACCTGAATCGAGTGGTTTAGACGTTAGGATTGATTAGTCTAACCCCAAATCGCGAAGAACGTGGGCTGATTTAGATTCTGGTTCCAAGTGTTGATAGCGTTTTGGGGTAGGTTTTAACTTTAACAAAGTGCGTTTAATCATTTTTACGATAAGCATAGTACACCTCGATATTGTATGGTTTCAGTTGGCTGACTAATTCAATATAACCTTTGATGAACTTGACGATTTTATTAATCAATAAACCCCTTAGATTTAAGTAATATTGTTTCGAATAAGAGCGCGTTATCGTCATAATCATTAATCCTTATGGTGTTGAGTTGTGGAATTAAATCGTCATTGATGAACTCTAACGTAATGACGAACTTTGTCGGTTGAGCTAATCTAGGCAGACTTCCTATAATGGCGACATAGTTTGTAATCTGGTTGTCTTTTACTTCAACTAATTGTTCATTTTTCTGAATGTTAATATGGTGAATTTCATTGACATTGATTCCTTTAATCGAACAGCTAACAATATTAAACTGGCTGAGTTCATTTTTGGATAATGCGATAAGAAATTCATTGGTTTGTTTCCTAATAAGGATTTCTTCATGTAGTCTTAACATTATTCCCCCTCCTTGGAATGATTTATATCAATAGCCATTAATGAAAACAACGTGACATAGTGTTACATATAGGGAACAATGATCTAACTATGATGAATAATGAACTGATAAGCTTCGCCGCTGTATGCAAGCACCTCTCGATTACCAAAGCCGCTAATGAACTTGGTAAATCAAAAGCTCATATTAGTCGTCATATCGCCGATCTGGAGGCATCGATTGGCGTCAAATTGCTCTATCGAACCACTCGTAACATTTCTCTCACCCCAAAAGGAGAGAGCCTTAAGGAAACGGCCCTTGAGTTACTCGCCAATCTAAATGAATTGAGTTACAAGACGTCGACCATGAACGATGAGATGAGTGGTAAGTTCACGATTACAATGCCGAGCTCCATTGCGGCCTCATTGTTTATCGATATCTTGAAAAAACTGAAGTGCAGTTTCCCCAACGTCTCTTTTAGAATTATTGCAACGAATAAGGTGGAAAACCTGATTGAGGGCAATATAGATATGGCGATTAGGATCGGCAGCATCCGCGATGAAAGCCTCATTGCTCACAATATTGGGACATTTAGCAACATTTTAGTCAGTTCAAAAAAGAGTCGCGGAGATACTCTGATTGTCTATGAGAAGTTCCGTCATAAAGAGACAGTCGCGAACAACTACAATGGAACTATCGAAGTGGATAATGTGCCATTGCTGATCACCTTCTTGGAGAATGGTATTGGTGTAGGCATTGTGCCAGATTACTACTTCAAGGCGAATTCAATGTGTGATGTGACGATTCTAGAGAAGTATCAAGATTGCCACAACATATACATTACCTACCCTTTTCAATCGCCTTTACCAAAGAATTTGCTGGAAATATCCGCGATCATCACCAGTGAAATGAAGAGGATTCTTCATATTCAACTCTAAGGTCGCAGCCGATTTTTTGCGCTCTAGCAGGTTGTTCTTGTAAGGTGGCTGCGTCGTGAGGCGAATACGGTACTTATGTTGTCAGGCAACGCGAGCGCCAGGTAACAGGGTACCGTATTGTGTGAATTAAAGCGCTGTTGTCGCACGGAGCGAGTGATTGCGGTGTCGGTAGATCTTATAGATAGATTGGATGCCGATCGGTAGCATGGTAAAGAGACCAATAAGCATGACACTCCCATAAACGTCTTTGGAACTAAAAACTTCGCCATGCAACGTGGTGACATCAATGCTGTCTTTGAACAAGAAGCAAAGGATGTATTTCGACATGATGGTAATGTAAACGATTGAGGGCAGGTATAGGTAGCCATGGGTTGGGATCTGTTTCAAATGCACTTTATCGTTGTAGCACCATAATGTGAAAGGCAAATAAAAGGTAAAGACGCACAAAAACCAACCAAAGAAATTACTTAAAGGCACGCCAAAATACACACCACGATCGGTCCAGACCCACAAAGATTTGATGAGCGAATTCACTGGGTCCATCACGACATCCCATGAAACCATGACAAATGAGGCAACCAGGGAGATGATGATGGCTTTGCTTACCGTTGGAATCGGTTTATCAACCTGATTGAGCAGGATCATTGATATAAACCAAGAAACATAGCCCAAACTGAAATAGGTCGGCATGATTGCCAATGGCACGTCAAATATTTTGGTTCCTAGCCTATCTGAATAATAGTAGTGACCGAAAGGAAATCCACTTGAAACGCTGACGCTTTCGTAGAAAACACTGACAATAAAGACTAGAAGAAAGAAATAAGACATTTTCTTTACTCCACAGTACATACTACCGTGAATGATTGCAAACGGGAGCAATATTAGTGGGGTAAATATACTCGAGATATTTATATCGGTATAACCCCGAATGAATGAATAAACAATATAAACAATGGTGATTGCAAGCAAGAATAAAGAGGTTCTATGCTTCATATGATACTCTTATTTTTCAAATTAAAAGCCATGATAGCAATTAGGCTCGATGAAAGATGGTGCGAATTAATTGATATTAGTCGAGCTGTAATAATAAAGCGCCACAAAGTATCATAAAAAATTTGTTGTCTGGTCTAATCAGTATCAATTTAGAGACAACAGGGAAATATTCGAGTTGCCCAATTAGATAATATATCGAATTGGCATGTAGGCCGCGTCACTGATAAATGGGTCCGCCATTAAGTTGGCCTCAATAGTGATCTGACGCTGGCAATCTGGTGAAGGGGGCATCTGTTCGAGTGAATTGCGCTAGGTATTTCTGATATAAATGAATCTTGCTTCAGAAATTTCGCTGAAGAATGTTGTTTTTCTTCACTTTTGGTTGGAGGCGTCTAGACTGTGGGTCAGTGCGCTTTCCAAGGACGCTTGGTTAGCGGCTTCAAGAAAGCCACATCGGATGATGTGGCTTTTTTATTGCTCACGAGAGATTACGGGGGACTCAACCATATGAGTGGTGTCACTGGCAGTCGCGAGTCGAACTTCATTGTTTCCATATGGAAACTCTGAATATCATTTTGAGAACTACCCCGGCATAGTCGATGTGGTTATCCTCACTGCGAATTGCCGTTGATTTACGGAAATTCAGATTTCGTTACAGTTGTGATAGGCCGTTATTTTGTGCTCTGTGGCCTGTGATGGGATCGATCCCTCGACTTCAGTTAGGCGATAAAATGTGAGAGTAATATTAAATTACCATCAAGTGATTTTATCTCAAGTCTTTGAATAATAATCAATTAATTAAAACGTGTTGTTGGATTGTATAGCTAATGTTAAGGGTATTTTGCTATTTAGAGCCTTAGAACTAGATGGTATACAGTCATTTACTTTTTATATCAAATGGTAATATTTTATTATTGTTTTTTATAAATTGAGCGGGTATCGTACGCCCAAAAACGGGCTTCTTTCCATAAAGCTGAAGTACATGGTGCAGGGATTTTTTACCTGCAAGCCGACCTGTCTGCAGCGAAGAGCAACCGTTACCTATGGCTAGGCTTAATGACGTACTCTAGGATGGAGTCACGTGCTCCCAAGGGAGCAAATCGGCTATCGATGGCCTATCAAGGACGATCTTAGCCTTAGGTGTCGCACCTAAGAAGTTGTAGATTGACTAATTGTACGTGTATGAACTGCGAATCTTTGTGGCAGTTGTATCCTCTTGCCCGGGAACAACTGGTTAATGTGAAATCCTTGAATGGCAAAAAACTGAAAGGCACAGAGTGCCGAGTGTTAGAAGTTTTGATCGCGAATCAAGGTCAGGTTGTACCAAAAAAAGAGCTGTTTACTCAGGTTTGGGGTGATCGTATTGTCTCCGATAACAGTTTGACCCAATGTATTGCTCAGTTGCGACTAGCACTGGGTGATAACGGCAAAGAGCAAAAGTACATCAAAACCATCCCTTCGCGTGGCTACATGCTGTTTGAAAATGTCGTGCAGTTGGCAGAGCCTGAGCAACAGAAATTGCCTGAAGTTGCCGTTTGTGCGCCGGAAAAGGCAACGGTTGCGGCAACGTCCCGTGACGCAGAAGAGCATCATTATCACCAACAACTTAAAGCATTGCTGGCGCTGTTTTTCGCTGTCGTATTTTTGTTTCAGACTGCTCAGGCTGTGAATCGTTGGACATTCGGTTGGAATGTGCCGTTGGATCGTTGGATCACTGAGACACAAGATGAGAGGACGTTTATGTTCCTCGACAACCCTGCGAGTAAAACACTCTATCATTATTTCCGTGATGAAAGCGCCCACCTCGAAGGGACGCCTGTAACCGATCTGCTGATTTCCACAGGTGTCAGTAATTATTATCTTTCCTGTGTCTACCGCTGTAAATCGACGGGAGATCAAGAAGTCAGAAACTTTACCTTTGATTTGCAGGAGAACTTTTACCTAATGGGAGGAATGGTACGCGATGTCTGTCAATAGAGTATTGCTGGTATTTTTTTCCCTAGCAGGTCTCGCTACGCTGACGAACGTAGCGCTCAAAATTGCCGATGTGCCTGACTTCATGAATGGAAAAACAAGTCAACTTTTCTACAGTGGCACGCTTAATGTGACGTTAAGCGGCGATGTGTTTTTAATCGAGGATTACCACACGATTAACCATCGTTTGTTTTTCAATCAAAAGTCCCACACGAGTCGTGTTATAGAAGATGGACAACGCGGACTGTACTTTAGTTACTTTACGGATTTTTATAGTGATAATTTGGTACAGTTTACGGAGTTTTCACTACCGATAGATGCGCCTATGCCTGCGAACAACGTGATTCAGGTTGAGGCTCATGCTATGAGGCGTCTCAATAACGAAATGTTGCAGATCATTCATCACAACCGCAAAGTCCTTTGTTATACGAAGTTACTTGAGGGTGGGGTGAAATGCATCACGCGTCGAAAATAAAACCGCGCCGTATTTCAAATCAGCACCGCTTTTTGCGGTGCTTTTTTTTACCTTAAATTCGACCTGTTGTTTGATTCCACCCAGGATCACTTCAGCGCCGATTAGTGACTTCTGGCCCAAGTAAGACACGCACGATTTCCTCTTGCATGAGATCATCAAAGATAGTGCTTATTCATCAATAAAAACAATCACATAGGTGTGAATCATAAAGGTTTTGATTAGTTCACTATGGAACTAATGAGTGTTTTGACACCATGTGCCTCGTTCTAAGGGTCGCTCGTTTGGATTGCTCAACATCCTGTTATTAACGAGTGAACTCATCAAAGTGAATGCACTATGTGTACATAAAAGAGGTAATCATGTCAGTAACATTCTTAGGGAACCCGGTTTCTGTAAACGGTCAACTACCGCAAAAAGGGGAGCAAGCCCCAGAGTTTACTCTGTGTGACCAAACATTGGCTGATATCAGCATCGAGCGTTTTAATGGGAAAAAATTGGTGCTCAACATTTTCCCGAGTGCGGATACGCCGACGTGCGCTGATAGTATTCGATCATTCAATGAAGCGGCAAAAACCCTGGACAACACTGTCGTCTTGTGTGTCTCTGCTGATCTCCCATTTGCACTTGCTCGTTTTGTCGAGCGACACAAGTTACATCAAGTGTCTATTGCTTCGTGTTTCCGCTCGCCAGAGTTTGCTCAAAGTTACGGTGTAGCGATTGCAGACGGTGCGTTGCGCGGTCTGACTTCGCGTGCAGTGGTTGTACTCGATGAGCAGCGTCAGGTGTTGCATTCACAGTTAGTGAGTGAAATTGCTGACGAGCCAAATTATCAGCAAGCCATTGCCGCAGTAAAGGGAGAATGATCATGAAGCGCGCATTAGTGTTACTTGCCATGATCATGTCCGGTGCCGCTTACGCAGGTTACGATGTGACACAACAAACAGCGGAGTTAGGAGAGGATCAGAATGTCACGTTGGAACATTCTACGACCTTCACGCTAGGCGGCCATGCCGTCAAAGTCGGTGACCTTATTCCGGCCATGACACTGGCCAATTCAGCGTTGAAACCGGTCGAGACTCAAGGCAGTGGTAAAGTTCGAATCTACAACCTATTGGTGTCGGTTGATACGCCTGTGTGTGTGGAACAGGCCGTCGTGTTTAATACACTGGCTGAAAAACATGTTGAATACGCGGATCAGCTTGAATTCATTAATGTGAGTGCTGACACTCCGTTCGCTCAAGCGCGTTTTATCTCTGAGCAGAAGTTAAGCCAGAAGGTCGCGTTTCTTTCTGATTCATACAAGCACGAATTTGGCCAACAAACAGGCGCTCATATCGAAGAATTGGGCTTGTTATCGCGTGCCATTATCGTCGTAGGTAAAGACGACCGTATTCTACATATCCAACGAGTTCCAGAGCTGACGCAATTGCCGGATTTGAACAACGCTGTAGCGATTGCGAAACGCCATATCTAACGGTGGCTATTTTCGGCATCGAGCGCCTTCTCTCCCGTGCTTGATGCCGCTTTTTATGTATGAGTGACAGAATAATGAACCTTTTGAAGCCACTAATAGCGGTCACGTTGATAACGCTGGCGTTTTGGCTATTTTACTCTCTACTGCCTGTGCGTTTTTCTCCTGAGCAATTGTGCCAAGAGCTCAGGCGCTTTGAATCCTCTCAACGTTTTCCTAGCCGCAATGTCTGCCACTCCAGTCACTGGCCGCGAGGGTGATTCTTCCTCACTGACCGAATCGGTTTAGTCGGGGCGTCATGCCTTTTTCTTCAAGGAAAAAATACAAGGATTGTATTACAGTGACAAAAAAAGCGGCTGAATGCCGCTTTAATTCGTTACTGAGTAAATCCCTCTAGGTCAATCTGCCTGCCAGGGACGAAATGACGTCTTCGGCCTCATAGTTGTAAGTCGTTTGGCAAAAGCGTGTTTCTTGCTCTAACTGAGCCAGAGCTCGTTGTTTTAAACGCAATTTATCTTGCTCATCTAACCATTTACTTTTTACGAAGAAGCATTTTAATGACAGGCTCAGATCGTCAATATGGGGGCCTTCTTGGCCTGTCAACGTCTGGTATTCTTCAAGGTCGTTTAGCGCAAGTTTTAATGACATGTCTATTCCTATGATTTCAAGAGTTGAATATGGGAGGTGTAATTGCCCCCCTCAGACACCACTCTACTTAGAAGGCAGAATCATCGGTAATGAACTTGTATGAATACCTCAAAATTAAAGTAATTACTTAATTTTAAGTCTTTGAAATAAAGCATTAATGGTTTTAATTAATTCAAGTTTGGCATAGCCAATTGTTGAACAAGTGAGCGATAAAATGTCAGCATCTGTCCATAAGCCTCAACACTTATCCGCTCGTTGGGCCCATGTATCCGTGGTAGATCACTGTCATCAAGTGCGAGCGGCAAGAATCGATAGACTCGGCTTGTTAGTTCAATGTAATGCCGAGCGTCGGTTGCATTGATCGTCAAATAAGGGGCGACAACGGTGCGTGACGCGCCAAATACTTTTTCAGTGGTGTGCTTGAGTATCTTGAACGCGCGGTTGTCTTGTTCGGAGATAGGGGTTGCACGATTGTAAGGCGGGCGAATGTCCACTTGTATGGCAGGGTCGTCAATGATGGCTTCTATGTACTCGATCACTTGTTTGGGCGCCGTATTAGGAAGCAAGCGAACATTGATATTGGCCGTTGCTTCAGGGGCAAGCACGTTGTCTTTCACTCCGGCGTTCAACAAAGTGACAGCCATAGTCGTGCGGACCACCGCATTGGTCGCAGCACTGGCCGTCAGCTGGTCAAGCAAAAGAGGCTTAAATAGCCAAAGGTTCGCAAAGAGAAGGCGATAATTGAATGCCATGTAACCTGACGTGGCATCGAATAACTGTTGAGTAGCGCCACTGTACTCTGCCGGCATGGGATGGTCTTCTAAACGTGAAATCGCTCGAGCCAATCGCCCAGGTGTGGTTTGGGCTGGGGGCATGGATGAGTGACCCGGGATCCCTTTTGCTGTCAGGGATACATTGAGGTAGCCTTTTTCTGCTACGCCTATCAAAGCGACCGGGACAGGGACGCCGGGCACCACCTCATCAAGAACAAAGCCCCCCTCATCAAGAACCAGGGCAGGGCTAACGCCGAGGCGCGCTAATCGTTCGGCCATAGCTTTGGCACCGTGCTCACCACCCACTTCCTCATCATGACCGAAGGCAAGGTATATATCGCGCTGGGGCTTGGCACCGGATAACAAGAGGGCTTCTATGCTTTCCAAAATGGCGAGCATTGAGGCTTTATCATCCATTGTTCCTCTCCCCCAAACATAGCCATCTTTGATCGCGCCTGAGTAAGGAGGGTGGATCCAGGTCTTTCGTGTCGATATTGCGTAGGGCACGATATCTTGATGTGCGGTTAGGACAATGGGCCGCGCCTTTGGATCACTGCCGGGCCAGCGGTACAAAAGACTAAACTGATTGATGCGCTCGAGTTCTAAGTCACGATGCACCAGAGGATAGGCGCCTGCAAGCCATCGGTGAAAATCTAAGAACACGGCAGGGTCGACACGCGTGGCATTGGGATCTCGCCCATCTAAGCGTGAAACAGTAGGAAACTGTATGGCCTGGCTAAGACGAGTCAACTGAGCGGCATTGGCAGGTTTTTGCTCAATGTGGGGTTGGTTAGGAAGCGCTTTCTGGTGTAACCATGTTCGGATTAGTAACGTGAATACAAGAGCCAGCAGTGCGAGAGAAACGAGAGAAACAAAAGATCGGAGTGTCATCAGTGGTCCTAAAAAGGCGGCATGGTTTGACTAGTTTATCCGCTGTCGTCGTATAAGCTGACCCGATGAGTGTGATTGTGCAGAATCGAACAGGTCATGTTTGGGAAACGGTCTCTCCTAAGCAGAGTCGAGCTGCTTAGGAGTCCGTTATCATCAGCCTCGATGAACGGCGAAGTTGAACGATGTTTTATTTGGCCTCTACTGCCCAAGACATCCCGTCACTTGGCGTCAAGTCAATCGTAATTGATGACGACTTTACCGATTGTGGCCCCACTTTCGAGCAGAATGTGCCCTTGTTTGAGGGTGTCAGCTGAGAAGCCATGGAGCTCTTTTGTTAAGGTCGATCGAATCCGACCCGCGTCGACCAAATTCGCAATCTGTGTAAGGATGTCCCCTTGTTTGTATAGATCAGCCGTCTTGTAGAGAGAACGTGTAAACATCAGTTCCCAAACAAATCCGACGGATTTACCTTGTAGCTTGCTTAAATCAACACCGCCCTCAAATTCGACAATCGAAGCGATTGTGCCCTGAGGGGCAATGAGCTCAGCCATCGCATCCCAGTGGCCCAACGTATCTGCTGTATTAAAGATGTAGTCTACGGTCTCAAACCCCAGAGCTTGGACGGATTCGCAGAGATTCTTATGATTCGCAACATAGTCGGCCCCCATTTGTTTGACCCAATTTTCAGTCTCTGGTCGAGAAGCGGTCGCAATCACGGTGAGGTTCGTCAGTTGCTTGGCTATCTGCGTCGTGATTGATCCGACGCCGCCGGCACCCCCGATGATCAGGAGTGTCTTTCGTTCTGTAGGGTCGACGCGCAAGCGGTCAAACAGTGTTTCCCAACCGGTTAATGAGGTCAGAGGCAGTGAGGCCGCTTCTGCGTCTGTCAGCCCTCTTGGCGCCAGAGCGACCAACCGAGAATCGACGGCATGGTATTGTGCGTTGGTGCCTGGGCGGGTGACATCTCCAGCATAGTAAACACGGTCACCTAGTTTAAAGTTCGTGACGTTTGCACCAACTTCCACAATTTCACCAACAGCGTCATAACCTAGAACGCGAGGTTGTTCTAGTGTGGTGTCGGTTGCCGCTCTGATGCGTATTTTCGTGTCGGCAGGATTAACGGAGACAGAAGCGATCTTAACTAACAGATCAAATTTTCCCAGTGATGGGAGGGCGGTTTCAAATTCAAAAAGACTCGATGAGGCTTCGATAGGTTGTGATTGACTGAATCCAATGGCCTTCATGGTGGTTGACATTATCTACTTTCCTTATTGTTTTCTAGGCTCGGCAACGTTGCCGTCGTCTTGTGTTATGCCAACTATACGGAGCTCAATGTCAGAGAAAAACGAGCGCAAGGCTGAAAGACTTTCAAACGTTTATTGATAATTAACAAACACATATCTGTGTGGCGACACTGGCTCAAGAGCGCTGAGGGAGGTATCATCGCGGGCATCCGAAGTGAGCGTGATACAGACAAAACAGGGCGGTCAAGACCCCTCATCATGTCTTCGGATGGGACGGATTGTCAGGGAGAAAACTCGCGCAGGAGCGCGTATCAATAGGTGGTTGATTTATGGATGTGTTCTTTTTATCCCAAGTTCTTGTGGCTATAGCGATTTGTTTTGATCTGATGTCGTTTCAGTTTAAGGATAGAAAAAAGATCGTCGCGTGTTTGTTTTGTGCGGGCGTATTGATTTCTACGCATTTTGCATTGCTCTCGGAATGGACTGCCGCGTCCCTAATGGGGGTGGCGACTTTGCGTTATTTGGTCAGTATTTTTTCGACTTCCTCTATTTTGAAATATGTGTTTTGTTCGGCGTCGGTTCTCGTTACTGGTGCTACCTTCACAGGGCTTACTAGCATCATCGGTTGTATGGGCTCCGTGCTTCAGACCCTCGCAGCATTTCAGGAGAATGACCGTCGACTAAGGGAACTGATGATAATAGGAACAGCGTTATGGCTTCTACATAACTATTTGGTTGGTTCACCCACGGCGGTACTAATGGAAGTCTTGTTCATTTCGAGCAACCTCTTTGGCTATTACCGCTACTATTTTAAACGCGAAGGGATAGCATAATCGCACTCTGAGTATGAACATGCTCACGTTAGAAAACATTAACATGCAACGTAACTGCCCCGTCGCTAACGCGATTAAGGCCACTTCACATATGACGTTGTCAGACATTGCGCACGAATATAATTACATTCAGGTGCATGGTTTATCTTGGTAGTTATAGCAGGCCGATGTCCCTATCCATAGGGATGGCGCTCTCCAAATCAGATTGTCCGGTCTCAATTTATGCTTAGTTGTCGGTGAATCAGGGGGAAACAAGGCAACCATGTTCGCGATGGTATCAATGTGATTACCACCAAGAGACTAACGACGAACCTGAATTGCCATCGCTCAACGAAGGAATAGTTAGATGTGGGTAGTGAGTCATTTTTCTGGTGAGCTCCAAACCGTGTCAATGCAGTGCTGGTCAATATTTGCGGAAACCCCGCGAGTGATCGTTCTTCACAAATGGATATGTGGTGTTGCACAGCTCTGGGATCAGCAAGCTGAGGTCAGGTGCTACTGTTTTACAAATTTATGATCGAATCAAAAGAGCGGTACTTCCGCCTTTTAGCGTCAATAAAGTTCCAAGGTTCGCCTGTTTACTATGGAGACGCCTCAAACCAATAATATGCTATAAACATATTATTTTTCAGTTAGCTACGCTTTACCTTCTTCAATCTTTATCTTCTATCTTTCCTAAAATTGCATCTATCAATATGAAACTGGTATTTATGAGAATAGTGTCATTTTTTAAGAAATACGTCTGTTATAAACATAACGGTTAGTTATTTTTTCTGATAGTTTGCACACCCAAGGTTATCAAGATGTAGCGTAATTGTAGGGTGGTATTGATGAGCAATGTTAAAATAGTGGTAATCCCTGATGATTATCAAAATGGCGCAGGGAATGTGTCTAGCTTACATGAGGACTCGTCGTGTCGAGTTATTTCAATTGGTGACGTTCACAAGGATGTTACTGCAGATGAGATACTGAGTCAGGCAGAGGCTTTGATTCTAATCAGAGAACGTACAGTCATTGACTCTGAATTCTTAAAAAGAACCCCAAAGGTCAAAGTCATTAGTCAGACTGGAAAAGTAGCCAGAAACATCGATTTGGATCTGTGTCGAGCGCACGGTATTGATGTAGTCGAAGGAAAAGGTTCGCCAATAGCCCCAGCAGAGTTAACTTGGTTACTTATTCAGAATTCCGTTAGGCAATTTGTCCCTTCTGTAAACGCTATGATGGCTGGCAAGTGGCAAGTTGCAATGGGTGACACGGTTTCAGGTAAAACGTTGGGGGTAGTCGGCTATGGGAAGATAGGGAAACGTGTAATTGAGTATGCTAAGGCGTTCGGGATGAATGTTTGTGTTTGGGGTTCTGAGCGTGCTCTCAATGAAGCAAAAGAAGATGGAATCGATGTGCCAGTGTCAAGAGAGGAATTCTTTTCGTCTTGCGATGTAATTTCTCTGCACCAGCGTTTGGTTCCAGATACCCAAGGCAATATTACCTACGATGATTTATTTGCTATGAAGCCTTCCGCTGTCTTCGTTAATACAGCCCGCGCTGAACTGGTTGAGTCGGGGGCCTTAGAGCAGGCTTTGGATGATGGTCGTCCTGGTTTTGCCGCGCTGGACGTATATGATCAGGAGCCTATCTGGACTACTGAACATCCAATGCTCAAACGAGCTAATGTTCTTTGCAGCCCCCACTTGGGTTACGTTGCCCAAAGTAGTTACGACTTATATTTCGATATCGCATTTCAAAATATTAAGCGTTATATGTCGGGTGATAGAAGTCACGTGATTAACGCTTGAATATCATAAAGGACGTTCAATGAAAGGGATAGATTGGGTTAATGGTATGCTCAGTGGCTTCTTAACCAGTGTCGAAAAGTATCCACTCGCTAAGGCAATTGTTCTAGATGAAAAAGGTTACAGTTATCAAGAGCTGCTGCAAGCTGCGGATAACATTTACCAGCACCTCTCTCGAGTAGCAATTGATTTGAAAGGGAAACGTGTCGCGATACTCGGTGGCAAAAACATAGAAACTTATTCCTCCGTAATTGCTGTTTTATTGGGTGGCGGTACATTTGTTCCTCTTAACCCAAGTTTCCCCACGCAAAGGAATCGATATATTTTTGAGGCTTCACAAGCCGATATTTTGCTGACGACATCGGCCCTAGGTGACTATATCGGAGAAATGAAGGCGAGGTTGCCATCTTTGGAATGCGTGTGTGTCGATCGGATCTGTACGTCAGGTGCGAGAAGCGTTGCTGAGATATGTCAGTATAAACCTGTTGTTGGGGAGCATGAGCATGCATATATCCTCTTTACTTCGGGAAGTACAGGAAACCCAAAAGGCGTTCCGATACACCACAGAAATGTAACTGCTTTCTTAGCGCATAATCTAAAGCAGTTTCAATTTAAACCGTCAGACCGGTTCAGCCAAACGTTTGATCTGACTTTCGATCTTTCGATATTCGACTTATTTATTGCTTGGAGTGTTGGCGCGTGTGTGTATCCACTCCAACCTTGCGAGTTGTTGTCTCCTGTCGCGTTTGTTAACAAGCATCAATTGACGGTGTGGTTCTCTGTTCCTTCGGTAGTGCTAAACAGTTGTAAACTGGGTTTGCTTGAGCCAAATGCTATGCCTTCACTTCGTACGAGTCTATTTTGTGGAGAAGCTTTGTCAAAGGAAATTGTCGAGCACTGGTTGCATGCGAGTCCTAATACACGTGTGTTTAACTTATACGGTCCTACAGAATTGACAATAGCTTGTGCAGATTATGAGGTTACCGAGGCTGTTTTGGATCTATCTTACAAAGGCTTGGTGCCGATTGGGCGGGTTTACTCAAACCACACATATCTTCTATTGGATGAGCAAGGAAAAGAAGTTGACGAGGGAGAGCTTTGTATTTCAGGTCCTCAATGTTTCAGCGGCTATTTAGGTTTGCCTGAAATTAGTAATGCAAAGTTGTTTGTTGATCAGAGTTCACGCCAAACTTTTTATCGGACAGGCGATTTAGTGAAAAAAACGTCGGGACAAAATCTTGTGTTTGTTGGAAGAGTAGACCATCAAGTGAAAATTCAGGGGTATCGAATCGAACTGATGGAAGTTGAACAGCAGTTGAGAAAGCTAGGTTGTATTGATGTGGTAGCACTCCCTTACCCTTCTTATGAGAGCCCTCAACAAATAGCTGTCGCTATCCTCGGGCAGAAGGACGACGATGATGTCGCTTTGTTAAAAAAGCACTTAAGTCTGTTATTACCAAAATACATGACTCCTCACTACTATGAAACGTTTGACAATTTTCCTTTGAACTCAAATGGCAAAGTTGATCGAAATGAACTGTTAGCAAATATCAAAAAACGGAAAGACTTGATCAAATTATGAAACACGTACTACTTGTTGGTGGTTCGCGCCACTTAGCGCCAGTGCTAAAAAAGCTGGGTTGTCAAATCACTTTACTGATCCCGACAAATAAACTGAAAAGAGCATTAGAAGTTGACGTATACGATAAGGTCATTGCGCTACCGAAGGAAACGGATTATGACCATTGGTTAACGATAGTTTCTTCACTTCATCAGCTCAACCCTATAGAAAGTATCGCGTTTTTTAATGAACCGATGGAGCCGTTAGCGGCGTTTATCGCCGAAAAGCTGGCCTTGCCTGGTCACACTCGTCAAGTTATAGAACTGACCCATGACAAGAAGAAAATGCGTGCGTATTTAGCCGAGAAGGGCTTGGATGACACGCCTTCTCGCCTTATCCCGGTTAGTGATATGAGCGGCGCAGAGGAGTTCTGTAGACAAACCGGCTATCCCGTCATTGTGAAGCCGTTGAATGGAAGGGGCAGCATGGCCGTTTCGAAAGTCCTCGGGGCTAATGAGCTTGCGAGTGCAATCGAGAAAGTTAATCAATCTGGTAGTGATACCGTGCTAATGGAGCGTTTTTTAGAGGGAAATGAATGGAGTGTCGAATGTTTCAGTGAACATGGCCAGCACAAGCTGATTGCCATCACCGAAAAATTTAAAGATCTAAACAATATTGAAACGGGCCATTGCCTGCCTGCCGAATTATCCAGCGAGAAAGAAGCGGAGATCAAAGCGTTTGTCTTCCAATGTTTAGATGCAATTGGGCTAAAGAATGGTCCCAGCCATACGGAACTGTTTACTACACCTGAAGGCCCAAGGATTGTTGAAACTCATGCAAGATTGGCCGGTGATCGCATACCCGATCTTGTGAAATATCTAACTGACGTTGATTTGGAAGCTTTGTGGGTTGAACAGACGTGTGGTAAGGAAGTCTTAAGTCGTGTTCCCGAGCTTAGGTCTAGTTCACACCAGACATGCGCTTCAATTCGGTATTATACGCCTGTAATTGAGGCAATATTCAACCAAGTTAAAGGGGTTGAAACTATCGAACAGGATGAGCATGTGAAGCACGTAGAGGTACTGCAGACACCGGGGTTTAAGTTTGGCGGTATCCAGGATTCTTTTGACCGTGGAGCATCGGTTGTAGCTGTGGGTAAAACTTGCCGTGATGCTGTTGACAAAGCGCAGAAGAGTCTTGATTCCCTGGTGTGGGAATTCGAGTCATGACCTTGACACGGGATGCGAAGCTGCTGTTGTTAGCCTCTATCATTTCGAATGTAGGCAATGGAATATATACACTCGCAGTCGGAAAGTTGCTTTATGATCAAACGGGGTCTGCGTTGTCATTCGGCATCGTGATAGCGTTCGAGTATTTGATGATTTTCCTTTCAAACTTTTTGGCTGGTCCTATTGTGGACCGCTACGCCAATAGTCGTATGCTAACTCTGGTCGATGGCTGTCGAGCCGCGTTTATTTTGGCTTTGTGTTTATTGGTTCAGGACGAGTTACCCTTGGTTCTTGTGACGTTAATTAGTTTCGTCATCTTTATTGGAAAACCATTTTACCGAGCTGCTTTTTTCTCAATTGAGCCTTTGGTTGTACCAAGTGAGCAACTGGGGAAATATCATGGCTTTGCTTCGAGTGCGTTTCAGACCGGACAATTTATTGGGATCGTTTTGGCTGGCGTCCTACTAACATATTTTGACCCACTACTTTGTCTCGTGCTCAACGGTGTCTCGTTTGCATTTTCTGCTTTGATTTTCTGTTCAATAAGCCAAGTTGGCGAAACCAATTGTGAGGTTGCTCAGAGTCAACATTGGGATAATCGTTTAATTGCCGATTGGCGAGATGCGGTCAAGACACTGAATTCTGTTCCTGGTTTGACACTCACCATCTTCGCCTCAGTTGGGGACTATGTTTTACCCAGTATGATCAATGCGTTGTTAGTAGTGTTTGTTGCTCAATACTTTAACGGGGAAGCAGCTGCTCTCTCGTTGTTGGATGGAGCATTCGCCCTAGGCGCGCTGTCAGCGGGGTTGCTGGCGGGACATGTTGTTGATCGCCTGGGGCGTAGTAGATCCGCTGGAATGGGCTTGTTTGGTCAGGGGCTCGGTTTTGCAAGTATTGCGTTTATGGCCATTCCTTCCAACATAGTCGGAATGATGTTTGCCATCGGCGCGTTTAACACCATATCTTACACTTCGCTGATCACGCATTTACAACAAAACACGGATAAATCCATTCGAGGTAGGGTGAGTCTTTTTCGTAATTTGTTTGCCGTTTGTGTGGCAGGGGTGACGATACCTTTGCTCACTTATCTTTCTCAGTCTTCGCTGTCTTGGGCGCTACTATTTGCTGCATTGGTTAGTTGTATTTTTGCTGTTATTGCCGTCTTAGCGGTCAAGAAATGGAATGTTGAATTGAGTTACCAAAGCTAATTCACATTAGTTATAAGGATATTTATAAGGTTGCATTAAGGTTGCGATGCAGTGACGTTGTGCCCTTAGCTAGGAGGTTTCTACCAATGATAAAAGATAAGCTCATTGTTCAGTTGTTTGCTGAAACGTTTAAAATTTCGGAAGCGTCAGTAAGCAACAAGTTGCATTATCAGCAAAATGAAGCTTGGGATTCAATGGCTCATGTAGAGTTGCTTCTACGTCTAGAGCGAGAGTTCGGGCGTAAGATCACCACAGAAGAGGCATCTAGATTAACAACATATCAAGCAGTCAAAGACTGGATACACGGGGTACCCGATGGTCAAATGAAAGCTGGCAGCCCTAAATCAAAAAAAGATGTGGATTATATTGATATTAGTCGAGGACTCAATGGGGTTTACTTTGATGAGTCTGGAATATGTCGAATAGATGGTCAACATGGTCTTTTAGGTTATCGTGGCTATTCCCTTGAGGATCTAGCTGAGTACTGTTCTTATGAACAAGTTGCTTATTTATTGATATATGAGCGGCTACCTACGGCAGAAGAACTGAAGATTTTTTGCTTAAAAATTCAAAATTTTCGTGTGCTGCCCGAAGAAATTCTTACATTAATCGAGTCGTTGAAATTGTGTCATCCGACTTATGTTCTACGGACGGTGTTGTCAGCGATAGGGGCGTTTTACGAAAAGCCTAAAACCCAAGATCAAGAGATTGTTAAAAACGAACTCATTCGCATCATCGCACAAATCCAATCGATAATTGTTTGTCACTGGCTATGTGTAAATAACATCACTATTCAGCCTAGCTATTTGAAAGGGAATTTTTGTGAGCTGTTGCTCAGCCATTTTTATCAAGGAGAGCAGCAGGAGTTGGCGGTCAGTTTACTTAATGCTGACTTAGTCGTTCACTCAGAACATGGCTCTAATGCTTCGACATTTGCTACACGTGTTGCTTGTGGGGCGCAATCCGACCTCCACAGTATTTTTACGAGTGCCATCTCAGTGTTTAACGGCGACCTACATGGCGGGGCCATCGAACGTGTGATAGAGATGATCACTGAAATTGGTCATCCAGATAATGTCGCCAGCTACCTTGAACAAAGGCGAGCGAGTAACCTACCTATCATGGGTTTTGGTCATCGCGTTTATCGTACACACGATCCTAGAAAGCGCAAATTAGAACAAATGACTTATCTAGCAGCAATCTCAAACAAGGATATGCTTGGCTATGAGATCATCCAAGCACTTGAAAAGGAGATGTTGCCTTACCATAAGCATGGTATCAGTGGGAATGTCGACCTCTACGCAGGGTTATTGTATCAGCAGTTGAATATCCCCAAAGAGTACTCCGTCCCGATTTTTATTGCTTCTCGCTCTGCGGGGTGGGCTGCCCATATTCTCGAGCAACAGAGCAATAATATTTTGATTCGTCCAAGGCTTCATTACAACGGACCTGAGATCAAACGATTCACCAGAGAAGAAAGAGAATCGACGTATGTTTAGTTCAAACTATTTAGATACCTTTGATGTGGGAAAAAAGCGGTACACTTTCGTTTCTGTTCCTAAATTTTCTGCCTACCATGACGTGGAAATAGACACTATTCCCTTTACTATTAAGCTCTTCGTGGAGTACCTCATTCGTACTGAGCAATCTGAGGCTGCGTTACGCTTGTTAGAACAATACCGCTCAGAGGCGCAATCGGATATCGAGTTTACGTTTTCACCGAGTCGTTTGATTATGCAGGACTATACGGGAGTTCCTGTTTTGGTCGATTTGGCATCATTGCGTACATTATTATCTGAGAAGGGACAGGATCCGAGAGTTATTACCCCGCAACTTCCTACCACGCTTGTAATTGATCATTCAATTCAAGCAGAGCATTTCGGATGCCATGACGCTAGTCAGCGCAATTACTCAGAAGAGATCGCGAAGAATACTGAACGTTATCAATTTATACGTTGGGCTCAAGATGCGTTTGACAACATCGAAGTAGTTCCACCAAACCGCGGAATTGTGCATCAGATCAATGTAGAAAATAAGTCGGTACTTTTGACTGAAGACGTGAAAGATGATGGGAAGACAATCATCTACCCGGATTCAGTGATTGGCTCTGATAGTCACACAACAATGATCAATGGTATTGGCGTATTAGGTTGGGGAGCTGGAGGCCTAGAGGTAGAGTCTTTGATGTTAGGAATTCCCACCTCTCGACAAATGCCAGCACTAATAGGTGTTCAGATTGAAGGGGAACTTGGCACAGGAGTCTCCGCTTATGACTTAGCCTTGTACATGACAAATCTTTTTCGTCGCGAAAACCTGTCGGGTAGCTTAGTCGAAATTTATGGAAGTGGTGTTAAACAATTAAGTGCATTCGATCGATGTACTATCGCAAACATGGCTCCCGAAATGGGCATTATGTGTTGTTTATTTCCCGTCGATCAACAAACGATCCAGCACCTTTCTCTGACCGGGAAAACTAAACATAATCAAGAACTTGCAACTAGCTATTATTCACATCAGAAGATGATGGGAGCGGAGTGTTTAGACGACAGTGCGTTTTCACATGTTGTGAAGATCGATTTAAGTCACGTGTCAGTCAGTATTGCAGGACCGTATTTACCTAACAATCTGACGAGTGTTGAACAAATTGCGCATGAGAACCCTATCTCACACCACTCTCAAGGTAAAAAGACAATTCTAGATGGCCATATCGCCATCGCTTCAATAACTTCTTGTACCACAACATCAAATCCTGAGCTAATGCTAACCGCTGCATTGCTTGCAAAGAATGCTGCTGCTAAAGGTCTGAAGGTACAGCCTGATATTAAGACCACGTTTGCACCTGGGTCACGTTCAGTTTTGCATTATCTGACCAAAGGTCAGTTGATGGAGGGGCTAGAGGCTCTCGGGTTTTATCATGTTGGCTATGGGTGTACTACTTGCAATGGGGGGAGCGGCACATTAACGGACAATGTGATTGAGGCCATTGAGCAGGGAACAGATTGCGTAGCAGTGGTTAGTAGCAATCGCAATTATACTGGGCGAATTCACGGAAAAATAGAGAAAGCGTACCTTTGCTCACCGGCGATGACTGTGGCATATGCACTCGCCGGGAATATTGGAGTAGATGTTTTAACTGAAAGCTTGGGAAAAGACTTAAATAATAATGACGTCTACTTGAAGGACATCATGCCAACAAGACATCAGGTCGAAGCACTGTATAGCTCGTTGGTCACAAAAGAGTCGTTTGAGACACTTTTAAATGACAATGATAAAGAATGGTTGAGTAACCCCAAAGGAAATGAAGCATTGCATCATTGGGATATTCATTCGACGTACTTGCAGAATCCCAGTTTTCTAACGGAAGTCTCGAAAATGGGCAGTTCTCCCTATCAGAATATGAATGTCCTGCTTAATCTGGGCGATGACATATCAACGGACGATATTTCACCTGTAGCCAAAATTACTACTGAATCTTATGCGGGACAGTATCTGTTGGAGAAAGGTGAGTCACCATTGAGCCTCAACTCCTATGGAGCTCGTCGCTCCAATCATCATGTCATGATCAGAGGAGGCTTCTCGGGACCACGCAAGATCAATTTACTAGGAATCGATCTGCCTTCTGGTCATACCTTACATAGCCAAACCAACGAAATAGCGCCAGTTCACCAAGTAGCGTTGGATTATCTATCCCAAGGACAATGCTCAGTTATTTTTGCCGGAGAACGCTATGGTGTTGGTTCATCACGAGACTGGGCCGCAAAGGTGCAACGTTGTTTAGGCGTGAAAGTCGTCATTGCAGCAAGTTTCGAACGCATCCATAGAGCCAACTTAGTTGCGGTTGGTATTTTGCCACTTATCCTCGCAAACGAAGATGCACAGTACAAGAAGCTGTTGAATGGCAGAGAAAAAATCACTGTTCGCATCCCTAATCAAGAAATAACTTCAGATACAGTGTCTGTTGAGATCGAGAACCTATCAGGATCACGTGAGCGATTGGTACTCTCATGTAAAGTCGCGCTCTATTCACGCTCTGAGCGCGAACAGTTTCGTAGCGGTGGATTGTTGCCTTATGCATTAGAGACATTAGCAGGTGTTTCCGAATGTGAAACGGAAATGACTTAGATCTCACTAAAAAGTGCCCCTTTATGTTTGGGGAAACGTAATTTCATAAAAGGAATAAATAATGAATACACAAAACAAAAGGACTATGAAATTGGGCTGTTTTATGCCGGCACCAGGGCATCATATCGCGGCGTGGCGTCATCCAAGCTGCCAGCCTGATGGTGGACTAGATATTGAGTACTATTGCTCTCTAGCTCAAAAAGCGGAGGAAGGTCTTTTTGATATGATCTTCTTATCTGATGGAGTTGGTGTTCGAACGCATTACCGAAATAATGACGAGCTCAGTAGACAAGGACGAACAGTCCATTTCGAACCTTTAACGCTACTGTCTGCGATAGCAATGGTCACTCAACGAATCGGGTTGGTTGCTACTGCCTCGACCAGTTACAACGAACCTTTTCACATTGCACGAAAGTACGCGTCATTAGACTACATTAGTCATGGGCGTGCTGGATGGAATGTTGTGACCTCAGTAACTGATGTGGAGGCTCAGAACTTCAATCTTGAAAAGCAAGCTGACCACGAAGAGCGCTATCAACGTTCGAGAGAGTTTATGGATGTCGTAACTGGCCTTTGGGATAGTTGGGAAGATGACGCATTCATTTGCGATAAAGCCAGCGGTCACATGTTCGACCCCAATAAGTTACATATTCTCAACCACAAAGGGGACTATTTCTCTGTTAGAGGGCCACTAAATGTAGCTCGTCCTAAGCAAGGGTATCCGGTCATTGTTCAAGCCGGATCATCAAAAACTGGTCGAGATTTTGCTGCGCAGTGGGCAGAAGTAATTTTTACTGCGCAGACTCAAATGGATGATGCGACCGCTTTTTACAAGGATATAAAGGCTCAAGCTAAAGCTTATGGGCGTAAGGAACATCAGCTTCATATCATGCCTGGTGTAACGATTGTGGTGGGGGAAACAGACGAAGAGGCAAACCAGAAGTTTCAAGCTCTCCAAGATTTAATTGATCCCGTTGTGAGCTTAAGTTTGCTAGAGAGTCAGCTAGGTGATATAGACTTGTCTAGATACGATATTGACGGGTATCTACCGCCGCTGCCCCAGACAGAAGGTAGCACAAGTCGACAACGATTGATTTGGGAAAAAGCGCAGCGAGAAAACCTTACGATCAGAGAGTTAGCTCGTTCAATAGCGGGCTCCCGGGGCCATCATCTACTCATAGGTTCTCCTAAAACGATCGTCGATACTCTGCAGGAATGGTTTGAGGCAGGAGCAGCTGATGGATTCAATATCATGCCTCCAGTGAACCCAGAAGGGCTTGATGACATTGTAAAACTGGTGGTGCCAGAGCTACAGCGTCGTGGTTTGTTCCGAACAGAATATCACGGAAGCACGTTACGTGACCATCTAGGGCTAGAGCGCCCAGAATTTGCTTCCGCTAAGAAAACTAAGGAGAACAAGCAGTATGCAGAGTTGTCTGAATGAAGAAAGTGCTCTGCTTAAAGCACTCGGTTTAATCGGTCATGAGTCTTGGCAACTTGATCCAGAGCAGTTAGAGAGTTTGATGTCTGGAGAGAAGCATTATGCGTTTCTTCACCTTGGCTACGCGAAAACACCTATGTCGAAGGTACTTGAATCTATTTCATCCTCTTCAATTTCTCCACCGCGTAGCGGTCACATGGGAAACTGGGGTGATATTGTGGTGGGTCGTTCGGGGGCGATGGATTTCAATTATTTCATTTGCCTCGGAGGCTATGGTCACCCCTCCATCTTCTGCTTTAATCAAACTGAGACTAAAGCACTTGACGGAGGTGATACTGTATATGTTCCCGGCTCTCTGGTGAAGCAAGGGAAACAATCAATGCTAGAACTGTATGCGTGGGATGGTCAGCAGTTCGCTTTGTGCGATAGAACTTCACCTCGATTTGTTCCTTTTCTGAAAGCAAAAAGCGAACAAGGTCTCAAACCGTTAACAAGTCTTCTGACGCACCAATTACGCGAGCAATTGGGAACATTCGAACTTGAAGTAGACTTGTTAGCAAAGCACCGGGAAAGGCTATCCGCGTGGATTGAGGCTCTTATTCGTGCCGCTTTAACCAGTAACAATCCCGCTAGGTTGCTACAAGATTTGGTCGGACATGCGGCAACGCTGTCAGGAGATATAGAGCGTGCTAAGTTTTCGTTAGAGGGCAATAGTATCGTCATGAATGGGATAGAATACAGCCCAGAAGACTTTGCGGATCTAATTTGGGCGCCTATCATTGCTGTAAATGAGCCTCAGCATTTTTTCAGCAATATGGAAAAATGGCCAGTGAAGCTGCCAATTATATCTCATTTACTTGTTGCTGTTTTTTCGGCGTTGTGTCGAAGCCACTTTGTGTGTAATACAAATAGAGGTGATTTTGGCCCTACCATTCACTTTCATTGGGGGGCTAGGGCCATGGGGGGGTTCCCTCCTGCCAGAAAAGGTTATTTTGCTGAAAAATCGACGGCTAAATCGCTCCGCCACATTATGGCAATCATCGATGATGTGTCTGCCGAGCCAATAAGCCTAGTATATGTTGTTATGCCGGCTCCTGTGTTTATGCTTTGCCCGACCAATTTGAAGTCAAATGATGCACAGGTCTTAGAAGGCTTATTTAGTCATATTTTTGCCAACTTTGATCCCTTAGAGTGTTCAGAATCGTTAGGTAAAAAACTGAATGCGTTAGTGCACGAATGGTTGCAGCGAAATGGTCAGGATCTATCGAGCTATTTTACGCGTCGATTTAATGGTTGGCCGGGATTGCTAGATGTTGATTCAGCAGATTTAGATGTGAGTGATCATTTATTGTCTAAAGCCTGGCAAGCCCTAACCATTGAGCAATTATGTATTGTTGTTGGCACCTTTCATGAATACTACGGGAGAAATGATGACTAAAATTAATGGTTGGGTATTGATCATTGGTGGTAAATCTGAGCTCGTATATAAAGCCCATCGACTCGGTTTACAGGTGGTAAGATTAATTGATCGCAGCCCTACAGATGTAAAAGAGATCGATTTAGCAGAGCACGTAGTCACTGCCGACTTCAACGATGAGAAAATGGTAATCAATATAGCCTGTGCGTTAAATCAAGTTTTTCGTTTCAAGCAAGCTATTTCGTTGTCTGAAGACATGTTAGTGATCTCTGCTAAAGTCCGAGAAGCGTTGTGCTTACCGGGAGTTAGTGTCGAGGTCGCAATGCTTCTAAAGGACAAAGCTCTAATGCGAGCTCACTTGGCGAAGAGTAATTTCCCATCCATTCTTTGGAAATTTTGTACTAATTCGGATCACGTTATTGAGTTTATCAGAGAAAACAGACTTAGTAAGGTAATTCTTAAGCCTGTATGTGGTGCCGGAAGCGAAGGTGTGCGCGTCATATGCAAAGGAGACTCAGTACCTACTGTGGTCGCAGACATCCTGAGTAAAGGGTGGAAAGAGTTCCTTGTCGAGGAGTTTCTAGAGGGTGAAGAAATCAGTGTTGAAGCCTTCAGTTTTAATGGCAAGCATCAAATTCTCGCGACAACGAAAAAAACAATTACGGCTGGATGCATTGAACGAGGGCATGTTTTGCCTTATCAGCCAGACGGTCTCGATGACATTGAAGCATTCGTGATGGAGTTTTTAAATACTGTGGGGCTAAAAGACGGCCCTTCACACACTGAGCTCAAACTTACTTCTACAGGTCCTCAAATTATTGAGTCACATAATCGTGTCGGTGGTGATCATATTAATGAGTTACTAAATCAAGTCTATAAAGTTGATCCTAAGGAGGTTGCGATTAGTTATGCTTGTGGAATGCAAGAAACGTCACCTTTTTACAACCCTCAAGGTTACGCCGCAATTAGGTATGCCATTGTTCCAGCTGGGAAGTTATCCTCCAATCCCAAGGTTGCTATTTCGGAGCGTAAAAGCGTCCAGTTGCTGGATAGTCGATTGGTGTTTGAAGTTGGACAGATTATTCCGCCTTTATCCGATTCCAGTGCTAGAGCCGGATTTGTCATAGCCGCGGGTGACAATTATGAGTATTTAGATCAAACGATGAGTCACTGGTTGGAAAGTGTTGAGAAGGCAGTCGCCGAGGCGATGGAATCATGAACTGGAGCATCGCTTTCGTACAACTCGGTTTGTCACAGCCATTTGTAACTAGTAAGGGGTGTCAATCAAGTGTCAGCCCCATTTTTGTCCGCTGTCATTCATCAGTCGATAACAGCATCGGTTTTGGTTCAGTTGTGGTGTCTAAAGACGCGCCCATGAGCAACAATCAGGTACTTGAACAGTTTCAGTCGAGTGTGGCCAACTTAAAAGCAGAATGCTGTACAACTTTAAGAGCATCGTTGCGAACATTAAACATCAGTCCTGCAATAAGGTCGGGATTGAATATGGCAATAATTTCTCTTGAGGCACAGCGCTTAGGTATGCCTGTTTCTCATGTGCTTGGTTTGCCAGCACCGAAGCGGATTGTTTCTGGTATATCTATTGGTGTCTCTTCACGTGCAGAGCTCCGTCGAGATCTGAGTCGTTATTTGGCGTGGCCGATTATAAAGTTGAAATTGGATCATGCTGATTTGGATGTCTTGGCTGAGATACGAGCGCACTATGAGGGTAGAATTTGGGTTGATGGTAATGGTGCTTGGGATTATCGCTCAACTTCACTTGCGCTACCTGAATTGGAAGCGTTCGATGTAGAAATACTAGAGCAGCCACTGCAAGCGGGTAACATCGAGTTTTTAGGTGAGCTTCGTCATGCAACTAGTATCAAAATTTTTGCAGACGAAGATTGCAGTTCGTTGGGGGATTTACACAAACTAAATGGACACGTTGATGGGGTAAATATTAAGCTCATGAAGTGTGGCGGATTGGATTCTGCTTTGGAGATTGTCACGCAAGCACGTGAGTTGGGAATGGAAACAATGATGGGCTGTAAAACAGAGAGCTATCTCGGCATAGCCGCCGCGGCTCAACTTGCGGGAACTGTTGATTATTGTGACCTCGATGGGGCGGTGGATATAGAGAAGGACTTTTTCATCGGAAACGAAATCAAGGATGGGATTTTGTCTGTTAACAAAGACTGTATGCTTGCGCGTTTTCAAGAAGGTGATAGAAATGTGAACTGGCTGTCCGTATAACTCAAGAAGAAAGTATCTGCGTCATTAGCTTGAGCCTTGTTTGGTTAATCATCAGTATTTTAATCGATAGATTATCAATACTGATGATTAAATATTTTATGGTAAATTCATTATGTTCAATGAGTCAGACATAAACAATTCAGGTTCATTCTATACATATATTATTTAACATAATGTACGTAATGCGCACTGAGTAATTGCTCCAGTCGGGCTGCTAATCCACATAGCCAAGCCGCCGCAAGCTATTGATATTCCGTGTAAACCGCGCCCGTTAAACTTTTTTGCAATGCTTTCCCAAAGTGCTTTTATCTCTGGGTTTTCGTTGCGGTCGGAATGACAACCCATCAAAGCTACTTCTTTATCAATTCCTGCATTTTCAGCTAGAAAAATTGCTTCTTCATCAGATAGATAGCGCTTTCCTTTCCTCATTTCACTGATTCTAGGAGCTGGCATATTTAAATCGTGCGCAACTTGCTTGTCTTGTATGTAGTTTTGAGCCTTTTTATAGGCATCAAGTAGTTCTGATTGATACATAGCATCCCCCTTATAAGTCTGATTTTAGCGCATAAATTACAAAATTCTGTATCTTGCAGTTACAAGATTCTGTAATTACAGTTACAAAAAGTTGTAATTCACTTGGTCTTTTTTGGAGAGTTCTATGAGCTTCGCTGCGAAACCTGCTCGTAAAAATCCTGTGTACTTTGAACACCACTCGGATGGCTTCTGGTGTTCGATTGATGGCATGCCTGAATACTTCAAAACCAAACACGAAATGTACCTCTATGCGTGTGAGTCCGACCGTGAACTGATTGAAATTACTCACGAAAACGAATCTGAACTGCGTGCCAATGGCGCTTTTGACCGAGTATTTCACGATGAATAAGACTGTCATTGACTACGTGAGCTTCTCCGGTTCGCCTTTACTGCTTGAGCGCTGTAAAGACATGGCGAAACAACGCTTTGCTTTAGAGCAAATCAATGAGTTTGAATCTCAAAATGTGGTTGCGATTGCTCAACGTGAACAAACCAAGATTGCTCACTTTGGGGAAAACCTTGCTCAAGTGCTTGGCTGTATTGAGTCTGAAGACTTTGCTAATAAGGATTTGTACTTTGCGGCTCTGGATAAGGAGCTCATCAATGCCGATGTGCGCATTGATACCGATGTGTCCTTTAATGAATGTTATCAACGTCTTATTAGCAATATCGGCATCGATATGTTGGACACCCTTTGTCATGGCGAAATCGAATCGTTTCTAGAGGTGTTAGCAGACGAAATCAGCTACGAGCAAAACGAATGGACACTTGAACGTCGCGGTGGTTTTTCTGGTTATCGATACTCGGCAAAACTGCTGTGCAATGGCACTCAAGCTGGATTAGTCGCTTGGGGTGCGGCGAACTTCGGTTATTACGTGTCGTTTTCCGGTAAAGGCTGCGAGGCTGTGAACATGGAAGCGCTTTATAAAGCACTACAGCAAATGGTTGGCGCCAAATTGACGCGTGTGGATATTGCCCTTGATGACTTACAGGGTAACGTTTCTATCGAAGACATCAAAGATAAGTACCTTGATGGTCAATTTATTACTCGTGGCACGCCCCCTAGTGCCGGTGAATTTCGTGGCTATCAAAGTATGTCACCACAAGACCGCAAGAAATGCGGCTTTGTACCGGATGCAGGTCATACCTTTTATGTTGGTGCGCGTGAGAACGGCAAGGTATTCCGCGCCTACGATAAAGCCGCGCAGATGAAGTGCGAACAGTATCCCAACTGGAACCGTTTTGAAGTTCAGATTGGCAACCGTTACAGGGTCATTCCTCTTGAGGTGTTAATCGACCCTGACCCGTACTTTGCAGGCTCTTACCCTGCCCTTGCCTCTCTGATTGATGATGTCGAGCCTATCGCTATCTCGACCACCAAAATCAAATTTATGACCTCGTTTGAAAACGCGGTTAAACACGCTCGTGTTCAGTACGGCAAATTGGTCAACGCCATGCGCCAACTGTACGACGACGATAAACAGATACTCGAAACCCTGACTAAGGGACTCGAACTCAACGACATCCCCGACCGGATTAACTTTCCAGTCGGTCGGGACTTACATCTAGAAAAAACTGGAGAAATACCATGCCATTAACCGTAATCGTCATCGGGTGTGAACACTCGCAAGGTCTATCAAAAAAAGATGACCGTCCATACAACTTCGCTCAAGTGAACTATCTAGCCACTAACGAAGGTTGGAAGTCTGAAAAAGGCGAATGTCAGGCAGTCGGTCTGGACAAGAAACAAATCGCCATGAATCCAAATCCATCACTGGTGATGGCATTCAAAGAATTAGAAAACCAATTCCCAATGATGTGTGAGCTGCACTTGGATGCAGACCCGCAGAACCCTGCGCGAAACATCGTAGTCGATATCAAGCCAATCAAAGGCTAAACCGTGTCTGTTTGTGTCGCTCTCACTCACGGTTTACTCGCAAAGTCCACTGATGGAACGTGCGATTACCTTTTACTAACCAAGGTGGAAGCGGCTCAACTGGTCGAAAATGGACAGGCTACATTGTCCTTCTTTCAATTTGACCCTGCGATGTACGAATTCTTTTTAGGTCAATTGCTGTTGACCTTTATCGGTGGTCACATCATGGGTCGCGTCATTAAGTATCTAGGTAAAAAATAAAGGTAACACTATGAAATTCTTCAACTTTGCTAAACAAACTGTTCAAAACCGTTACGCTCAAATGGGTGTACTTCTGACTGTCTCAGGCTCGGCATTGGCTGACGCTTCGGCTAACGAAGGCGCCATCACAGCAGCCATCACTGGCGGTAAAAAACTGGTTGAATTGACCACAACGGGCGTTATCGGGCTTGCGGCTCTGGGCTTCGGTGTGGGCATGGTCGTGTCTTGGCTAGCGCGTAAGTAATGGTGGTCTCTATTGGCATGGCGTCTGTCATGGGACTGGTGTTTTGTTACGGGGTCTATACGGGCGTCATATCAGGATAAGGGGGCTAAATCAGCCCCTTTTTTTATAGGTGCACTTATGCGATTTGCTATCAATTTTCTGCTTGGCGTTTTGCTGTTAATGACGCTGATGCTCTCCGTTCCTAGCCATGCGCAGCAATGTGAATTCGGATTTAAACCCGATGGAACATGTCGCAACGTGTGTGAGTTTCTCCACGCTAAGGCAGGCACTCGCACCATGTCATGGGATGCGTACATATGGGGACAAGATCCTAAAGCGGCATGTGTGGGAGACAGTTTAGAAAATCGATGCGGTATGGCTCCAGCAGGCAGTCAAGCGTGTGTCGGTGTCGGTGAAAATGGCTCAACAATTGTCGGCACAAGATGTACAGGCAAATGGAAATTTACAGGTCAAATTTGTAATGGTCCTGACTTTTCAGGCGGTACAGTGCCATCACTGCCCGACCCTGACCCCGAACCAACACCACCACCGATTCCAGACAATAATCACACATCCATTCCTAATATTAGCGTTGTGGGTTTTGGCACTTTGGGCGCTCAAATCAAAGGCGGTCACAACGCCATTAATAACCAGATCCAACGCGGTTGGGAACGTCTAGAGAACGTGTCCTATGCAGGCTTAACGCAAGACCAAAAACAACATGACCAAATCCATCGGGATATGGTGCAAATGGGCTCCACGCTGAGCATGTTAACGAGTAGCGTCTCAAATCTCTCTACGGTCATGTCAACAAAGAAAGAAACCCCTTGGACTAAAGAAACACTCAAGGAATTGATTGATGGTATCAAGGTGATTAGCGATTGTGTCAAAGGTACCGATAACAATAACGGCTCTGGTGATGGTTCAAATAACTCTGGTGATGAGGCTAACAAGCCAGCGTGTTCCGGTTTAAAAGGCGGTGGCTCTGGCGATGGTACCGATATGAGCGAAACCAATCGTAAGCTAGATGACATAGCCGAGGCGACCCGTATGAATGGCGGCTCTATCTTCCGCGTCGGTGGCACTCTTGGGATGGGGCTTGGGGATATTTGGGATGGTATCGACAAAATTAGAAAAAGCGGTAAATCCTTTAAGACGCCCGAAAAACCGACCTTTAAGACCCCTTTCAAAGATGGGGTTGAGGGCTTAAAAACGGAGATTGAGCAACTTGAGAAAGACATCGAGGACAAGCTCACCAAGTCACCGCTTAAGATGGGCACCATGCACTTTAACGGCGGCAGCTATCGAGGCACGCAGTTTGATTTAGATCATCATGGTCATCGTATTTCAGTCGGCTTCAATTTCTTAGACCGGATAGCACCACACATCGACCTCATCAAAGGGGTCATTATCTTTCTCGCCACACTCATGGCAGCCATCATCGTCTTAAGTTCTGGACGTAATTCGTAGGGGGAATCATGGATTACATCTATCAAGTATTAGAGTTTCTTTCCGGTGTAGGCAGTGACGTTAAACATTTTGTCTTGGGCATCCCTGAGTTCTTAATGAACATCGTGACCTACTTCTGGTACTTCGCCACTAAGTTCTATCTGACGTTTAAGCTCTGGGGTCTGGAGACCGCTTACAAAGTTGCGACCATGCTACTTCAGAATTATGAGGTGTACACAGTGCTCAATGCCGCGTTTAACAAAATCTCGCCAGACCTACGGGCGATTTGTCATGCGATTGGTGTAGTCGATGCGATACGTATCATCATTGATGCGTTCGCGACCGCTTTCGTCCTGCGTATCATGGGGTGGTAATCAATGGCTGTTTACTTTCGTCATGGCTCCAATGGGGCGTATAAATCCGCTTATGCGGTGTGGTTTGAAATCCTCCCTGCTCTACGCAATGGTCGCTTAGTCGTGACCAATATCGAAGGACTTAAACCTCTGGATAAAATTGAGAAACTGCTCGGTGAAAAGTTTCCTCCAGGGGCGCGTTTGATTCGTGTCTTTTCTCGTAAGTTAACGGGTATTGAGCTTTGGCAGAATTGGTTTAGTTGGATGCCTATCGGGGCTTTGGTGGTCATTGATGAGTGTCAGGACATCTTTACTGTGGACGCAGGATTCAAGAAAGAAAAGACACACAAGCGCCCGATTGAAGAATTCCTCCCTAACCTCCCAGATGACTTTGCTGACCTGTTTCACAGCCGATGGACAAAGGTCGATGAATCGACACTGGATGAGGGGGATATCGACGACACGGGCGAAACACAGCTCGATGAGCAAGGACGCCTCCTCTACCCTGACCACTTTTACGGGGCGTTCATGCGTCATCGTAAATATCAGTGGGATATTGTCATGCTCACGCCTGACTGGACATCAATACCCACGTGGCTAAGGGGATGTGCTCAAGAAGCGTATTCCCATCGCTCAACCGATACTTGGTTTCGCAAGCGTAAGCCGCGCATTTACAACCATTCCACCAAGGCAACCAAGACGGCTCCAAGCACACGAGAAGATATGGCAAGCACCACCTCAAAGAAAATTCCGGTTGAGGTGTTTGCACTCTATAAGTCCACAGGGACAGGAAAGTTTAACGAGTCTAAATCAGACGTCACGATGCTCAAATCACCGAAGTTCATCTTAGCCATGCTCATTGGTATTGGCGCGGTGTTTAAATTTGTATGGGATGCTTATGCTTTATTTTATAGCGATACTGAAAATCCAACTCAAGAAACTGCTCAAGTTACTGAGTCCAATTCGAACAACACTACGACGATTGATAGCCAGAATCTGGATGCGAACACATCGACTACGCAAAGTGGTCATGGCGTGGGTTCTGGCGGTGATAGCCATCAAAATAGTGCTCAGGTTGCTATTGATGCTGTAAACCCTTTCTATCGACATTTCCCTATCTTCAATCAAGCGCGGTCAGTGTATTTAACCAGTGTGGTTCGAGAGCGAATTGAGGGAGACATTACCCTGACCAACTACCGCTTTCGAATTGATAAAGATGACGGTGAATACTATGTCAGCTCCCCTGTCCTGATTGGCTATGGCTATGAGTTCCTTGAGCTTGATGAGTGTCTCATCCAAGTCAAGTTAGGCGACACAACCAAGATGCTGACCTGCCCACCAAGACAAGGACTGGATAAGCCCGATGACTTTACTATCCCCGACCGGACGCAAGAGCTTAAACAAGTCGACATCTTCAATCTCTCTGGCAATAAGGAAGCGTAACCATGAGCCGTAATTCAGAATATGAACAACGCCAAAAAGATAAGGGACTCAAGAAAATCACGCTCTGGGTTCCTGAAGATAGAGATTGTGAGGTGAAACAAGCCGCGCAAATGATGTGCGACAACGAAGATTTAACTATCAACGTGCTTCGAAGTATCGCTACGGGCAAGCTTGTCTCTATGTCTTCCAAATAAGTGCCGTCACTGGTGACGTTTAATTTTCAATAAAAGGAGTGACACAATGACAGATGAACAAGTATTGATGTTTGCGGATGCAATTAGCCAAATGATGGCTATCGATGTGTTTATAGGTGTTACGGCTGGATTTTTGTTTCAAGCTATTGTCAGGGCTTTACTGTCTAAGCCCCGCAGGGATAAGGAATTGCGAAGCGATGACGAAGCACCAAGCCACTCGACCGACTCAAATTAGAATGCTCTATCAACTGGCGCGGTCAGCCTTCGCTGACGCTTGAGATAAAAACACCCCTCCTTCTTGCCAGAATATCCCTCGCAGAGACCTGTCACAACAAAGGGGCTTTAACGCCCCTGCAACCCACATAAGATAGCCACACACGCTATGCGCAGTCGCGAAGACTGAGCAGCGAGCATAGCAGTGTGGGCGTTCCTATTGCTCATAGCAAATCAATCGAGTGTCGAGATTGATTCCCCTTTCTCTACGTTCTGCAAACGTAGTGCGCCAGTGTTTGAGCGTCAGCGAGTCGACCCCGTATAGTAATACGGGGTGAAAGTCTTAATGGCGCTCTGATTTTGATTCAGTTTCTTTTCTACTGAGAATTGGTTTTTAATCTCGTTAGACACTCACATAATTAGAGAGAAGATTATAAAAGATATGGACACAGTTGCAGTGCAAGGATAAATTCCACATCTAAGGTGTGGGTTATGGAGCTTTGATGTCCCACTATGTTCAATACCAAAGAGTATTTATCTATGGAAAATTTAGTCTATCAACCGTTCTCAGATATAAATATTAATGACAATTTTTTTGCGACACTAAAGGCTGACTATCAGGAATTTCCTGAGTGGTTCGCTAAGAAGGCGTTAGCAGGTGACTGTGCGTACGTTTTATACAACCCGATGGGATTTATTGAAGGTTTTATGTATTTGAAGGTGGAGAGCGGAGTTGTGACAGATACAACACCAAACCTACCAAATGGAATGCACCTAAAGATTGGTACTTTTAAGTTTGATGCAGCAGGAACAAGACGCGGTGAAAGGTTCGTGAAAAAGGTATTTGACCACGCTATTAAATCAAACGTAGATGATGTCTATGTGACAATTTTTGATAAGCATGCTCACCTTATTTCATTAATGCAGCGATATGGGTTTGATGTAATTGGTTCTAAGTCTACACCCAACGGTATCGAGAACGTGTTAGTTCGTAACATGCATCACGTTCATAACAACATAATGGCTGACTACCCAAAGTTTAACATTCGAGGAAATAAGAAGTACTTGATGTCTATATATCCAGACTATCACACACGGATGCTACCAGACTCTATTCTTAACAACGAGTCTCACGATATTATACAAGACGTTTCTCATACAAATAGCATCCATAAAATTTATCTATGTGCTATGGAGCTTACTGCCGACTTTAGACCGGGTGATATCATTGTAACCTACAGAACATCGGATGGTGCAGGTCCTGCACGTTATCGTTCTGTTATTACTTCAGTTTGCGTCGTCGAAGAGTATAGAAACATTGGTGATTTTCCTACTCTCGAGTCTTTTTTATCTTATGCAGGCTCATACTCTGTGTTCTCACAAGATGAACTTACATACTTCTACCGTTCAAAACGCTATCCTCATATCATACGATTCACGTATAATACCGCGATGACGAAACGTGTGATTCGTGACAGGTTGATTAATGAAGTTGGTCTCTCAGAGGGTGCATATTGGGGAGCAATGGAGATATCGGATAGCCAGTTCAATCACATGCTTGATTTAGGTGAGGTAGATGCAAGTTTTATTATCAATTAAACCCGAGTTTGTAGAAAGAATCTTTACAGGCGAAAAGAAATTTGAATACCGTAAGGCGATCTTTCGAAGAAGTGATGTAGAAAAGGTGATCATCTATTCTACATTGCCCGAGGGTAAAGTAGTCGGCGAGTTCTGTATCGATAGAATCTTAACTGATACACCACAAGAGATTTGGAATCAGACCCAAACAAAATCTGGTATCAAAAAAGAGTTTTTCGATCACTACTTCAATGGGAAGTCAGAAGCTCACGCTATTAAAATTGGTAATGTTAAAAAATATGACAATCCCTTTCGATTAGACAAAATGAAGAAAAAAGTGTCAGCACCTCAATCATTTATGTATTTGTCGAGGGATCTCTTTCCGGAGTTTGCATTTGAATGAATAAACTAATATTCATCTCTGGCGTACACGGCGTAGGGAAGTCTACACTGTGTTCGCAAATAAATAGCTTTGTAGATATCCGCTCATACTCCTGTAGCGATATCATTAAAGCTAATTCTGCATACGTTGAAACCTCAAAAGTGGTAGATAAAGCGGAAGCTAACCAAAGAGCGCTGTTAGAGGGAATTTCTAATCTTGATGATGAGAACATTCTATTAGATGGCCACTTTTGCTTAGTCGGTAAAAATGAAACGATTATCGAATTAGATTATCAGGTGTTTCAGGACATTAACCCAGACATAGTAATAAATGTGTTGGCAGACGCTCACGAGGTACATAGGCGTTTGCTCTCAAGAGATGGCGACTGTATTTCTCTAGATTTAATCGACAAATTACAAAAGCAAGAGTCTCATAATGCACATGAGTTTTGTTCCAAGAATGGGGTGAAAATTGTTGATTACAATTCCGGAGATGATGTCTCCACTCTCTTAATAGAGCTAGGTTTAAGTTAAACATTTCTAAGGGCTCTTTGAGCCCTTTTTTCATTTCATTCTTGCGAGCGCTCGGACGAACTTCAATAACTTTGTAGTCGTTGTGATCTCTAATTCGGACTGAATCTGTAGTAGTGCTATACCCGCAATTATTTCTTGAGGGGTCACAAGTTGACCTGTAGGTAATTCTAACTTGTCGTTGCGCATTCTAAACTGACACCAGTTTTCATAAGCAGACAATTGCTTCCCACTGGCAAATCTCATTAGACGCTTACACTCCTTTGGGATTGCTTTGCCTTTATCCCACTCTTTGATTGTTCTCACACTTTTAAAACAAAGTTTGGCTGTTTCGTCTACCGTTAGACCACATTCAAATTCACGAAAAATATAATTTTTGGTCATTTCGTGATACTTCATGATTTACTCTCTCAAAAGTGAAAGAGTTTATAAATCTATAAATTGCAGTGATACTGATTGCATTAAACATAAAGACTCGTAATGCGCACTGAGTATGTAGGTGCAATTTAGTAATGTCCGGTTTGAGCAATTTTAAAATGTCCTATTATTTCCAAGTGAATCTGTCCTATGTTTGCTTGGAGGTTTTAGGATGTTAGTAACGATGAACGATCATGAATTGCAACGCTTCGCCATTATCCAAGACGTATTAAACAATAAGTTAAAGCGGCGAGATGCTACATCCATTTTTAGAATAAGCTACCGACACTTGTCTCGCATGCTTAAAGCTTTTAAAGAACTGTGCGTTGGATCCCTAGAGCATGGCAACGTCGTTAAACTCTCTAGCAATAGCATTACAAGGTTTGATTTGGGAGCCTCCTAGCCGAGACTGAGGTTTTACCTATTATCTCAGGGTATTGGCTTCAACCCTCATCCCAATTGGTTGGGAAAAAGTTCACTCTGTTAGAAAAAAAAGTACTCCTGCATATTAAACACGCATTCGGGCTGGTTTATCAGTGTCTATGACAGAGATTGATAACGAATAGAGGTGATCTCGCTGTGGCGGTAAACCATTGGGACAACAATGTTTGAGAGTAAAGGCGTCGCCAGTATTATCGACGTTAAATGTGAATCGGAAGCTACTTTGTTCTCCAGTTAAGCCATTGATGTGGTTACCTTCACCAGTGATGGGTGCACACTAAGTTAAACCACAACATATACAGAAAGGACAACGTTATTATGAGCAAAATCATTTACGCGATCAAAGATACTCACTCAGAAGCACAGGGTCGCGAGTTAGCGCGAGCACAATTATCCGCTGGTACCATCGATGTCTTTTTCATTGAATGGCCGCATCCTATCAATCTTAGGGATGTTGCTGGGAGCTTTTCAGGAATTGCCAACGATGCTCGTCCTACCTTAATTGATCTTGTCAAACTTGCAATTGAACATGATATTCCCGTTGTGCCGTGCGATCTGACTGTTGACCAAACGGTAGAGAGTTTAAATAAACTGGATGACGGTTATGGACCTTACAATGAAGCCTCAGCCTTTCAACCTTGGGGGAAGGCTATGCGCGATAAACATGTGGCAGTGGTTATCAATAATACGATGCTTGAAAACCCCGAATACGTCACGGGTTTAGTCATGTTTGGTGCAGATCACTTTCAAAATGAAGAGGGTCGCAATGCTGACACGTTAGATGTGTTGATTTACAAGCGCTCGTGCATTGATGTCGAACTGTTGAATTAGATAGAAGGCGAGTATGAAAAAGGCCGCTTCATGCGGTCTTCTTTCCAATGTGATTAATCAGTACCCGTGTTAATATACGTCTTAGAACTGCCATTCTAGGACGTATGATCGTTTTTAAGGGAGAAAGATCGTTTGACGACGTTATCGGTGTTGAGTGAGGTGCCGTTTGAGCGCTTACTGCCGCATGAATTTGCAGAGGGGCTAGCGGCGGCGCAGCGCGCGGGTGAAGCGCTCGAAGGCCATCCGCTGGTGGAGGCCGCGATCACTCATTATCAGGGTGAGTTCTTTCGCCGAGCAGAGCGCTTGCAGCCGGCCAGTCTGGTGCGCTTAAAAAGTGCGTGGGCGACCTTTGTCGCCTGGTGTTGTGAGCAAGATCGATGTGCCCTACCCGCTTCACCGCAAACGGTAGAGGCGTACTTGATTGCGGAACAAGAAAGGTTACACCGTAACACTTTAAAAGTGCAGCTTTGGGCGATCGGTAAGACCCATCAAATTTCCGGATGTCCCGATCCCTGCCAAAACGATTATGTCAAAGCGCAGCTGCAGCAGATCCATCATCGTAAAGTGCGCCAACGTGAAGTGATCAGGCAAGCGGTGGCGCTACGCGAAAGCCACCTGAATGCGTTAGTGGATCTGTGGGACCGACCGGAAGCGAGCTTGACTGAGTGCCGTGATTTGCTGATCGTGAGCATGCTGTACGAAACCTTGCTGCGCAAAAGCAATCTAGAAACCTTACGTGTGGGGGACATCGACTGGCAGGCTGATGGCAGTGGGTTGATCAAGGTGTTTGTCACTAAGACTGACAAAAGTGGGGATGTGAAGTACAGCTATGTGTCGCCCCCGACTATGGATCTGCTGGCTCGCTATCTCGGCCATGCCGATATTGTTGATAACCCGGAGGCTTTTCTCATCCAGAGAGTTAAACTGTCTAGTCAACAACTAAAAGGATCGGCGCGTACTCAAGCGGCGATATCACCAGTCTCGGCTAAGTTGATTGGGCGAGTTTGTGCCAAAGCGGCTAAAACGCTTGGTTTAAGCACTGATCGCCCTTTTACAGGCCACAGTGCTCGGGTCGGCGCGACGCAAGATCTGCTGGCCGAAGGGTTTTCATCTCTGCAAGTGCAGCAAGCCGGGGGCTGGAGTTCGGAGAGAATGGTTTTGCGCTATGGAGGTAGTGTACTGGCTTCTGAATCTGCGATGGCGCAACGAAGACAAAGAAAATCCCCGAAATAAAGGCTTTAACGGCTATTTAACCAGGGTGAAATGGCCCCTGGTTGGGAAGTCCAAGGGCCATCGAGTGAAGATTATTGTGTCATTCTAGCGTCGCCAATAAGGCGTTGATCGCGACGTTCAATTGGTGATCTCTATTCGCCGCCACATCCGCGGGGGAATTGTAGGCAACAATATCAGGCTTCACTTCGTTGTTCTCCAACCACTTCCCCTCATCATTTTTAAATCCAAGTTGAGGGACACCGTAGTCTAGGAAGGGTTCTTGTTGGATTTCCCACAACACGAAAGTGCCGGTGCCAGGGACGGGTTCACCCACCAATTTCCCTATTCCCTCTTTTTGATAGAAGTAAGGGACGATTGAGCCGTCGGAGTAACTCGAAGCATTCGCCAGCATAATACTGGGTTTTGCCCAGCGGCGTAGAGGAAAGGTGCCCACAGAGTAGCCGTCTCTCGACAGGGCTGAACTGTGTCTTACGCCTGACAAAACCTGCATGATTTGGTCGTGTAAGTTGCCCCCTGTGTTGTAACGAACGTCAATCACGACGGCCTCTTTATCGCGGTAGAGGCCAAACAACTTATTGACCAATTGGCGATAAGCGGCATTATCCATTTCAGGTAAATGAATATAGCCAATTCGGCCCTTCGACAACCGCTCAGTGAGCTCTTCGCGCTTCGTAACCCAGCGCTTATAAGCAAGATGGGCTTCACCAGACAAAGAGATCGGTTTGGTCACCACCGATATGGTGTCCTGATTACCTGGAGTGAGCACCGATAAACGCGTCAGCTTACCTTCCAGGTTATTGAGCAGTGGATAGATGTCGTGTCCAGGTAGGACATCGATACCATTAACTGAATAAATAATGCTGCCCGCTTTTATTGGCTTGCCAGGCAGATCCGCCGGTCCACCACGTAAAATACTGCGAACCCTGATCCCTTTACCTTGGTACTTGTCATCATAAATTAGTCCCAGCGATGCAGCAGACTCCCATTGATTTGGGTGGCCAAAGTAGGTTGCTCCCGTATGAGAGGCATTCAGCTCTCCTGCCAGCTCACTGAGTAACTCAGCAAAGTCGATGTAGTTGTGAATACTTGGCAAGTGTTTTTCATAGGCCCCTCGATACCATTCCCAGTTTACACCATGCAAATCCTTGTCGTAGAATTTGGTTTTAGTCAGGCGCCACACGTGGTCAAAGATATACTGCTTCTCTTTGGTAAAATCGTATTCAGCTTCCAAGCTAAAATGCACGCCCTCACTCTGGCCACTGGCGAGATCGATTTTTTCTAACTGACCATCACCAATCAGCAACAACGTCGATCGGTCCTGGGTCACCGTCATGGATTTGATGTCATCCACCGAACGAGTCAACATCACTTCATGATCGCCCGTGACTAGATTTATGTGAACAAACTCGATGTCGTCATCACGATGATTTGCCACCACCATTTCAGTATTATCTGGGGAGAGATAGCTTGCAATAACGGACATCGAATAAGGCGTTATTCGATGAATTCTGTCTTGCAGATCGTGGACGTCCACGCTTGTCCCGTTATCTTGCTCAGCGCTTTGCTCTTGCTGTTCCGCCAACCAAGCTTGATCTTGAGATAAACCCAAGCGCGCCTCGATGCGTTTGTTAAGGGTGACGGCATACACGTTACCATTAACCGCACTGCCATCTAATTCGGTGAGGCCACCTTTTTCTGAAGTCCAGTACACCATCTGTCCATCGTCAGAAAATTTTGGCTGAGTTTGGCTAAATCCGCTATAACTGAGCGTAATGGGTGCGTGTTGACCAAAGCTATCAAGCAATAAAATGTTGTTGGCACTCAACGTACTGCCATCACGAGACACAATGTACTCGCCATCTGGTGACCACTGGTAATGCCAATCAGCATCTTCATAAGAATACATTGACTGGCTGCTAATAAGGGTTGTGGTCGAGCCGTCTTCAAGCGTCATGACTTTGAGCGTGTTTCTGGATGTTCGATATGCGACGCGTTGGTCGTCGGGCGACAAGACTGGCTGCGTTTCATCGATTGGCGTATCGGTGAGTTGTTGCTCTGTGATCTGAGCGGCGGTAAAAAAACTCTTGTCTTGTTCGCTGATGTGACAGGAAAATAGGTCCCAACTTCCCTTACGTTCAGAGCCGTAAATGAGGGTTCTACCATCACTTGAAAACGAAACGTTTCTTTCTGCTTGTGGGGTGTTCGTTATTCGGCGCGTCTCACCGGTGAGGGTCGATATCACAAAGATCTCGCCTCTTGCGACAACCGCGATCTCAGGTGCGGTTGGCGAGGCCGCCATTTCAGTGATTTCATAACCTAGGTTGACGTTCGTGGTGCTGGTTTGGCTCCGCGCAGTGGGAATACGGATGTCGACTTGATGTGGTGTGGCTTCATTGTTCTTTTTGAGCCAAATGCCGCCATCAAACCCGTAGGCTAGATCACCGCGTTGACTTATCGACAAGAACCTCACGGGCAGTTTGGTATGGTGAGTCACCGCCACCGCATCATCTTCATGCCCATTGAGCGATTGCTTCCAGACATTAAAGCTTCCCGAACGCTCAGATAGGAAGTACATGGATTGGTCATCATCGGCCCACACCGCATTTCTGTCTTCACCGCGAAACGTGGTGACTTGAGTGTGGGTTTGGGTGTCGACGTCATACTTCCAAATGTTTCTTGCGGCATCCGATAGCGATCCTTTGCGCCACGGTTGTTCTGTATAGGACGGCAAATCAGTGTATAAAGCTTGTCGACCATCATGAGACACTGAGTAACTGCTGACTGAATTGGCTAACAAGACCTGTTCTCTGCCCCCGCTCGCGGGAATGGCATAGAGTCGGTTTGAGCGGCCGAAATACCCATTGTTTACTTCGCTGTCTCCGTTACCAATCCGTTGTGATTGAAACAGCACTTGGCTTCCATCGGCGCTGAAAGAATAAGGTGTTTCTTTGCTACCGTGAAAAGTGAGACGCTGAGAGGTATGGGTTTGCATATTGAGGACAAACACATCTCCTGGACCATACTGATTGGCTTCGTATGCTAAAAGCTCGCCGTCAGAGGACCAAACTGGATTAGAGCTATGAACGCTTTCACGCGTGAGTGGAACCGCATCCCCCCCTTCGGAGTTTGCTAGCCAGATTTGCCCATTGAAGGTGAAGGCGATTTGCTCACCGTTCGGAGAAATTGCAATATCGCGATACCAAGATGATCCTTCTGGTGTTTGTGCGAAAAGCAGAGAAGCGTGACTGGTCGTCAATAAGGCGAGGACCACTTGGGCAATATGTGAAAATTTCATAGATTTTACTTAATGTGTTCTTTTTCATCATGATATAGCAAAATCTTGACGTCGATTGCATCTATTTTGAGACATTAATGCAAGCCATTACGGGCGTTTCCGATGCATTCCTCAGTCTCATGGTGGATTAGGCATTGGCGGGGGCGATGGTCTGTTCTTCTTCTGTGTCTCCGTATTTTTTTATACGTCTAAAAACATTTAGTTATAGTGCGTTAGAGGCTTTCAATATGCACAAATACGCATTATGACCATTGCCCTTAACTTTGCGCAAACGCCATAATCCACTCGTGCTCTTTAACAACATCGCCATGGCTAACAACTCACTCGCCTTCCCGCGTTGAGAAACGCAAGAAGCATGCGACAGAGTTGTTCTCGATGAATGCCCATAATAATTCATCAATCACACCCCACGTTTAGCAAACGAGGCAGGGGCTTTGTACCGTCCGAACAAATGAAAGTGTAGGACACCAACTCTGTTGATAAGGAGGTCGCATGTCGAAAGCACCAACCAATCCACCGGACACACTCAAGGTAGGCACTTCTCGCACCAAGTTATGTACTCAATGGCAGGGGGTGACTGTGACGTGGCAAACATCAGACAAAAGCGAAACGGTGAATACGAGCTTAAGCCCCTGCCGTGTCAGGTGTTTTCGATCGTCTACATGTCATCGCTATCTCTGCTGCACCCGACCACGAACGAAAGTCGATCGAGCGATTTATGCCGGTCAGCTTTTCTCGAGTCACGCGGATCCACTGAAACAGCCGGGTTACTTTGTTTAGTGCTCAGGTTAGAGAGGCGGGCTAGACGGGTAAATCCCCCCCCCCTATTCGGCTCCAACGCGACGGCGAGGCGGCCCCCATATGTACGATAGATTTGGTCAACGCACACCTTCCTGTCCACATTGGGTGCGCTTCTGACGCTCTCACTAGCAACGCAAGATTGACGTCCTTGCGTGTGCGCACAGACGCCTTGGTTACATTAGGAGTTTACTCATGACTTCACAGCACATTGGATACACGTTTGTCCTCTTCATTGGTTTTGCCATTTTGATCACTTACCCTGTCCTCGCCGCTGACCTTTTTGCTACCGGAAAATCAATCATTAAGGACACCGCGGGTAAAGGCTCGACGGTAGAAACCGCTATGCTAGGCACAGGCCTTATTGTCAGCGCGATAACCGGTCTAACCACACGAAACTGGTTAGCCGCGGTGGGGGGCTTTATTGGCGGCAACATTCTGTGGTCGGTCGGCGCCCCGATGGTCGGACTCGCCTAAATGGAAAATCCTGACCTCTTTTTCAGCATTCCCAGACACATGAATACGGGAAAACGTCTCGCGGGTTTTCCGCGCGATGAAATCATCCCTGCCATCGTCGTGTTCGGTCTGTGTTTTTGGCAAGGCTATTCAATCCTCGGGATCATACTAGGACTGGGGTGGTTCGGTGGCATTCGATTTCTCAAAGTGGGCTACGGAGAACACATCGTCGCCCTTACTTTTTATTGGTGGACGGAAGGTTTACTGAGCCAAGCTTACTTCACTCGAACGCCCTCTTCTGAGCGGCGTTATTGGATATTTTAAGGAGACCCCTTTGGATTCCTTTATCGCAGACGAGCGCCTCAAGACAAAAAGCTTACTTAACGCGCTCCTTTTGGCCGGTTTCCTAGCCATGCTGGTGACCAACATTATGCTGGGTGTGAGCGTCCAAAAGGCCTTCAATAGTAAAAGCCGAACCTTTGTTCCCCCGCTCATCTCAAAAGCTTTCTCTGTCTCGGATGGCCAAGTAGATGCCCCCTACCTAGAGATGATAGGCGAGTTTTTGGTGTACAAGAAACTCAACGTTACGCCCGCTAGCGTCCATAGACAATATGGCCTGCTGCTTGATTATGTCAGCGAGCAATACTGGCCGTCCATCCAACCTCGACTCTTACGCGAAGCAGAGCAAGTAAAGTCCGAGCACATTTCCAGTCGCTTCGATATTGAACACGTCGAAGTCGCCGTTGAGGACTTAAAGGTACGGTTTACCGGTGTGCTCCAAAAGCACGTCGGTCGCCGTCCACTCGCGCGAGAAAAAGACGTCGTTTACCAAGTGTCGCTGGATTATGCGCAAGGCGAAATTTCTCTTCTTTCCATCAACCGTGTGGATCCCGAACAATGAAAACGCTAATGCTTCTTCTCGTTACACTGATGTCTCCATGCCTTGCGCTTGCAGAGAACGTCAGCATGCTCAACTACACCTTTAATGATGGCGACACCATCCCCATTTCGCTGTCTAGCCTAGACGTCAACCGACTTCGGGTTGATGATGACCGCATTATGGATATTACCTGCCCGCGCGGCTTCTGCACGTCGAGCGCCGAACAAAGAGACAAGACGGGCTCCATCAAGCTCACTATCAATATCCCCGCCCCGTTTACCGCGCAACTGACCACAGAGAAAGGGCGTCTATTCGCCCTGTTTGTGACCCCAAAAGCCACCCCTGGTGTTATTACCCAGTTCACTTACGCAAGGGCACACCTTGAGCAAACGTCCGTCTTTGAACGCAAGTTTGATTACCCGACCGCGTTAGTTGAGTTCACCAAAGCAATGATGCATTGGAAGCAATATCAGACGCCGGTGGTGGGGTTCTCGGTGCATCGCGTTGACCCTGATACGTTGCCAGAAAAGCGTTCTGCCTTACCCCTGACGCCACAAGTGGTCTTTTCCGGGAAACACTATTCAGGGATCATTTATCAGGTAACCAACAACGGTGACACCGCCGTCAACCTCACGACGGCTCAGTTCTATAGCGATTCGGCTCGCAGTGCGGCTCTTGACGACGTTCACCTCAAACCGGGGGAGTCCACCACGCTCTACTTAGTGACGGGAGGGGGAGTCAATGATGTTCGATAAATTCTTTGCCCGTTTTTTAGAGCCCAACGGGGATTTCGAACAAGGTGCCAACATCAATCAAGCCACCAAGAAACGTAACCGTATCGTGACGGCGTCCGTCTTGTTGGTGTTGCTGATGCTCGGGAGTGCTTTCTGGGCCAATGTTGAGCAATCGCCGCACCCGGATGAACAGCGGCCTCAACAGGACGTCGCTTTCGGCGCCGTTGTGACCGATGATTTCACCGCGAAAGACAACCAAAGCGCCCTCACGTATCAGCAGATGCAAATTGATGAGATGGCTAAGATGCTTAAGACCTTTGAAGGCACGTTAGACACGTTAGATCAGAGCTTAACCAATGGGTTAGATGACCTTACAGAAGCAAGTGAAAGGCGTCATCAAAACGGTATGGACACACTTAAACGCGAGTGGCAGCTAGAAATTCAACAAGTTAAGCAACTGAAAGAGCAGCTGGCAGCCCAACTCGACCATGGCACATCACCTTTGAGTCGGCCCGCGAGCGTGAATGGAAACGGGGAGAACTTCGGTGACGACACCACTCGTTTTCCCCGCACGGCCACTGCGTACTATGCCGACACTCCCTCCAACGACGGGGAATTTGCCTATCAGGAAAACCAACGACGTTCTGTCGATAGCACCGGGTTTGAAACCCAGTCTTTTCACTGGCAAGCCTCGATAGAAGAAACTACCTCCCTACGCACCACTGAGAATTATGTGCCAACCGGTACTTTTGTCACCGCCGTGGTCACCGGTGGCGCGGATGCGAACGCGGGGGTGTCGGGTCAAGGCGATACTGCTCCGATTGTCTTTCAAACTATTAATTCAGGCATTCTGCCCAATGGCAAAAAATCGAAGCTAGACAACTGTACGATCACGGGGTCGGTGTACGGGGAAATATCCGCCAGTCGAGGCATTACAAGAACTCATCGCATGAGCTGCATTCAACCTGATGACACGATCTTAGACATTCCCGTCAAAGCCACCGCCTTTAATTTCGGTCGCAACGGCATTCGTGGCACCACCATTTTAAAGAATGGCAAAATCGTTCAAATGGCGGGGGTGTCAGGGATCCTCACGGGGCTCGGTGAGACAGGGGCGGCACTTTCTCAAACCACAACACCCACCGCTTTAGGACCATCTCAAACCGTCGAAAGTGAAGAGGCCTTAGTCAACTTACTGGGTAACGCTACGTCCAGTGTGGGCAGTAAACTCGCTGACTACTACATCAAATTGGCCGAGATCTACCATCCTATTGTCGAGGTCAATCCCGGCGCCGTGGTAAACATTGTGTTTCTTGAAGGTTTTCCCCTTGATCCCCTGCTTGCTGAAGAATACGAAGCGGCCGTCGAGAGAGAGGCGCAAGCCGCGATGACCCTCCCTCAGAATCCACTGATGAGTGTCATGCCCCATCCCCCCGCCATGGCAACAGGACAAGCGATTAATCCATTGGCTGAAAAACTCGCTCAAGAAGGTCTCCCCGTCTCTCAATTTGGTCGTGAGCAATAGCGCCACTGAGTTTGTGCTCGCAGGCGTCAACAAGGGATCACTGACCTTCAACCATAAACGGCCACTCAGCCGAACTAAAGTGGTCAGCAACCGCTTTTCAGATAATCACATGAGCAACGCGTCATGCTCATCCATTGTTAAGGATACCATTATGCTTAGAATCGGACTTACATTAGTGAGTATTGTCCTGTTATCAGGGTGTGCCGCAGGACTCGGTGAAGAGTTTAGTTGCAACAACGTGGGTGGAGTGAAAGGCTGCACGCGTATGAACGACATTCGCGACAATATCGACGTCTATCGCGCCCCCAATGCCATTGTTCACTCTCGTCCTTCTAGGGCTAAAGCGCCACCCTTGATGTTTGCGACGCTCCCTCGTCGTGAGCGCCACGGCCAACCAGGACGAACGCCGGATAAGGTCAACAAAATTACCATCTTTCCTTTTAAAACTTCCACGCACGAGCACTATATCGACACGCTCGATATCTATTTTGTTGTCGATGAAAGCACGTGGATAGACAAGCCTGTTCAGGCCATTAGAAAGGACTGACTTATGATCCCCTTTATCAATAACGCTATGACAGGCCTCAGCGCTGTATTTAAGGATGCAAAAAAGAGTCAGAACCATATGCATCAAGAGCTACCCTACCGCCACTACGACTACACAGAAAACCTCTTCGACAATCGCACCTCTCGTGGCTTTGGTTTGCAAATCAGCGTGCTTGGCGGCGCAAATGACCAACTGATCATTTCACTCAACAACCTGGTGACGACCCTCCCCCAAGGGAAAAAGTGGGATTACCAACTTCAGCTCATTGGCCATAATCGGGTCGGTCACTACATCGATGCTAATGAGAAAGTGCTGGCGCAACGTGGCGGTATCTTGGCTGAAATGGCCAAGCGGGATGCGCAGTACGCTCGTTATGCTGCCAAACAAGGGTTTTTCCACCATCAGAAGAACAACCACTTCGACCTACGCGATTATGAGGCTTATTTCTTCGTATCAACGACCGGCAAAAACCCTGACGCGCTCAGAGACGTGCGAAGTGACGTGGAAACGGCCTTGGTTCAACTCGGGTTTGACACTTTGACGGTTTACCCCGAAATGTTGTTATCGCATGTGGGTGACATTCTCAACTTTGACCCTGGGCAAGATAGACCGTTAACCCGCAACTACAACCCACTCGACCCGCTCAATCTCCAAGCCTTATCCCCCGATACCGAGTGCCTCATGCGCCGAGACCATTTGGCCCTTCGTCATACCTCACCAAAGGGCGAAGAGGTAAAGACCCGAGTGGTCAGCATGGGGCTGTCTAAGCTGCCTCATGACTTCAGGCTGTACGGACTCCCCGAATGCTTTGCCTCGATTCGCAATGTCAGCCGCACAATAGTGTGCCCGCACATGCTCACACTGAACTTCCGTTGTGAGCCGACAGGAAAACAAGAAGCCGATAATAACAACAAAATCAATGACCTAACAAAAACCGTTGAGTCAAAAATGGTGTTATTGGCGCCAACGGCTAAAGAGGAACTCAAAGAGCGAAAAGACATTCAGGCAGGACTCAACGGCAAAGAGTTTATTGTCACTTCAATGGCATTCACGCTTACGCTGTTCACTCAGGACACCCGGCAGCGCCAAGACGTCCAAGCCGCCAAAAACGCCTTTGAGGGCGCGGGACTCAACCTCATCACACTGAACATGCTGCAATCGCAATCCCTACTCTCTGTTTTGCCTTTCATGATGAGTGATGGGTTTTGGAATGACGCAAAGAAAGCGGGGCGAGTGCGAACGTTGAAAAGTTCAAACCTGGTGAACTTTTTCCCCCTGGTGTTGGACTTCAAGCGTTTAAAGCCCGGTATGTTACTGCCGACCATGCGCCAACAAATCTCCTTCTTTGATGCGTTTACGTGTGGCAGTGATAACCAAAACATCGCGCTGACGGGGGGATCGGGCGCAGGGAAGAGTTTCCTGGTTCAAGAAATCGCGAGATGCGTCTACGCCATGATGGGCAAAGTTTGGATCTTGGACAAAGGGGAGAGCTACAAGAAGCTCACGCTCATGTTGGGCGGAACCTACATGACCCACCAAAATATCTACCTGAGCCCGTTTACGCATCTGGGTAAGATCGCCGATGGCCAAACGTTTGTCGATGAGCATGGCCAAGAAGTCAACCCACTGGCCGAGGCACTGCATAACATCACGGCGCTATTTACGACCATCGCCTCACCTTATGATCCGCTCACCAGTTATCAGCAAACCATTTTGGGAAGCGCCATCGTCACGGCCTGGGAACGCAACAAAACAGCAACACGCGTCGACGATGTCCGAGAAGCGCTTTTGGAAAAATATCAAGAGCTCGAGGACATCCGTATTCGCGATATCGCCGTTCAACTCGAACAGTATTGTACCGGGGGGATCCATGACGAGCTGTTTAATCAACCTTCCATGCTCGATCCCAATGTCCACTTTACGACCCTAGAGCTTGACGGTTTTTCACCGAGCGTCCTACGCAGTGTAATTTTTGCTCTGATTGTCACCATCAATCAGCAAATGTACCTGTCTGGCAGTCGCTCTACACCGAAAATGTGCATCATTGAAGAGGCATGGAGCTTACTCTCTGGCAGCAACAAACAAGCGCAAGAATTCATTAACCAAGGTTATCGTACCGCACGTAAGTTTGGCGGCTCCTTCTGCACAGTCACGCAAGGTATCGATGACTTTTTCGCCAATGAGGAAGCTAAAGCGTGTTACAACAACTCCGATATCCACTTCATTCTGCGTCAAGGCGAAGGATTCAATAAATACGTAATGGACAACCCCAATGCCTTCACGCGATTGGAAAAAGACCTCATTCAGCGCTTTGAGAAATCCTCCACCGCAGGGTACAGCAGTGTGCGGGTGAAAGCCGGTGGACACGTCTCATATCACCGATTTTTCGCGGATCCCGTCAAACGGGCCATGTATTCCACCGAGCCTAATGAATACGAGTACTGTGAAAAACTATACCAGAGCGGGATGACGATCAGCGACGCCGTTAACCAAACCTCAATGCACTTCTATGGAGAGCAAATCCGTGAATTCGAATCGCATCTTGCCTCCTTGTAGGCACACCCTGTGTCTCGCCTTAATCTGCACCACCACCATGGCCAGCTCGAAAGACTTTGGGATCATAGGACCCACCTTTCCAATCGGTGAAATAGACATGTTGCAATGGATTGAACAACGACTGAAACACTTCGAACGCACAGGCAAACTGGCGGATCTGCAAAACGAATTTCAAGCCAGAGTGAAACGTAAGGTCCAAAACCCACCTCCTCTGCCATTGAGTACCACCACCACGCCAGAAACGTTCTACGTTAACCCGAGCCTGACCTTTCCAGCACCAGTGCTCCATCCACAAACAGGCGAAATTATTGCGGCTAAAGGGCAAACCATCAATCCATTTGATAGCGAAACCTGGCCAACCAAGCACGCCGAGGGGTTTCCCAACGTTGAGCTATCCAAAGTGTTGCTGTTTCTCGATGCGCGCGATGCAAAGCAAAGAGCCTTTGCCAAGCAATTTACCCACAAAAAGCCCATCAAATACGTCCTAACGGGTGGCAATATTGAGCAAACCGCGCAACTGTTAGGAGCACGGATTTATCACGCGCAAGACGGTTTTATTACCCACAAACTCCACATCAAACACGTCCCGTCACTGGCTTACCAAGAGGGCGTCCGTTGGCGGATTGATGAATTTGATGTGTCCTCGTTAAGCGAGGAGGATGCAGAACCTACGCCCTAAGGAGGCATCATGAAACCTTGGTTCGTTCTAACGCTGCTTCTCATCAGTAACCAAGCAACCACAAAGGGAGCCGCGTGTGTGAGTCGGTTCATTAACCCTTTAACCGATATCTGTTGGAACTGTTTATTTCCTATGACGATTGGTTCGGCAACCGTTGTGCCTTCACACTACCCTGACACCAATAACCCAGCCTCCCCTATTTCCTACTGTCCTAAGCCGCCGCCCATATTCATGCAAATCGGATTAAACATTGGCTACTGGGAGCCTTATGCCCTCACCGATGTCACTCGCGTTCCTTACTGCATGGTCAATATGGGAATAAAGCTGGGCGGCGCGAACCAACAGAAAATGGGCGGGCGCGTCACGGCAAGAGACAGTGACAGCAGTGATGGTGGATTTTATCACGCTCATTGGTACAGATATCCCGTCATTTGGTGGCTGCAACTGTTGCAATCCACCGCCTGTATGACCACGGACAGTTTTGATATCGCCTACATGACAGAAATTGATCCCCTATGGGGTGATGACGAACTCTCGTTAGTCCTCAACCCCGAAGCGCTGTTGTTTGGCAACCTGATTGCTCAGCTCGCGTGTGTGCCAGAGGCCATGCTTACCGCGTCCAATACCACCTTACCGATGGATGCCCTCTTTTGGTGTCTGGGCGCTCAAGGCAGCGCCTATCCATTAACGGGAACAACCAACTATCGCGACACCCCAATCCAAGCAGGGACGCTTATCATGGAACGGCTCAACTATAAGCTCCATAGACAGGGCATGATCATGGAAACACGCGGTGAAGATGGCGCCATCTGCTACCAATATCCCACCCCAATCCTGCCTAAATCTCGATACCGCTATCAAATGACCGGACCGATCCCAGATGCGAGATGGTGCCACCCCTATACCACCACCACAACCCTTTGGGAGTCGGGCCATGATAACCCTGTGACAGGGGATAACTTTGGGTTTGCTCAATGGCGAAAGCGAAACTGCGTATTTTTATAACCCTAAAGACCGACAAGCGCTCCCCTTTCGCCAATCAACGTCTTCGCCGCCTCAGACAACCGATCTGGTCAACCTGTGCATGGCCAGTGTCAAGGTGTGAATCAATCGGAGAACACTCATGAAAACGCTCATCTTGCCTTTATTGGCAGTCTGGTTCAGTGCCCAGAGCCAGGCTTATACAGAAGAATTGAACGTTTTGGCGGCGCGCGAGCCTGCCATGATGCCCTCCCCTCCTGCGCTAAATGGGAGTAAGGTGTGGGATAAGGCCAGACAACATCAGCAAGCGACGACAGAGTTGGGTCGACACATTCAATCTCTGGCGAAACCCAACGCCTTAACCAAACTGCTCAACACTCCGCCGCCGACCCAAAATCCCGACCGTGCGCCAAAAGGCGTGATGGTGTTTGTCTCCCTTACGATGCCAAGCCCCTCTCTGAAACAATTGCTCAAGCAAAGTGAACGAACGGGCGTCCCGATGGTGATCCGTGGTGTTCTGCCGAAAGGATTTCCGGCCACCACTGCGCGGATCAGCCAACTGATAGGCATCCACCGTAAGAAGCCCATCCAAGCGGGCTTTTCGATAAGTCCCGAATGGTTTCGGCGGTTCAATGTCGAACGTGTTCCGGCTTTCGTTTCTGTCAAAGCGGGCCGCTGTTTACCCAAGCAAGCCTGCAACCCCAAAGACTATGACATTGTCTACGGGAATCTCTCACTCTATCAAGCCCTCGAGGTGCTCACGCAAGGAGACACCGGAGAAAACGCGAGGGAGCTCTTGAAAAGGTTAGAACAATGAACAAGGTACTCATTCTGGCCTTTGTCCTCCTGACAGTGAATGTGATGGCCAACCAAAAGCAGTCCTTCAATGAGTCGGCCAATTGGGCAAAGCAAACCGCCAAAAACATGCTTGAACCAAACCAAATTCCACTCGATGTGAACGACTACTGTCAAGACGCGACCTGCCGCGCCAAAGTGATCAATCCCGACGAAACATCGCTCAATGATGGCAATATGGAAACAAAGGCAGCCCAAGCCTTTGCGGCCAGTGACCTCGCTCAAGATATCCGTAAGAACACCAACAAGAAACGTCCCGATTTTAGGCATGATGAGAGCCTGCGTTATGCACTCCTTGGTCAAGAAAACGCGTTTGAGATCAGCCATGGACAATCCAATAAGTACGTCAATTGCGAGCGCGATACACAGTGTTTGTTTGACGACGTCGAAAAAACATGTCACGCCCCAACTCATACCCCGGTCCCTTGTTATAAAACCCCTCGTTTCACACCGGAGATCATCGCCCCAAGCTACCAATGCGCCGCAGGCCAATTAACGGGGCACCGCTGCCTGCGTTATCGCAATGAGTGTCGGTATAATTCGCGTGACCGTTGGATCGTTTCTCATCAATGTCAATCAGCCACGAGGAACTATGGACTGTGGAACGGAAACATGGTTCGAGCCCCATTTTTCAAAGGCCGATTACGCACGACCAGAAGCACGCCGTGCGAACGCGGCGGTGCCACCGCCTCTTTCACCAGTTATGACATTTGCCGGCAGGTGGCTTATTACACCCCGGCCACTCCTGTCTGCCCTGCAGGCTATGGTCTCAGCGGCAATCAATGCGTTAAAAATCACGTTGACTGGCGCGTCGAATGCACCTTAATCAAAGCGTGTCAGCCCCTGAGTCAACGATGCATCGAGGGGGCCGCGTCTCGGATGATAAACGGCGTCGCGACCTACTTACCGTGTTGGAAATATGAAGTACGACATGAATGCGATTTACCGGATAACTGTGGCCAATACGCCGAATGCAAAGAAGACAAACGGGAATGCAGCCTCAAGCAAAACGGGGTCTGCATTGAAGAAAAAGTGACCCACACCTGTACTAAAAAAACCTGCCGCACAATGACACTGAACTGTGGAGAGCAATCCCTCTGTCTCGATGGGGAGTGTTACGACCCACTCCCAACCCTCAATCGCCACTTTGATCAATCCGCCGCCGCGTTAGCGGCGCTCGGAGAAGCAGCTAAAGGGCTAGGTGACCCACCAAACATTTTCTCGGGAGAGCCCATGCAATGTTCCCAAAAAGCGGCGAGCATCGCGAATTGCTGTCGGGATAGCGGTTGGGGCACCGATGCGGGTCTCGTGACTTGCAATGAAGAAGAAAAAGCCCTGATCCGCGCCAAAGACAAAGGACTCACGCTGTATGTGGGGGAATATTGCGCAGAAAAAATCTTAGGCGCGTGCCTGCGTAAAAAGCGCTCATACTGCGCGTATGACAGTCGATTGGGCAAAATCATCCAAGAGCAAGGCGCTATCAATCAACTCGGTAAAACGCTCGGCTCGGCAGAGAGCCCGACCTGTCCGGCCCTCACCCCAGAAGAACTCGGGCAAATCAACTTTGACCGCATCGACTTCAGCGAGTTTTACCCCGAGCTTCACAGCAGGATCCATCTCCCTGATCCGAATGTTATCAAGCAGCGGATCCAGAATTCCTTGTCGGGAGAGGCCAACTAGCAAGGAAAGACTATGATGTGGCAACGATTGATCGCACTGCTTATTGCCGTGTTTTATTGTCTCACCACCGGCGGCCACCCAATACCGCCGGGTTGGCGTTTTTACAACGAACCCAAACCAGCCAACCCCGTCACGCCGAAAAAGTTGCCCGCTCCGATGCCGGCCAATACCACTCAGACCGTAATGAGTGCCACCGAGCAGCTAGCGTGGTTTAAAAAGCAGTGGAACGAAGCCAACGCCGCGGCCACCATTGACCCGAAAAACAAACAGAAGGTCAGGCGTTTTCTCGCGCTTAATCGCTACATTACGTCACAAACCGACCAAATAGGGATGACCTTCAAACAACTGTTGGTCGAGCACCCTGAGCTGTCCTACACGCGAGAGCATCCCACCGAGCAAACCGCTCGCCAATCCTACCTTGCCGCACTGGAAACCAAGCATAAAAACACAGTGCGCGAAATGGCCAGGCAAGGATGGGGACTGTTTTTTGTTTATGAAGGACACGATGCCATCACGCAGCAGTTGGCGCCTTCTATGCAGTCTTTTGCGGACGCTTACGACTTAGCGCTACTCGGGCTGAGCGAGGATGACCAATTCATTACTGCCATCCGAGAGAACCGGCACAACCAGGGCAAGATAGCCGCCGATTTTACCCCGGCCTTATTCCTGGTCAACCCCAACACCAAAGAGATAAAACCGCTCGCTTATGGATATATCTCGCGCTCTCGGTTGCTGCAACGCTTCTACAACGTCGCCACCGATTTTTCACAATCCAATTACTGACCCCGGAGAGCCATTATGCGTGTCCTGTCGATCTTGTTTGTTTGGCTGAGCCTGTCAGGCTCCTCTTCGCACGCGGCGAAGAACCATGAGTATGCGCTCGTGTTCCTGATGCAAAGCAGTTGCCCGTACTGCCACATCGTGGCACCAAGCATCACCCACGTCTCTCGACAGTTAGGGTTAACCGTTTACACCTTCACCTTAGACGGCGGTGGGCTGCCCGGCTTTCAGGTGCCTATCCCTGTCACCCAGACAATTCGAGAGAAATTCCTCAGCGTGAGCAATGTTGTGCCAGCGACCTTTCTGATCAACGTCAACAGCCAAAAATTCACCCCCATCAGCCGAGGAGAGGTGGATTACGCCACCCTGTACCGTGGGCTCTCGAACGCCCTAAACGATCCCCAAGTGAGGAAGGCGCTGCAATGAGTCCTGCCACTCGACATGTCCTCAAGGGCGCACTCACGCTCATGATGTGTCCCTTAGCGCAAGCCAGTACCAGCAGTTCGTTGCAACAGTTCTTCGACGATTCGGGTTACAACGCCAACGTCACCAACCCAATGGCTTACCAAGGGCAAAGTGCGAATTACTACAGCGGCGGCTCGTTATTTGTTCGCACGAAAATCGTCAATGCGCAATGGGTGAATGCCACGGTGCCCTCCGTCAGTGCGGGCTGCAGTGGCATTGATATGTTCATGGGGGGCTTCTCTCATATCAGCTCGGATGAACTGACCAAACTCGGCAAGGCCATCATTCACAACGCACCGCCGTTTATCGTGGATTTAGCCCTGCAAACGTGGGCGCCTCAGTTGAAACAAAACATGGATAAGCTGCAGGCGGTAGCCGATAAGTGGCTCAACCAATCGATCAATTCTTGTGAAGCCGCGCAAGCGACGATTGGCGGCTTAGCGGCCTTGACCGCCCCTGCCACGAAAAAGCACGTGTGTGCCACATTAGGTACGCAAAACAACGCCTTTGCCGATTGGGTCGAAGCCGCCTCAAAGTGTAACAACGATACCACGGTCAACGGGCAGCTTGACGCGGCCAACAATGATCCCGCTCTGAACGCGATGACCATGCGTAGCCACAACATCGTCTGGTCCGCCATCATGAAAAATGCCTACTTCAGTAGCGACACGGACCTGGCGCAATTTGCCATGAGCTTGTCGGGCACCTTTGTGTACGACAAAAATGGCCAGCCCCGTTTCTACCCTAGCCTGCTGACTGACGACAACAATATGGTCGATGCGTTACTCAATGGCGGTGACATCCAGCGCTATCAATGCGGAGACACCTCAACGGAAGGCTGCTTAACGCTCACAGTGAGAAAAGTCACCATCCCGGCCGACACGGCATTTAAGGTTCAATTGCAAAAAGAGCTCGATACCTTATGGCAGAGCGTCCTGACCGACCAAGCCCTTATCGACAAGCAGAAGGGGTTCATTGAGCTTATCCACACCCCCGTCTTGAAGTTTTTCTTCGACAATGCGGCGGTCGGTGCCGTGCCGAACATCCCGGCGTACGCCAACCTGCTCGCCATAGAACTGTTGAATCGCTACCTGACCAATACGCTGAATCTAGTCGAGCACGTCCTGTCGGCGTCCAACAGCAGCCTAGCCAATCTCGAAGCGATCAAGAACGATACGGCCAGAGCGAAACAGTTCATGGTTGGTTTAACGCAAGACGCGATGAGCTTGATCAACGCACAAAACGACTTGATTGCCGCGGAACGCGAGACACAGCGCACAGGCAAAAAGCAGCTGTCGAAACTCATTCCCCATCCCGAAGATTACCAGGACTGACCGATGGTTCTTGACTATTACACTTACACCTCTGGCGCGGTGGTGCAAAAAGCCCTCAACGCCGTCGCGGTGTTCTTTGCGACCAACGCGTTTGGTGACTACCTGCGGATTTGCATCATGCTCGGTTTACTGATCACCACCGCCACTTTCATGCTGAGCCGCAACCCGAGAGACATTGGCAAATGGATGGCGGTGTATACCTTGGTGCCTTTGCTGCTCATCAACATGAAAGCCACTGTCCTGGTGGTGGACAAAACCGAGCCCGGGCGAGTCTACAACGTAGACAATGTGCCCTACTTAGTGGCCCTTCCCGGCTGGTTTTTCAGTGGCATGATGGCGGGGTTTACTGAAGGCGTGGAATCCATTTATACCCGTTCAGACGATGAACGCTACGGCAGAACAGGCATGCTCTTTGGCTCCGAACTGTACCAGTTGTCCAGACAAGCCAGCGTGCGTACCGCCGAACTGAGTGAGCAATGGAACGACTACTTTGACAACTGCCTGTACCTTGATGAACGGATCAACAACAAGTTCACCTGGGATGAACTGTTTGGGGCCGAAGATATCTTTGCCTTTCTCGATACCATCCGACAGAGCCCACTGCGCGGGATGTACATTCAAGGCACCTTCCAAACCTGTGCAGCGGCTTACCCTATGATTAAACAAGGGTTTGAGGCGGCTGCAGGCAAAGACATGACGCTACTTGCGCAGCACCTATGGGGCAAAAATGCCACTCGCTTTAAATCCCAAACTGATATCGCTCTGCAGCGAAGTTACCGTCAATTTGTTCAGCTCAGTCGAAGCGCGTCGAACATCTTGAAACAGAATATGGTAATGAACGCCATTCGTTACAGCATCGACTCGGCGGATCCCACGCAAAGCGCGTTAAACTATGCTTACACCGCCAATAAGTTACAGACGACGTCGATGTGGGCCTCGCTCGGTTTAATGGCCAAGGAATATTTGCCCATGCTGCAAACCATTATGTTTTTGCTCTTTTCCTGCTCAGCCTTCTTTACCGCGGGGGTGGCGATATTACCGGGGATGACCGTGATGGTGTTAAAGAGCTACGCAGCGACCTTTTTCTACTTGGGGACATGGCCCATGTTGTTCGCTATCTTGAACGCGATTCAAATTTGGGGACTGGAGCAGATGAGCGATCCTATCGCCGGTCGCTTCAGCGGCCTTGCCCTATCCAACGCCAATGCGCTGGATGAGCTCCACAGCCGATTCTCCTACATGACCGGCATTTTGATGATGAGCGTCCCGGTCATCGCGGCAGGACTGCTCAAGGGAGGCTCGGCGGTGTTGTCCAACATGAACTACCAATTAGCCGGCATGATTAACGCCACCAACGCGCGCGCTACCGCGGCGGCGTCAAGCGGGAACATGGACTTTGGTAATCTGCAAATGGACAACCATAGCTTCAACAATACGGCGGCCAACAAGTTCGACGACAACACCTTAACCAATACTGGTCATAACTACACACAGAATGCGGACGGCTCTATCACGACGCAACATGCCGATGGCCGAACGACGTACAACGCGACCCCGGCGGTCAGCCAAGCTAACTTTCAAATGGCGATTCAACAATCGATGCAACAAGGTATGCAAGATAACTTGACTCACACACAACAATCGCTTGAACAGCAAAGTATGCAGCTTAGCCACAATATCAACACGGGCCTTGCTCAGAGCGATCGATGGGGAGAGTCTCTCAGTCAATCGCAGTCCTACGGCAGCGGTCATAGCAATAGCACGGAAGGGCAAATCCTAGCAGGCTACAACGAGATGCAGTCGGCGGTGAACAGCGTGTCTCAAGCGACGGGTTGGAGCCAGGAGCAATCGCAAGCTTACTTACATGCGACGAGTCTCAGTGCGAATGCAGGACTCCGCGTCGGCGGTAAGGGTAGCAGTGGCTTGCTAAGTATGCTTAATGCCGGAGTGAACGCGAGTTCACGTTGGTCCGCCGAGGATCGTGACAGCTTTTCTAAACAAATTAGCGAGAACCAACAAGCACTGGCGCAAGCAACCCAGCAATACACTCAAGGCGCCAGCACCGTGACAAGCGCCGCGGAGCAAATCGATAACAAGAAGCAGCACAGCGATGTTGAACACTATGCCAAAGACTTTGCGGTCAACTACCAAGACGGCAAACACATTGCTTCACAAGCTGCGAAAAGTGAGTCGGACATGCTCGCATACAGCCAAGCGCTGACGCGTATGGAAAGCGACTCTGCCAGCTTTACTCAGAATCACTTGATGGGCTTCCAACACTTCTTAGAGAATCAAGAACTCAAAGATAGTGACATTCAACGCTTAATGACCGCTCACCGCCCTGAAGACCTACAGGAAGTTAAAGATCGTTATGGCCAGTATATTCAGACCGAGGCGTTCAAAGAGCTTTCTGGGGTAAGTGGTTCAAAAACGGAAACAGAGCAGGCTTACCAAGAGAAATATGACTCTGATAAACCAGTGTCTCATCCCGTGCCTGAATTCACCCCGATGCAAACCAAGTTGATGCAAGCCGCAAGCACCTTAGCAGAGCTCAAAGCCGACACACTGCGAGAGCAAGGGTTGGCGGCACACACACCTTGGGAGCATTACGATGAAAAAGCGTTTCAGGAAGTGACGCAATCGGCGCAGCACCAACAATCACAAGCTGAACAACAAACCACTCAGCCTGTAGAGCAACGTGCTGACCTAACGTTAAAGGAGCACGTGGAGCAAGAAGTCGGTCAAATGAAAGACGCGACCCCGGAAGTCTCTTATACACCTGACCAAAGTTATCCCGTAGTGAGTGCTTATACTTACCATTATTCAACGGATGAGACTAAATCTAACGCCAACAGCAGCGACCAAGAAGTCCCCATTTCACTCGCCAATGACCCCAATCACGGCATATAAAACCCTGTTCATGGTTTTTGCAATACTAAAAGTTATCCATTCTTCTAATGCTGTTCACTGTTAATCCCCGGAATGTAATACGGGGTGAAAGTCTTCCCTATGTACAAAAAAAGCTAGACTTTGAAGCTAGCTTTGAACGTAATTGTGTAAGATAAATAATTATGCAGTAACAGTTCTATTATTGAGAGACTCACATATAGAATTCAAAACCAAGTTTTTCCCCGTAGCACGGCAAAAAAGGTTCAGTAATATTGTAAAGGCTAAGCAGAACTGTAAAGCATAATCGCTGAAATCATAGACATGGTATAGATCAAGTCCAGCTATAGTGATAGAGATAAAAATCCACCCTATATAGCAGTCTCTCGCTATTAGAAACTGTTTATTTGCACTTCTAACAACTACAGAATCTCTTACTGGCAGATAGATTTGGGTGTACCAGATCTCTTCAGTCTTGCTTTTGTCAGAATTATCTGAGAACACTTCCGGCCATCTTTCGATGAGCCGGCTAGAGTCAAGACGTGAATCTTTAGCAGAATATTTTTTACAATGGTACGCGGGTTTTTTACTCGAAAAAAAGGCAAGTTTAAACTTTATTTCTCTGTCGACTAAGTTTGTCACGATCAGAGAAAAGGCAGTTAATATTGCTATTACACACAAGTCACTAGCGATACTTGTCACATCGAGTTTGCTAATTTCCCAACCCTGAAATTCGGCTATAGGTATGAGTAAGCATGCCAATATTATCCCAACAGTTTTATTAGATTCGGATTTCAAATCAGCCATTGTTAAGCTTCCACTTCGTCAAAGTACTCTATAGGTTCAACAGGGTTATCCCAGCCCTCTCTAGTACCCATCCCATGATGATGACGAATAGAAGATCCCTTGGTAGCGAGGACTTTTGCGCCCCGATGCCACAGAGCATTAACAACGCTATCTCTTGGGTGTTTATCAGACATCTTAGCTGCTGAACATATTGCACTAATTCCACGTGACTCACCCTTATCAACATGAGGCCCAATATATGAATTTAGTACTTCAGAACTTATGTTTCGTCTACTGCCATGGTGAGGAACCTGGAATAACCTTAGAGTGTTTCCTGTTGACCAGTTTTCGAACAGGTTTGATGCCTTTTTAAGAGCTTCGACGCCAGAGTCTCCGGTGAAGAGCGAGCTTCTTCCTTCGCAATTTACTAAGGTGATTATGCTTGTTGAGTTTAAGGGGGATGTTTCAACGTCCTCTGATAAATTATCTTTCCCCCAGATCGCGGCAATTTTCTTTATTACGGCGTCTAGCGCACTTTTCAAAAAGCCTTCCATCGATACTTCAGTCTTTTCCGCTGGCTTTTCATCAAGTATTTGTGGCAAGAGCTCTTTGTAGTACTCTTCCGAAGGCCCAAGAATTACCAGTTGGGCACTAGAGAACATAAAGTTCATTCCTGCCCTTGGAGTAATTACTTCTACGTCATTCTTTTCTGCTAGGCTAACTAGATCTACAGCTTTATTTAGCGATTCTGCGATTTTGTCTCCCAGACTATTGTCGGTGAATCTCCCATCACTAAAGTGTTCAGAAAGGTTGTCGAATTCCCACGGTTTGGAAATTAAGAGTTTTTTAACCTCTAAGTTTTCTATGATGTGGAACAGGCCATTTATATGATCGGAGTCAGGGTGTGTTGATATCATGAGATCAACGATATTAGTGCCATAGTGTTTCTCAATATGAGCCGCTAACACTTTACCGTCATCTTTATATCCACCATCAATTACTATTACTGACTGGCCAAAGTCGTCCGTAATCCGCATTGAAATTGCATCACCGCTTTTTGACTGTTCCCCGACAGCATGAAAATCTACTTCGTACCCCATTTATAGCTCCAGTGTATAGTTGTATTGGGAGCGATATAATACTCTGTATGTTGCATAGGAATTTAGACTTTTATCCCATATTAATCTCGTAAAAATGCCAGAAATATCATTAAGAATTTGTTCGTTAAAACCCAATTTTCAGACACTTATAGTAAGGATAAAAATGATGTGTGACCTTTATCAAAAAGCTTATAGATTATGTGGTTTTTATTTTGGTTCCTCTTGGTTTCGACTAGACAGTCCCATATATAGAGAGAGCAACAGTCTGCATAATAAACACCACTAAATGGAGTTAATAATGAGCTTACAACTGAACAAGCAACTAGCTGATTTGAAAGAGAAGTCAGACAAATATTATGGTGAGCGAAACGAGGTTAGAACACAGAAACGTGCTGAAATCATAGATAATGTTAAAAATCATTTCATTTCCTATCTGACCGAACAAGGTTTTCAGTGTGATGAAAATCATCATTCAAAGTTAGTAAATGCCGATTACAAAGGGGATATCAAGTTGTCATTTAAATATGACGACCCTACAACCAACTATATGGGATGTGATGGTGCATTTGAAATATCGAGAATTAGCGGTACTAGAAGTGCGAAGCAGGTTAAGTCTGTATTTGTGATGGAATCAGAAAACCTTCCTTCATTTAACGGTTTTTTCCGTGGTGAAGAGGATAGGTTGAAAAGCGAAATCAAGTTTTATGAAGAGGAGCTTTTGCCTGCTCAAAAACGTATAGGGACTTCAGATTTGACAGGTGAGTATTCTTTAGGAGTATTCGATCCAGACACAAGTCGTGGGCTTTCTTTAATCTCTAAGACCATCCCTGAGCTTATCGACGAAGTAATGAGTTAAGAAAAAAGACTCCTATCGGAGTCTTTACTTTATCTGTGCAATAGCTCTTGCTAATTTAAGTAGCTTAGTTGTGGTCTGAATTTCTAGCTCTGATCTTATTTCTATAAGAGCAATTCCAACTAATACCTCTTGAGCACTAACTAGTTGCCCTGTAGGCAATTCAAGTTTATTAAAATGCATACTGAAATTGTTCCATTCGGTGTCACTAGATAATGCCCTCCCTTTTGCTAATCTCGTGAGCCTTTTACATTCACTATGGGATGTTTTTACCTTTATCCCATTCCTTGATTGTTCTCACACTTTTAAAACAAAGTTCAGCGGTTTGTTCTACTGGTAACCCGCATTCAAATTCACGAAAAACATAATTTTTGGTCATTTCGTGATACTTCATGATTCACTCTCTCAAAACCGAAAGAGTTTATAAATCTATAAATTATGGTGATACCAGTCTCATTGAACATAAACACGCAAAGTGCGCACTGTATGAAGACGTATTAATTAGCGAATTTGCCTTATAAAAAGTTATTCATGAATTGCTAATTTGAAAAATACTGGCAAGAGTTTGTCCAAAACCAGTCTCAGTAATTATTGTTTCCTTTAACCATTTGCTTGACCAGCTTACAGGCAGCAAAGTTCTAAGCTTTATTGTCCTCCGGCAACTACCGTTCACCTAAAGTGAGGCGAGTTAAAAACAAGTTATTTGTCTCCATGTACTGTTTCTCGTCTCTCTCCGAGGTGTTTTTGTCTATAACAACCTAACCTCCCCCTACCTGAAAGCGCCTATCTTGGCGCTTTCTTCGCTATTGTACATCGGACAGGATTCGCTTATGAGTTTTCAGCACACAAGTAACCATGCTACTCGTGGTGGACAAATCACCTTTCACACCATTCACATGTTCTTTCAGGTGCACTCTAAACTGGGCAAATACCTTGTGTATGCTGTCGCCGCTTTGACTTTACTCCTTACTTGGTTAAGAGCGCCTGATAATGCTTGGTGGGCAATCTTCTACACAGTGCGAAACCATCTCTACCAGGGTTTTGGCATGCAAGAAACCGCCAAAGTGACCACCTTCTGGAATGGCCAACGCTACGTCAGTACGCTTGGGCTGCAATTGAACAATACAGAGCTAGGCACATTATATGATTCTGTTATTCATCAAGTGCAAATCAATTTTCTCATCGCTTTCTTTTCCGGTTTAGTGCTGTTCATCATGGCCACACGATACTTCAAAGCTCAAGGTGAGAAAAAAAGCCAAGATAAACACATTCGGGGCTCTCAACTGGTCGAACCGAAAGCTCTGAGCACGGATCTCAAGCAACGTGCTAAGGAGAAGAAAAAACGGGGCAATGGCAACGGTAAATTGTCCGATTTTGTCATCGATGGCATCGCCCTATTCAAGCACGATTTTGAAGTACAACACGTCGGTCTCAAAGGGACAACAGGGGTGGGTAAATCCGTGGCCATTCGCAAACTTCTGCGCTGGATACGCAAGCGTGGTGATAAGGCCATTATTTACGATAAAGGCTGCACGTGTGTCAGTAAATTCTACGACGAGTCTCAAGATACCATCCTCAACCCTTTTGATGAGCGCTGCCCAGACTGGGATATTTGGTGTGACGCAAAGGAAGCCCCCGACTTTGAAAACATGGCCAACGCGTTGATACCGCAACACGGTGAAGGCGATCCGTTTTGGGTCGATTCTGCGCGAACCATTTTTTCGAGTACGGGCTATCGCATGCAAGACGACCAGGACGACAAGCGGTCCACCGAACGCTTACTCAACCTGATACTCACTTCAGAACTCGAAGAGCTCGGCAGTTACTTACACGGGACCGAATCAGCGTCGCTGGTCTCTGACAAGATCCAAAAAACCGCCATTTCGATCAAATCTGTTCTGGCGACTTACATCAAAAGCCTACGCTTTCTTGATGGGCTCAATCGAGAAAATGAAGATGGCCAACCTGAACGTAAAAAGTTTTCGATCACGGACTGGATACAAGATGACAACCAACGCGGCTTTTTGTTCTTATCCAGTGCCGCTCGCCAACACGCCTCTTTGCGACCGCTTATTTCGAGTTGGTTAGCCATCGCGTCCAACGCCATATTGGGGTTAGCAGAAAACCCAGATCGTCGCATTTGGGTGATCATAGATGAAATGCCCAGCCTGCATAAACTTCCAGAACTTGGGGAAATCATTGCTGAAGTACGCAAGTTTGGGGGTTGTTACGTGATTGGCCTTCAGTCCTACGCACAATTAACAAAAACCTATGGTAAGAACGCGGCGGAAGAAATGAACGACTTGCTGAACACTCGTTTCTACTTCCGTTCCCCCTCAAACGCCATGGCTGAAATCTCGTCTAAGGATTTAGGCGAGCAGGAAATTGAGCTGTCGAAAGAACACATTTCTTACGGTGCGAACCAGCTCAGAGACGGAGTATCACTTAGCCATGAAACCCGCACTCAACGCCTTGTCATTCCCAGTGAGCTTCAGTCGCTCGATGATTTGCAATGTTATCTGCGTGTACCAGGATCTTCATTCATTACCCAACTCGATTTGAGCTATGACAAAATGAGGAACATCGCCTCACCTTTCATCAAGCGCGAATTCCCCCCCTCTCCTGGGATGTTAGAAGCGTATGAAAAAGCCGTTTATCTCGAAACCGTAGTACCTGGTATGGCACTTCCAGAGTCAGAGAAAAAGGTCTTGTGTGCAATTCAGGCCTCACAGTTTGACAGTGAAGATGAAATGAACGTCGAAGCGTCTCAAATGAACGCGGCGCTGAAGGGGAACACTGTCAATAGGCTCAAAAAGCAAGCCCGACGTGGTGATGCCGAAACCGTAGAACAAGATACAAGTACCCAACAAGCCACATCAACAGCCACTCAAGAGCGAATGAACAAGGAAAATGACGGCGCTTCAACCAGCAAGGGGGGAGTCAATGACATTGAATTGTACGATTAAATACGCGCTATCGCCGCTTTTGTCAAAGGGGAAACGCCCCGAATTAACGCTCTTCATCATCAATGACGGTGACACCCTCAACGATCCGAGTGCCGTTCACTAACCTGACTCGAAGCTTTCTGGTTATTAAGGAACTCTCATGCTATCGATTACTGCCCTCTCTAACCCCAAAAAAAACGCCGAGTATTATCTCAATGAAGAAAAGCACCACGACCTTCCTAACCTTTCTCTGGAAAAAGGAAATGAGGACAATTATTACCTTAAAGAGAATAGTGACAACCGAAATACCCAATGGTTAGGAGCCATCGCTCGACACTCGGGAATGGAAGGTCAAGAAATCAATCAAACCACTTTGGAAAAAGCCCTGCAAGGACATTGGGGAGAAGAGACGGTTCACGGCAAACGTGATAAACACCGACCTGGCTTTGACATCACCTTCTCTGCCCCAAAATCGGCCAGCCTGTTAGCGCTCGTTGGCGGAGATGAACGTCTACTCAATGCCCACCATCAAGCGGTGAAGTTCGCACTTTCGGAACTGGAGAAAGACGTGGCTCAAGTGAAAGGCACCGATGAACAAGGTAAGCAAACCTTCGAAAACACCGGACAAATGCTCTTTGCCGCCGTGCATCATAAAACCAGTCGTGAAGACGATCCGCAACTGCATACACACGCACTGGCCGCGAACATGACGCGAGATGATGAAGGCAAACTGCGCGCCCTTGCGTCGTGTTTACGCCAGAAAGACGGAGTCATTAATGGGTCATCGGAACGGCTCTATGCCTCACAAAAATATTACGGCATGCTTTATCAAAGTCAGTACGCCAAGCTTGCTGAACAAGCCGGCTACACCATCAGAGGTACAGGCAATGGTCAATTTGAAATCACCGCCGTTCCTGACAATGTCCTAACCCTCTTTTCGAAGCGCCAGCAACAAATTGAAGAGAAAGCCCAAGAGCTGGAATTTAATTCATTGGCAACTCGGGACTTAATCGCAAAAAACACCCGCAAGCCCAAAAGTTATGCCAGTGGCTCCTCCCTTCACCACAAGTGGCAACAAGAAATCAAAGCGACGGACTTTGATATTCACAACGTGGTCGCTCAGGCTAAAGCCGGAGGCGCCATGGCTAAAGTGCAAGTAACGAAAGGGGCCCATCTTCACGCAACCCTCGACCGCACCGTTAATCATCTGGTTCTGTATCAAAGTGCCTTCTCACTAGAAACCGCTATTGAAAAAGCAGTCTCTGAATTCAGCATCGGTGGGGAAGGTAACGCTATCGATCTTAAAGCCGCTGCTGAAGAAAAAATCGCTAAGGGTGAATGGGTGAGCCTAGACAAAAAAGGGCAATACACCACCCAAGCGATGATTGAAACAGAAACACGCCTACTCACGGCAACCGAAGGTCGCTCGCAGCACATGCGAATTCACCCGAACCAAACCGCCCTTGATGACTTAAATCTGAGCAAGAACAGTACTCAGAAAATCCAAAACATCCTTGCGTCCACTAAGCAGTTTCAAGTCGTGAATGTGTTTGGCCCAACTGAATCGATCGCTTCGCACCTCCAACATGTTGGAACGCAATCTCAAAAGCGCGTCCATCTAGTCTCTTCCAACAGCGCAGACCGAAAACGCGGAGAGAAAAACGTCATTGCGCAAAATCACCGTGTCAGTGACTGGGTGAGAAACTACTTCAACTCGACACAGCATCACCATTTGCAAGCGTTCTTATCTGGCGACACCCCATTTACCAATAAGGACGTCATCCTGATCGATAACGCGCACAAGCTCAGCGCCACTGATTTACTGGCCATTACTAAGCAAGCGAAAAAGTCCAACACGAAAATGGTTTTCCTGAACAGAACATCCGCGAGGCAGGGTTTCAAATCACACTCGGCAATGACCCTGTACAGCAAAGGCAACGTCAAAATCACACAATGGGTGAACCATCGAAGGACCAGCACGCACGTGCAACTGCATAAACAGGACGCCCTCCTTATCGCCAAACACTACGCCGCGCTTTCCGACAAATCCCACACTCAAGTCTTGGCCACTTCACAAAAAGAAATCACCACTCTGACTCATGAGATCAGACATACCCTTCAGAACCAAGGGCAGCTTGCCCGAAGCGAGATCAGCGTGGAAACCCAAACGCCTGTTTCACTCAATGACGCGCAACGCGAAGTGGTCGCTCACTATCGTACTGGAATGACGGTGAAAAGTTGGAAAGACAAGCAGCCATCTGAGTGGCTCATTTCTGGCCTATCCCGAAAAAGCAACACCATCGATCTCATGGACAAGTCAACGGGCGAGGTCAAGACATTCAATGTCAAAAGTGCGGTATTTAAAAAGCTTAAACCTCAGCTCTTTGAGTCAGGAACGATCAACCTATCAGTTGGAGAATCGATTGTCTCACTCGGCCGTCACTTTGCCTCTGGGCTGGAAGCCAATACATCTTACTCCGTTTCCCAAGTGAAAGGCGACACCTTAACACTAGAAACCCCAATGGGTGAAACGCTCGAGACAACCAGTAAAGCGCTGAGAGACAGCCCAATTCAGTACGGGTATGTACAACGGGCCAGCCAGCTCGAACCAGATAAAAACCATGTGATGATTTCTGGAAAAAGCTATGTCTTCACTAGCACGCTTATCAACGAAATATCCCAAAATGGTCAAGCCCTGGATATCTACACCGACAACAAAGTGAAAACGGAGCAAGCAATGCAGAAAATGGAGCATAGACCGTCGGCCATTACTCGGGTGTTAGAATCCAGAGCAACAAACGACCGCTTTGTTACCCGCCACACGGCGGTAGGTATTCAGCGGGATGTCTGTTCGGCGTTGGCAGAACGGACAGTGGAACTGCCTGTCATCGAGCGCGCGGTGAGTTTTGCGATCCACCACATCAGTGAACGTGAAGCCGGATTCACGCAAAAGCAACTGGTAGAAGAAGCGGTTCGCTTCGCTTTTGAAGAGGCGGGGCAAGCGGTGACAAAAGAAGAAGTGGCACAGCTCTTAAATGAAAAGTCGGATCTCCTTTCGGCTGAATATCAGGATGGCACACGTTGGACAACCCAGGCAGCCATCGAGACAGAACACACGATCATCGAGGCACTGAAAAAGGGCCAAGGACAAGTCATTCCCTACGCGACTCCCGCCGACACACGGCGCTTTTTATCTGAGCAAACGCATCTGACCCAAGGCCAATGTGACGGTGTCACATTAATAGCCACCACAGAAGATCGCTTTATTGCCATCCAAGGTTTAGCAGGAACAGGGAAATCCACCATGCTAGAAACGGGCATGCCTCTCGTCAAGCAAGCGCTGAGTGCGGGCACCACCTCACCGAACCAGATCATCGGTCTTGCACCAACCCACGCCGCCGTCTCCGAACTCAAACAGAAAGGCATCGAAGCCCAAACCCTGGAAAGCCTTCTGTCTGATGTACGCCGAGGGGCCATCGAGCCTCAGCAGTACAGCAATGCTCTTTTCCTCCTAGATGAAAGTTCCATGGTCAGCAACCGACAAGCGAAAGAATTTGTGGATATCGTCACCAGAGCCGACGCAAAAGCCGTCTTCTTGGGGGATAAAGAGCAGCTTCAACCCCTGTCTGCGGGCAAGCCATTTGAGCTTGCCATTTCTCAAAGCGCCCTCAAAGTGGCCTTTATGACCGATATCGTTAGGCAGCAGAAGGCGGTGCTTCAGGGCGCGGTCCATAACATCATCGACAAGCAACCAGAAAGCTCCTTAGACAAACTGGCACAACAGGCCACACAAGAAGAAGGCACGCACAGAAGTGAACATGTGGTTTCGACACTCAACGAAGACGCCAAAGATCAGGTCAAAGCCCAAGAAGAAGCGACGCAAATGCTACCGGGGTGTGTTGCTCGAGACTATCTCGCTCGAACCCCTGAAACGCGTAACAACACACTCATCATTGCTTACACCAACATCGAGCGCGATCAGATTGCTTACCAAATCAGAACGGGATTGATCAAAGAGAGAACCTTAGGTTCAGAAAACATTGGCGTCCTTCGCATTCGTCAAACCGGGGCTTCGAAAGCAGAGCTCTCGACGATGTTGCCCTATCAAAAAGGACTCGCCGTTTCTACCAAACCAGGAAATTACGCGACGATAGAATCCGTTGATAAGGAAAACGGCGTCGTGATGTTACGCGACCCACAAACGAACCAATTGAGCCCTTTTCTGCCGCGCCACCGTTCACACCAGTTTACCAACGTGTTGGCGGTCAGCGTTCAACCCATCTCCGTCGGAGAAAGGATACTGACTCGATTCACGGACAAGAAGAGAGGAATTGTGGCCAACCAGACCTACACCGTCATCACGGCATCCAACGGTTTGATAGAGGCACTGAATGTGGAAGGGCAACGATTGTGTCTCGACCCAAAGTCGTTAAGCGATGGCCACTGGGACTACGCTTACACAAAAACCGCCGATATGGCACAGGGCTCAACGTATCTCCACGTGATAGCTGTAGTAAAAGGGAAAGGCGCGCTCACCGACATTCGCCGCGCAGGTATCGACCAAACTAGGGCGAGTCAACATATCAGAATCTATTCCGACCACCCCAAAGCGATGCTGAAACAATGGATCAACCAAGACACCAACAAAGCGAGTGCGCTGGAAACCCAACAAGGGAAAACACCTATTATCATGCAATACTTCAACGACGCCCCACTCCCCAAGGAGAATCCCAAATACCACGATATCAACGGTGAATTTGATGCACGTTGCTTCTCTGAACACATCAAAGAAACCCTACCTAAATTTACCGAATCTCTGGCGATGCACTTGCTTGGCACACCGAATAAGAGCCAGTCCAATAAGCATACAATGGTATTCGGGCAAGGTAGAGAAACGACTGAGATACAATTAACCGGGGAGTTTAGGGGGCATTTCAAAGATAACGTGACTGGCGAGCAAGGCACTTTAATCAATTTATTGATGAGTAGAGAGGCCATAAACTATAAGGCGGCTTTGTACCACGCCGACAAGCTCATAAACGACAAGGACAAATGTGGCCTCAGCGAGAACCCTGCGCACGACCAATTAACCCAAACCTTGACGGACAGAACGGCAAAATTTATTGGTTATGCGAAAGAATACTGGAACCAGTCGATACCCCTAAAAGGCACGCCTGCGGAAATACTTTTAAATTCGAAGGATTTCAACACGGAAGGAAAAAGAAATATTCGGTTTCATCCCGCCGTCTATTCATCTGAAACCCAGTCAACCTACCCTGCTATGCTGACCCATATTCACGATAGAAAAAAGCGCACGCAAGGAATAGAAATTACCTATCTACAAAGCGATGGTGATCTTGCAGACTTAGGCGTCATTTCTCGAACGCTTGGTTGTAAGTCGGGTAACTACACTGAATTTCACCATGGTAAGGAGGCGAACACGAGCATTATTACGAATACGCTTTATGAGGCATTCAATATCCAGAAAGCAACCAACGGCGAGTTTGATATTTATATAGTCAATAACCCAAAAGACATCGTCAAAATGCCTGATGAGGAACTGAGGCAACGGGTGATCATCGCACTGGAAAGTAAAGAGACTGTCTCTGGCTACCACATTGATAAAATCAAATCAGCACTCTCCAATAAGGTACTGTCATTTATCGAAGGGAAAGACATTCAAAAAGAGATGAAAAACGCAGCGTTGAATCACCATAAAGATATCGTTAACGATGATGTCTCAGGCAGTGACCGTAAGTTACCAGAAGAGCGTTCTAAAGAGGTATACCGATTAAAAGAACGCTTTGAGACTCTTAACCACAACCCATATGAGCTACCACAAAAAGGAGAGATTGATAAAGATTTCACCTTAGATAGAGGGCGATAAAAAGAGAGCTTCAGCTCCCTTTTTTATTTCGCTAACCATTCTTTGACCCTTTCCACCACACCATCAACGATTCCCCGCCTCGTTTCCGCAGCTTCCACTTCCACCTGTTTCATTTTATCCCTATCGTAAGTTTGGCCATGAACCATATTAATCACCGCCCCACTCTTTTTCGTCTGAATATAGATTTCTTCAAGCAGTTGCCTGTTGGTGACGCCCTCATCATCGTTCTCCAAGATACGCAAAGCGAGGTCAAACAAGTTTCGCCCCGCCTCTGCATTGCTCGTGATCTGTTCTTTCTTCATGTACGCGTAAAAGCGTTGTTCGAGATCCTTAAGCGGAACTTGAATGACATTGGGACGACCCATGAGCGTCTACTCCTGTATCAACTCGATGTACTAAAAATGTACTAAATCGCATGTCCTCTCCCTCAACGAGAGAAACACTGAGTGTACTAATGTCTATTACACAATTGGCGCCAATACAACCAAGTGGATATAAAACAATGCTGTAAGTGTACTAATTTTTTATTAGGAAACGTCCTAAAATACAGAACATCAACGTCTAGCCCTTGATACGCAAAGAATTAGTACGAAACCAGTACATTTACAGTACAAGTGTACTAAGAATAAAACTTAGAATGAATGCTGATTTTAATAATTCGAAAATCGATAAATCCAAGCATTGAAGGATCTTAAGTAACTGATATTTAGAAATTTCCTCATACTTGAACACCATTTACATGACGAAGTCATTTAGCGTGGTGTGTAGTGAAGATTTAGAAATACAGTGGCGTTTTTCTAGAATATTTTCCTATCAGTTTTTGTTTTCGCTAAGAGTCTAAATTATCGTTGAAAAATGCCCCTATTGAAGGGGCTAGGGGTGTTGACTTGACCGCGCAGTTTTTCGTATTCAGAGGCACTTTCACTCCTAAGTTGCACGCTAAAATGACGAAATGAAACACATGACAAAGTCGCTCAATAGTTACGCTGCGGGTCGTCTCAGTTCCAGCCATTTCTGGACAGAAGTGTGTTAGGGAAACACGTGGATGAGCGACTAATCATACTCAGTAAGTGCTCTCTGAAGCTCATCAATAATCAACTGTGCAGCCATAGATAAACTTCTGTTTGGGCGCAGAACTGATACCCTTGCATCTAACGGTAGAACTAGGCTTCTCACTGGAGAATTTGGTTGCCGTGATGGACGAGTATCGAGCGTGATCAACATGTCACATACCGCTAAAGTTTTCTCTGCTTGGCGAGTACGTCTCGAGTACTTCACCCTACCTGAGACTCCGGTCCTCCCAACGCCGCACGGTGCAGAGTGGCAGTCAGACCTTTCAGCGGTTGCGGAGCAGAGTGGATCGCACACCCCAAGTGCGTGTAGCTAAGACATGTACGCTACCTGTCACTTCATTGTCAATGATAAGCACGGCAGTCTAGTGCAAAGCGCCTCGACCCAAAACACGAGGTGAAAGCATCCGGCCCCACGAGTGTTGCCACTAGCAACGATAAACTGGTGTGCTCGGTTTTAGCGGCGAGAAAGAACTCAGCCGCGACCGAAATCCAGTAACCAACAACGTTAGAATGATTAATGTTTTCTGCGTCGCCCGTACATATGCTCACCCTCTCACGTTTTCTAAATAGTAACGTTCAAGTTCGTCGATACGTCCGCTACACAGCGACTTCATTGCGCCTTGGATATGCTCTAAAGGCCAATCCCACTATCTGAGCTCCAACAAAAGCGTTACTGTTTCCTCATCAAACCGCTGCTTGATAACAATATTGTTACCCACAACAACGGTATAGGCATCTACGCTTTTTGAAATCACGGCTCTCGCCCCTATCACAGCACCATCGCCAATTTTGGCGCCTGGCATAATCATCGCTTCACTGCCAATCCAAACATCATTGCCAACAACAGTATCCCCGGCTCTTAGAAAACCGTTTTTGACGTCTTGTCCAAACACGTCTTCTGAAAATGGAAATGTTGATACCCAGTCTAATCGATGACCTTGATTTCCCGCCATCATAAACGTTGCACCAGAAGCGATTGAGCAAAATTTACCAATGTGTAAGCGATCAACCTTACCAAATTGGCCACTGTGCCATTCGTCTTGAGTAGAAGCATCACCTAACAAGTACCGTACGGCCTGATCTTCAAAAGATTTTGAATGGTAAAAACCGGAATAGTAGCTAAAGTCACCGACCTCGATATTCGGATTCTTTACGTGTTCTTTTAGATTCTGGCTCTCTAGCCAATTTTGAAAAGTCCTCATTGCCATGCACTCTCTGCTGCTTGTTGCCGAGAGTGTAAATAACCCCTATTATTTCCTGTTGTGTGAAATTAAAAACTCAGAATTACCATATGGAAATAAAATGGCTTCCCTACCTCCCCATTTACGTTGCACTTTGTGAAGAAAAAAGCATTGCTGGCGCAGCAAGGAGACTGAGTTGCTCCAATGCGCACGTGAGTAGACAATTACGGCAATTAGAGGCGCTGCTGTCAGTCCAACTTATTCATCGAACCACTCGGCAGTTCAACCTGACTTACGATGGAGTGGAGTTCTATAAGCAAGCGAAACACTTGCTTGAAAGCGCGGAAGTGATCAACGAAAAGCTATGCCTCAGTGAAAACGCTGCTGGGAAACTGCGTGTCGCCGCCTCAGCGTCGTTTGGGTCACTGCTCTTAACGGAACCCTTGGTCGAGTTTTATCGAACTTACCCAGACATCAAGATCGAAGTCATTTTCACCGAAACGCCGTTTGACCTCATCGAAGCGGGCTTCGATGTGGCGTTTTTTCTGACGGACACTCCACCGGAGGGTTACGTTGGGCATCGCCTTGGCTCACTTGATTGCAAGCCGTATGCCCATCAGCAGTACGTGAAACAACATGGTCAAATAACGCACCCCAATGAACTGCACACACTTACCCATATCCTGTACAAAAACACTGACCTAACGTTAGATCACTGGACGTTTCACCATGCTACTGGCAATGAAAAGGCCGACATCAAACTTACTGGTGGGTTTAGCGTAAACTTAGTTTCATCTATGGTTGATGCTATGGTTAAGGGGTGTGGCGTGGCGATGTTGGATGAGTTTGCACTGTCAAAGTTGCCGCAGACTGAGCGGCAACAGGTTGTACAGCTCCTTCCGGAATGGCAAACGAGCGCGATCTTACCCTTGTATATCCTCTACCCAAAACGCCAGCATTTACCAAAACGTACACGTTTGTTCGTGGAGTTTTTTCGTAATTCCCTTGAGCACATTTTGCCGCAAGCGCAAAAGAAGAAAGACGCCCAAAGTAGAGAGCGCCTTTCATAACAAACCAATGGTTGGACTTTGATAATCTCTCGATGCGAATAGCGTTATATCGTTTGTCTCACACAGCCACTTGTAATGAAGAAAGCTGCTGCCTCACCAGGGCTTTAAACTGTTCGAGGTCATTGGCATTTAAGACTGAATCAGACGCTGCAATGCCAAGCCCGACTCTGTCGCCGTAGGGCACCAATGTCAATATCAAGCCATAGTGCCCCTGAAGTGGGAAGTTAAATCCCCCCGCTTTAACCAGCTGAGTACCACAAAATGTCAGCGCCTCGTTATCGTTACGATTATAGTGACCAAAATTTGAAATATAGCAGTTAGATTTGGTGCTAATTAGACGAAACCCCTCCATCAATTGTTGGGGCGAAGCTTGAGCAAAACCACGGGCAAAGTTGGCATATGACAGTAACATGCGCTGAGGTGCCATCGTCACCCGATCAATTTGTTGCTGAAAAGCCTGGCTCATCAAACGCATATCTGAATCGTCGAGTTTCACGGGGATAGCGCTCACGTAATTTCCCAGCAGTTTACTCTCTTCCTGGCGTACATTAGCAGTAACTGAAACTGAGATGCTGCCCTTAAGGGTCGAGGCCTTAAGCGCAAGTATCGATTTTGCAATTGCCGTCGAGATCAGACTATTTAGTGAGATCCCTGGCGTTCGAACAATGTGGTCAGTGTCGATCTCAAAATAGTCAAAATTGACCGTATTTGAGTCCCCTTCGCGATAGAACAAATGCACGGAATTCGCATCCGATAAATACGCTCTCGACTGCGATTGGTAATCCTCCAATTGCTTGTTGAACAACTCACGGTCGTTGATTTGTTGGCCAATGAACTCTTCATCTGAAATGCTCTTTATGACTGAAGGTAAGTCGCTCTGCATTCCATTATAATTCGACACCAAAAGTTCTTTAATGAGGTAGCCCGATGGCCCATCGCAAAATACATGATTAAACAGAAGGCACAGTAAGGTACCCGCCCCATCCGGTGTATCAATCTTAAGCATTATCACAGGCGCATTGGCTGATTGACCAACGATCAGATCCAGCTCGGCACCGAGCACAGCCTTTAGGGTTTCAATCGCCGATTTACGTGCCTGTCTAATAACAAACGTATTGTCGTACTGACATGGTACATAACGATAACTCGCCTCTTCGTCCATTAATCGATGGCAGAGTTTTGGAAGTTGCTGATACACCTTATCAAGGGCCTGTTGCAAACGTAGGCTGTCTAATTGACCTTCCCATTGCCAAAATTGAATGAAGTATTGAGGATGATTGCGCTTATTGATTTCAAATTTAACTTTATCGAGAAAGTTTACGGGAATTGACTGCATGTAACACTAGAGGGGCTAATTTCTGAATCTACCCCATGGTAACGAAAGATCGATGCGCACGTGATAGGCATTTAAGACCATTTTATGGTGACAATAGGAAGAAATGGAAAGATTTAAGATGAACGTCTCTGGTGAACTGTCTGGAGCCTGTCACTCATAGACACTTCCGCGTCGTCGACCCTTTGACTTCCTATGTCATCAATTCCACTTTTTAGGCCAGCGTTGGTCTTAATTGCCCCAAAAGACGTAATAACCAAACACGGCCTTTTTTGATTCAGGAGCAGCACAATGGACTTAGAATTGGAACTAATTGAGGGCGGATGTTATCTAGCGGTAGAAATCCGTGGAGACGAACGCCGAATTCTGCGCTCTAACACTGACGCATTCATCAAATACCAGAACCTATCGCAAGCACGCGCTCATTTGGCGCACAACAATTATGCATCCATTACGCTGATCGAGCACAACACATACGACGAAATGTGTGGAGAGTGTGTTAATCAGGAAGTTACTGCCACTCGACTCGACTGGTCATAAGTCCCGTATTATCAAAGTAGCGCAAATGTAAGGCTGCCCACCCTCTAACGAAGGTGGCGCTTGTCTTGCGACCTCGTTCATGAATGATTGGTGCACCCATTTAATCCCTCCCAAACCCATAAATGTTATGTTATAACATTACAATCATCATAGAATTATGGATATAATGAGCTATGACTCATTTTTCAACCACTACTCCGCACGCTGATGAGGAGTCAATCGAATATTGCATCGCAGCTGGTAATGACAACGCCAAGGTGATTGTTCCGCCAAAGATTCAAGTACAAGGACTTGGCTACCACCGAGGTGATTCTCCGCCAATTATCGATAGTGCCACGTTTGAGCTAATGAAAGGTGAAAACTTGGCCGTCATCGGCCCAAACGGTTCAGGGAAAAGTACTCTACTCAGATTACTTGCTGGTATCTTGAGTCCAACGTTTGGCGAAGTACACTATGACGCGATCCCACTCCGTCAATTGTCACTTAGGCAGCGCGCGACAAAAATAGCCGTCGTGAATCAACATGAAACACCAGATCCAAGATTATCGGTAAGAGATTATGTACGGCTTGGCGCCATTCCTTATGAAAGCCATCGCTCGTTAGAAGCCATCAACACGAGTGTTGAACAAGCACTAACAACCATGAACCTGCAACAGTTATCGAACAAAGCCATGCATCAACTTTCTGGTGGCGAACGGCAGAAAGCGCATATCGCAAGAAGTTTATGTCAAGAACCTGAGGTACTTCTACTAGATGAGCCAACCAATCATTTAGATCCAAAAGCAAAAGGTGAGGTTCTCTCATGCATTGTGAATTTGGGACTCACCACCGTCACCGTGTTGCACGAGCTATCACTTGCGGCACAAATGTGCGACCAACTATTGGTGCTTGAAAGTGCGCGACTTCGCGCTTTTGGACCGCCACAGACCGTACTCACGTCTTCATTAGTCGACAGTGTCTTTGGCGTCGAATTGCATCATTTTCAGCACCCACGAGAACACCGCTCGCTACTCTGTCTCGATATCCCATTACTTAGAAACGTTCAATCAACGGAAACTATATGAAAAAAATACTGCTTTTCGGATTTCTTTTTGCATCCGTCACCTCCTACGCAAGCGTTACAGTGGAAAACTGTGGCAAATCGATTAGTTTCAAAACACCGCCTAAGCGTATGGTGGTCCATGACATTAATATGGCGGAAATGGCCTTCGCTCTCGACTTACAAGACCGCATTGTAGGTTTAACGGGCATCACTGGTTGGTATAAAACAGGTCCCGAGTTTGAAAAAATGCGAGGAGATATTCCGGAGCTCGCGCCCAAATACCCAACGATGGAAAACTTGCTTGCAGCCGAACCAGACCTTTTCTTCGCAGGATGGTATTACGGCATGAAGCCCGGCGGAGAGGTCACCCCAGATACGCTAGCAAAAAAAAACATCAACACCTTGGTCCTCAGTGAGAGTTGTGTTCACTTAGACAAACAAAAATCACAAGTCACCATGGATCTCCTATTTGACGATGTCATGCGTCTAGGTAAGATTTTTAATAAACAAACACAGGCGGCTTCCCTGGTGAAGCGGTGGAAGTCACAACTGAATGATGTCCAGCTAAAGGTTCACGGTGCGCCGAAAACACGGGTGTTCCTGTACGACTCGGGGGAAGAAAAACCCTTTACAGCCGGGAAGTACGCCATCATAACACCAATGATAGAAGCCGCTGGTGGTCGCAATATCATGGCCGATATGCAAACCAGTTGGGGACGCACAGCATGGGAGAACGTCGCCATGAAAAACCCCCAATTCTTGCTACTGTTAGATTATCAAGATGGTAATGGCGTGACCAAATTGATGGACTTTTTAAAACAGCATCCCGCTATGAAACAGACAGATGCCGTCAAGAACGAGCGCTACATTGCTCTAAGGTACGCAGAGCTCACACCAGGCCCTGCAAATATCGATGTGATAGCGAAACTTGCTAAAGCTATCCACCCTGAGCGTTTTTAGACTAATGACCAGTACAACGCGAATGCAAAGTGGCATCATTGTTGGACTGTGTGCGTTGATAGCGTTAACCGCGCTGTCTGTGCTCCAGGGCTCGACAACAATTCCGCTTCGCGCCGTGGGCGATGCATTTCTTCTGTGGTTCTACCAAGGAGAAAATCACCTCGGCCCAGTCTATAGCATCGTCATTGACTTACGTCTTCCTCGGGCCCTGTTGGCAATGATGGTAGGTGCAGGTCTTGGTATCGTCGGTGTTTTGCTGCAAACCACGACACGTAATGATTTGGCAGACCCCTTTTTATTCGGTTTAAGCGCGGGGGCCGCAGCTGGCGCGGTCGCTGTAATCACCATTGGCAGCAACTTACTGGGTATCTGGACACTGCCTGCTGCGGCTTTTATTGGCGGAATGACCGCATCCGCACTTGTCATTGCACTGGTGAGGCAAATGTCCGATTCAGGACCAGAGAAACTTATTCTTGCTGGACTGGCCGTCTCTTTTATCTTTACCGCGTTAACCAATTATTTGATTTTTTCTGGAGATCAACGAGCCGCTCACTCGGTATTGTTTTGGTCATTAGGGGGCTTAGGTCTTGCTCGGTGGGATAACCTATGGTTGGCATTCCTCGGATTTATTGCCGTGTTTGGCTATGCCCTCTATCATCACCGCAATTTTGATGCTCTACTCGCAGGAGAACAGACCGCCTACACGCTTGGAGTCGACCCTATTAAGTTGAGAAATCTAACTTTTGTCATTTGCGCCTTCAGCACGGCGATTTTTGTTTCCTTGACTGGTATCATTGGCTTTATTGGCCTTATGGTGCCGCATATTGCAAGGACACTGACGGGCGCACTGCACAAAAAGCTAATTCTCCTATCTGCATTACTCGGGAGCCTCATTCTCCTCGGCAGTGATTTAGTCGCTCGGATTATTTTAACGCCTCAAGAGCTGCCTCTGGGTATTGTGACCACATCGGTTGGCGGTTTGTTTGTGTTTTTCTTACTAACGAAGAGCTCACGATAACCTGAAGCTAACCTAAGCCTACTCTTTGGCCTAGGTTAGCACTCACCCAAGGACACAGATGCGGTTACAATCTGATCACGCGGTCGGCTGTTGCAATCGTCTCTTTTCGGTGAGCAATGATCAATCGAGTCATATTCATCTGGCGTATGTTAAAGTTAATTTGATGTTCATTGTCTGCGTCTAAGTGACTCGTTGCTTCATCTAAACACAGTACTTGTGGCTGTTTATATAAGGCGCGAGCAAGGAAGATCCGTTGCAATTGCCCCCCAGAGAAGCTATTTCCCATGTCGCCAACTAAAGAATGAAAGCCCAGCGGTAGTTTCTTAATGTCATCCAGTATGTTGGCTTGTAAACAGCTTTGTTCTAGACGTTCAAAATCATAATCAGACTCAAACATGGTAATGTTTTCGCATAGAGTTCCAGAAAACAGGGCGTCGTCTTGCATGACACTACCAAATCGGCTGCGATAGTCAGGCAAGGCAACATCGCTAATCTTCACCCCATCAACATATATGCTCCCTTCATCGACAGTCAAGATCCCCAACAATAGCTTCATAATCGTTGTTTTTCCTGAGCCTGAAGGACCGACTAATGCCACGCTTTCACCAGGCATCACCTCAAACGACACCTTATGTAACACCCAATCTAAATTGTCTGCATATCGGAAGCTGACATTGTCAAAGCAAATGTGACCGGATAACTGCTTCGGTAAGACCGCTGAGGAAGGGACGATTTCACGCGCTTCAAACACAATATCCGATAATCTTTCTAAATGCAGTTCGAGCAATTTAAATGAAAACAATTTATCAATGAAGTTCGTCATACTGGTAGTAAATTGCGTCTTGTATGCAATAAAAGCGATTAACATCCCAACGGTCAACTGAGCTTCCATTACAGCTAGAGCGCCAAAATAGACGACGAGGATGTTTTCAACACCAAACAACAACTTGTTCACATGGGACTCAGCGATTTGAATACGGCCTAACTTTATCTCCGCGTTAACGACTTCAGCAAACCGGTTCAGCCACATGTTTTGCCGGTTTGTTTCATTGCTAAATAACTTGATCGTTTGCATGGCTCGCAACGTTTCTAAGAAATTAGAATCTTCTTTTGCTGACACGAGGATCAGTTCCGCAGTTAACCGACGGTTCGGGTAGTAGAAAGCAAGCTGTACCGCATAAGACGTCGCTACAACCGCAATAACGATGGCCGCGAGTTTTACGTTGTAAAGAAACATCATGACGACAACAACGACGGCCATCAGGCCGTCAATAAGCGACTCGACCAACCCAGTTGTGAGCATATTTCGAATAGAAGCGATGGAACCAAAGCGAGAAACGATATCGCCAATATGGCGTCGTTCAAAGTAGCTAATAGGCAACCGCAAGAGATGATGAAATAAATTGGCGCCCATCTGTATGCTCATCATGCTATTAAATTTGAGAATAAACCAGCTTCTTAACGTACTGACAGACACCTGAACAAACAACAGCAACATAAAGCCAATCGCCAACACTAGGAGCAACGGTTGGTCATTGCTTAGCAGCACCGAATCAATGACCCACTGCATATAATACGGGGAAATCAGCGCGGCAAATTGCATCACCACAGACAAACAAACAAGCGATACCAATGCTCGCTTGAATCCCTCTATTCTCTCCCACAATTGAGAGATTTTCATCGTCACCTGACTATCTTTCTTCTTGAAGCTTGCACTCGGTGTAAGCTCTAACGCTACACCAGTGAAGCTCTTGCTTACTTCTTCGAGACCCAGCTTTCGCTTTCCTACAGCTGGATCATTGACAATCACAGCGTTTCTGGTCACCTTGGTCAAAACAACGAAATGATCCAAATCCCAGTGAAGTATACAGGGAGTAGAAAGGTGGCGAAGATCTTCTAAATCACACTTTACGGCACGTGAAGACAGCTGCAGCTCGCTTCCAATATCCATAATGTCTTTCAAGCTCATTCCTTGCGTCGCCGACAAAGTGTGCTTTCTCAACGACGCGATATCCACCTTGAACCCGTAGTACGAGCAAATCATCGCTAAACAGGCCAGTCCACATTCAGACATTTCTGACTGAGTAATTAGGGGAACCGATTTGAGAGATGAGAACGACAGTAGTTCCGTGGGGTTAAGCGATTTAACAGCAGATTTGGGTAGATTAAGCATGACTATCCGAGCTTTCCTTTGATTGCATAGATCGGGTCCAACAGCCATTCAAGTAGGCTACGTTTTTCTTGGATAATATCGGCTTCAGCGATCATACCGACTTTAAGTGGGAACTGTTTTCCATACGCCCCTATCGCTTGGGTCGCTAATGTTGCTCTCACACGATACATCGCTTCCGTAGTTTTAATCGGAAACACTTTATCGCTAGGCAGCACTAACGCTTGATCAATATTCGTGACCTGCCCTTTAACCAATCCGAACTTCTGATAAGGAAATGCGTCGAACCGAATCCTGACTTCGTCACCCAGTTGGACGAAACCTGCGGAGCGCGTAGGCAATAGTAGCTCCATTTCCAACGGCGAGTTTTGAGGAATGATACTTAGTATAATGGTGTCGGTGGTAAGATAAGATCCCACAGAGGGCTGAATCGCGGTGACCATGCCAGACTCTGGAGCGGTAATAATAAACTCGTAATCGTTGTCGAGTTCGATCTGCTGGGTCTCTAGCTGGGAAATTTCTCTTTGTATGGTCGTCTTCTTTAGAAACCTTTGTTCCGGAAGCAAGATTTTAGCGGACTTAAGCGCGTCAATCTCGACCAGTACCGATGCCAACTCCTTTTCCAGTCTATCATACGACTCCAATGCTTCTAGGTACTCCTCATGAACTACCGCCAGTTCTGTCGACGATAGGTAGCCTTTGTGGTGAAGGCTTTTATTCTTTTCGTATTGCTGTTCTTTGAGCTCTAAGCGCAACAAACTCGTGGCCTTTGCTTTTCTAATCGCGTTGAGACTCCGGTTTCTTTGCGTCAATTGTGTGTCGATTCGACGTTCTTCTTTGTCAAAGATTGCAGTTTGAATACTCAACTCTGACTGAAGCGCTTGACGTTGCTGTTGCAGCTCATTTTTCAGTGCCATGGAAACGTCGACCCCTCCGGTCATCCCCTGACTGTCTCTGATCTTAGCAATGGGTTGGTTACTGACTACGTTGCTGCCTTCCTGAACGAGTAAACGAACTAAGACCCCTTTTCGACCAGACACAACCTTGATAACACCTTTGGAGGGTAATAAGTACCCTTTCACGGTTTCTTTTCGAGAGTAACTGCACTGAGAAAGGTAAACAATGACAGCCAGAAACGTAACGAAGATAAGCAGATGTAAAGGGTAGCTCGACAGCCGTTGATGAATAATGATTTTTCCAGTGAGACGATTTTTCTTAGCCTCAATTGCTTCTTTTCGAAAGATCATTCGCGTCTCTTTTAAAAAAGGGAAAGACCATCGTCGTCCTTCCCTTACCGAAATGGATGAAGAATTAAAATCTTCACCTGATCTTAGCGTTCCCAGTGGCTATGCCCAGAAATCACTATTTCTGCCAAAGTGCTTGCCAATCTTTTTGTTTACACACACAGCCGATGAGGAAACAAGCAGGCTCCACGACTAAACGTACAGCTTTACCACGCAGGGAGCCTTTTTCCACAATCTTCATTTGGTAAGCCAATTCGATCGCTCGATACTTGGCGATTGGGTACATGATTTTTTCAGCCAGAGGACTCTTGCGCATCAACTCTACGTACGGAATTGCCCAGTAATGGTAGCCACGTACGGTAGTCTCTGACAGATGGTTCTGCGTGTACTGAAGGTCCGCGCGCCAAACTTCAGCATCAAGCATTCCTTTACGATAGAAGTGAGTACAAATAACGCGACTGCTACCTCCACGACCACCGCCGCCTCGGTTTTTACCCGCTTCCGAACCGCAGCCACCTGAATGATTCATATCGGTACTCATTTTGCCGTCTCGTGCATCGCGAGCACCGGAACCACAGCCTTTATCACCACCAAATGCGGTGTTCGCCGCGTCAGAGATACTCATGCCACCAACCACATGCTGGGTATCGCTTGGGTCTAAAACCGTAATTTTACTGCATTCTACTTTTTTCATAGTTATACTCTTATAGTATGATTTACATTTTAAATTGGATTAAAAGATCGCATATGAACAGCAGCGATCATATTTAACCCTACCGATACTGAAAAACTCATTCGTTAACTTAAGCGTCAGTTTATTTTTTTACACTGATACTTCTCGGAAAAATTCTGTGTCATTGAAAGCTGTGAGTCTGTAAAATCTAGTATTTTAAATTGATCTACCGTCGGCTCTTCACAACGAGAAAGTAAAGCCTGGTAAACGGCGTCATCTTTATTAGAACTTACTTTTTCAAACTCACAACCCTTCTGATTCAAGATCAATTCATCTTTGTCTAGATTATATTCCCCATATTCATCCAAGATGTAAATTTGATTTCCTGAATTATTTCCATAAACGGTTATCGAAAACTTTAATGTGTATTTCTTATCATCTTCTAAATTTATTTTAATGTTGGCCTTACCGCCGCTCGCCCCTCTATAGAATTGGCAGTCCCACTGACCTTGTAAATTCTCGTTTAGTCCACTAATATTGCCTGGTTTATAGTAACCTTCCCCATACTGATATATTGCTAACGCCCCTAAAACAATAACCAA